>CAKZMO010000484.1 GCA_937128595.1 uncultured cyanobacterium | reverse complement strand
AAACTACGATCAAAATCCTCGGTCGATGGCTCGACATCGCTTCCAGAGGCTTTCAAGATGTCCAGGATCTTTTGTTGATCAACCATTAGCGTTCACCTTTTGTATCACATTGGTCGCCCAGGAGAGCCCTACGCCAAAGCCGCAGATGAGGACGCGGTTCAGCGAGGCATTCATGACATACTTTTCTAATAACAAAGGGATTGAGGAGGAAATGGTGTTCCCAGTCTCCTCGATATCTTTGACGAAACGCCCCCTCACGTCTGGGTAGCGTCGCGCGATCGCGTCGATAATCGACGCACTGCCCTGATGCAGACAGAACAGATCGATATCGGTGGGCGCAAGGCCATGCTCGTCGAGCCAGCGATTGATCTGTTGTGGAACCCGAACAGCGGCGAAATTGAAGACCTCACGCCCGTTCATGTGCAGCCGCCCATCGATGACGTAGAGGGCTTTGGCTCCAGTCCCATCGGTCTCCATCATCGGCCTGCCGATCTCCCAGGCCCCTTCGGCATTCAGCCAGGTCGCGGTGGCAGCATCGCCGAAGAGTAACGATGTAATCCGGTCCTCACGGTCGATCACCTTCGAGTAGGGGTCAACCGTCACGAGCACCGCGTTTTTCAGCTCGGCTTGCTCCATGAGCCCTTTGACGACACTGAGACCGTAAACATAACCGGAACAACCCAATGAGAGATCAAAGGCAGCGACCGTCGATGCTAAACCGAGCTTGGCATGCAGAATCGCCGCCGTGTGCGGCAACCCCTCACCATCACCATTTTGCGTGACGACGACCAGCGCATCGATCGCTTCAGGATTGAGATCCTGCTCCCTACAGAGCCGCTGCACAGCAGGAACAGCGAGATCGGAGGCGTCTTGCGATGCATCCATGATCGGTAACCTGCTGGCACCGATCTTCTCTGTTATGAAAGACTCAGACTCGCCGAATTTCTCGGCTTGTCGACGGTTGTCTAAGCGTGTCTCCGGCAGATAGCTCGCAATCGCACGAATGTTGCTCATGGCTCACCCACGATAAACCGAATCTCACCCAGTTCATTACCGTCAATGTTGATATGGTGACGGCTGAAGCCTGACCCCATACAGAGATAGCGCTCGATGCGCATCTCATCCCAATGGCTCGGTAATTTGGCGTTCACGTCAAGTTGGCCGAACAGCCACTTCCCAGCAATGTCGGGTGTTAGCACATAATTCAGCATTTTGGTCAAGGCGATGATATTTTCAATCGCTGTATAGCTGTGGCAACCCTGCCCCAGGATGCTGTTCTCGTTGATTGCCGCCGCTGTGGTGATTGCATCCTCGTCAAAAGGATAGGACGCTGTTACCGGGGTGTCGGACTCATACAGCCAGAATCGTTGCGCCTCGCCAGAGGCGGTACACCAGGAGCCATTGCCCATTACAGGCGACATGTCTGTCGGAGGCTCCAGCAATAACCGACACTGATTGCGGGCAAACCGTTTGAAGGCCAGGCGCGTCAGATGGCCGCCGAGCCGCTGCGTCAGGTGCTCGTCGATAGCGTTGTAAAAGTCACCACCGTGGATGTAGTGGCGCGCACCCTTATACTTCAGTGTGAGCTCAATCATCTGTCGCTCCGTTCAGGTCTTGTGTTTGACCCGTTGAGTTGCTCATCAACGGGAAGCCCATCTCGACCAGCATCGTTGCTAGGGTCTGACGGATGTCCGGCGCCGCCTGTTGGTAGTGGGATAAGCGGGCATCCTGTGCCAGGATCAGACTCCCCAGCCGCTGCCGCTGATTGACATGGTTGTACTCGATGATTGGCGTGATCGTGCGCAACAGGCTGACGGCTTCGGCGATTGAGGGGTTCGCGTCGACAGCATGGTAGAGGCCGGGGTCGAGATCACCAAGTGCGGCATGCGCAAGCAGTCTGGCAACCGTATCGATATGAATCACAGCGCGCCGTTGCTGCCCATCGCCATGGATAAGTAGGGGCTTATTGAGGACAGCATGCAGACAAAATCTGTTGAGCGCCGTATCGAAACGAACGCAAGGATTCAGCCCATACACCGTTCCCGAGCGCAAAATGAAGACATCCGTCCGTTTTGCTAGGCGCTCGACTTGCCGTTCACCAGCAAACTTCGAATCGCCATACGCGGATATGGGATTGACTGGGGAATCGGGGGTGCATTCAGCATCCCCCTGGCCGTAAACCGCGCCGCTACTCATATAGACGAGCCGGGGAATGCCGAGATCCTCAACCGCATAGCAGATCTCGGCGCTACCCCAGTGATTGATCTGGTCGAATTCATGCGGACTTTCCTTGCTGTAGGGCGAGCGAGCCACTGCGGCGAGGTGGCAGACGACATCGGCGCCATTGAGCATCGTCCTAAGCCCCCTGGAGTTTAGAACATCGTCTCTGAAAACCTGGATTTTAGGCGTCGATTGCAGGCGGCGCAGGGAGAGGACCGCGTAATTTGCACGGCGAAAATTGTCTAGAACCGCGATCTCCACGACCTCTGGTCTGCGTCGTAGTATGTCGACGAGGCTCCACCCAACATAGCCGGCTCCGCCAGTGACGACAATCTTCATCCGTTGTGGCCCTTCTCGCTCTGCGCTAGGTGCGTGTGCAAGCCACATTCAGTCTTGGTACGTCCCTGCCAACGTCTTGCGCGATGCGCACCGTCGCCCTCGGCGACCATGGTGGTACAAGGCTCGCAGCCAACGCTAACAATCCCTCGGGCGTCAAACGGATGCGCAGGAAGGCCATGCGCGACTCGATAGTCTTCGATTTCGTCAGCGGACCAGTCGAGCATTGGATGACACGCAAAACGCCGTTAGGCCCTGGTTGTTCGACCTGTAATTGACGCCGGGCACTTGTCTGATCAGACCGAACGCCGCTGATCCAAATATCAACCCCCGCAAGCACCCGCTCCATCGGCGCCACCTTATTTAGATCGCAACACCGATCAGGATGATTCACATACAACAGTTGGCCTTCGGAGTCGCGCTGCTCTGACTTCGAGATCGCGGGCCGGATCTCCCGTAACCGAAGCCCGAAATGGCTGACGATGTGATCGCGAAAGTCGAGCGTTTCCGGAAAGAGATAACCGGTATTGATAAAAACAATGGGGATCGGGTCATCAAGCTGCGAGAGAATATGTAGGAGCGGCAGGCTTTGGGTCTGGAAGGATGAGCTTGCAATAAGGGATAATCCTTTAGATTGATAGACGCGTATCTGTCGCAAGACAGTATCTGGTTTATCATTTCCGACAAGCGAATGATGCCGATGAAATGTCTGCATGAGGCTCGCCATATTTTAGCTGAAATGCACTGAATGCTGAGCGATGCCTATCGGACTGAACCGGTTTTCGCCAACGCCGGCGCACTGAACCACTGGCAATGGCGATTGCTGATGTATCCGAGATCCAGCGCATCCGTGATGACCTGAACCGCCAAGGTGCTACCTGAGCGTGGCGCACCCAGGAAAAAGATAGGTGGATGGCGCAGTGGGTGGTCGTGGTCTGGAGCCAATGCCGACTCGTCATGTCCGAGGAGATGACGATTGACGAGGCCGAAGGCGCGTCTGGCGTAGTTTGCCGGATTCAAATACTTTTTCATGAAACTCAGTACTGGTATCGAAAGAGCACAGCAAAACGTGCACTCACCAAACTAGTGACGGCGATGGCGACAACGGCAAATGTCGCCCAATCCAGCAAGAAGTCAGGAAACAACAACATGGGCGCAATGATAAAAGTGGCAAATCCGAACGCCCTTAGGAGAGACTTCAAGTAAACCATGATTGAAACATCAACAATCGAAAGCACCACCCACAAGAAGATCAAATAAGAGACAGCGCTGCCAATCGAAAACAAAATGATGGTAAAGACAATGTCACCATAGTAAGCGCCGATGACAAGCGTCATGACTCGAACCGTGAAAAGCTGCACCTGCATGATCAGTCCCAAATGCTGCTTTTCTGCAACCGCATTCACAATAGTCAGAGGTCCGGTACAGAACTGCAATACCAACCAAGGCGTCATCCACTGAGCAAGCGCGCCGGCTTGGCGCCATTCTTCGCCGAAAACAATCGCGAAAAGATCAGGACCGGTTATTACTAGAATCGCCGCTGGCAAGACCGCGATCTGAGTGAGAATATCCAGCAAGTGATGAACTTTTTCACCAAGTTGATTGTTGCGGAGGGCTTCTGGCGCACTTGAGAGAAAGACGCTCTGAAGCGCGGAGCCAACCAATGTCATGGGCAAAGTCAGCACGCGATGCGCCAGCGCATACAGCCCCGCACCCGCCGCAGTAAAGAAGGCTGCGATCATCAGTGGCGGGAGTTGAGTTCCACCGGTGTTAAAAAGGCCCGCCCATGTCGTAAAAAACGGAAACCGCCGATACCGCACCGCCGCCTGCCGCACCCCACCCCAACTCACCTGC
>CAKZMO010000483.1 GCA_937128595.1 uncultured cyanobacterium | reverse complement strand
ACGCGAAGGTTGCCCCGTTTTCGCACAACTCGGTAGCCGTTAGCCTCTTGCGATCGCTCAAATTAGGTCGGTCTTGCAGGAGAGCTAAGTGGCTCAGCCGCATTTTGTCAGCATAGACATAGGCCCTGTACCTCAGATAGGGCGATCGCCATGGCAGCCGCTCATGGTTTTCATCACCCCCGGCACCAAACTTGCCCACAGCGGGTATACAGGTTGGGTGCGGTAGTCGCGTATCTGCTGAAAGGGGTGATTAGGCTCATGGGAAGGAATGGTCATGCGGGTGTTCCTTTCCTATATTCACTTTTCTCCCCTCAATAGATCAGCCCTGCCTCTTGTAGGGGCCGCAGTGCTATGTCTTTACGAAAATCATTCTTCAAATGTGCAACGCCGAATTCAAAAAAATTTAGACATCGCAAAATCTCCACATATTCTGAATTTTGTTTGTCTTTTGATTGCTGAGGGGTTAGACCCAGCAATCCCTTGTCATTATTCTTCGTGTATCGGTTAAGATCGGCGGAAAACCTGCGAACGCCATCAATCCGCACAACTACTGAGAGTCTCCTCACACGTCATGACATTAAATTCCATTCATTCTGGTCAGATGGCGATCGCCATCGCAGCCTGTGGTGTTGTCTTATCTCCTTGGATTCTTCTTTCTGATGCAGACGCTCAAATAGTTCCAGACGCTACGTTGGGAGGTGAGTCGTCTCAGGTTACCCAAGATGTGGTTCGTGGGTTGGAGAGCGATCGCATTGATGGAGGAGCGATTCGAGGAGAAAACCTCTTTCATAGCTTCACTGAATTTGATGTGGAGGCAGGTCGAGGAGCTTATTTTGCGAATCCTGACGGGATCGCGAATATTCTCAGTCGCGTAACGGGCAACAATCGTTCTGACATCATGGGACGGCTGGGCGTGTTGGGGAATGCCAACCTGTTTCTGCTCAATCCCAACGGCATCGTGTTTGGGCCAGAGTCATCCCTCGACCTTGCAGGATCGTTTGTGGCGAGTACGAGCGATCGCTTCAATTTTCCCGATGGCAGTAGCTTTAGTGCTGCTGACCCAGATGCCCCGCCGTTATTGACCGTAAACATCACTCCCGGACTTCAGTATGGCGCAGGGGCGGTTGGAAACATCGAGAACCAAGGCCGTCTCGCTGTCGGAAATGGGCAGCTTTTATCGCTAGAAGGAAATACGGTCGTCCACCGAGGTGAATTGCTTGCAGTTCAAGGCACAACACAGATTCTCGGCAATCAGATCCAACTTCTCGATAGCGCACAAGTTGATGTGTCGGGTGAGGGAGGGGGCGGCAATATTTTCATCGGCGGCAACTTTCAAGGTAATGGGCCGCTACCTCATGCCCAAAACACCTATATCGCTCCAGGAGTAACGCTTGCGGCAGACGCGATCGCCCAAGGAAATGGCGGCACGGTGATTGTTTGGGCCGACGAGCAAACTGAATTCTACGGAAACATCAGCGCTCAAGGCGGACTGTTTGCGGGAGATGGAGGCTTCATCGAAGTCTCAGGCAAAGACTCTCTGATTTATCGAGGCACAGTCTCAACCCTTGCCCCCAATGGATCGACAGGAACACTCTTGCTCGACCCAGAAAATATCACTATCGCAAATGGCGCTGGGATCAGCGACGACGATGACGGTCAGATTGTGGATGATGGCGATGGCGTGGGGGACGATTTGCCAGGGGCAGATATCACTATTTTTGAGGAAACCCTAGAAGGATTGGTCGGTGACACGAATGTGCAGCTACAAGCCACTAATGACATCATAATCCAAGACTTGGCAGATGATGAATTAACCTTTCAAGCTGGAATTGGAACAATTACATTCACTGCTGATGCCGACTTTGATGGTCTTGGCGCATTTGCAATGAATATTGAAGACACCCTTCGCACCAGTGGACGTGACATTTCTATTGCTGGGGCAGAACTTACGGTCGGCACGATTGATACATCTCCGGCTCTTGGGGTGGTTGAGGTTTTCGATATTGACGCTGGAGGCCCCATTCCTCCAGGAGCACCAGGCATTACGGCAGGAATTGCCACCTTCGCCTTCACCGTTCCTGATGGAACGGGAGACATTCAGGATCTAGATGTGAGGTTTGCGGCGCAACATACCTACGTCGGTGACTTGCGCGTCGAGTTGACTAATCCCAATGCCACAACGACAACCCTTTTCAATTCAGTTGGAGGGGGTGGAGATAACTTTCGAGACACTGTTTTAGATAGTGATGCTCCTGACTTTATTGGAAACAATGCAGCTCCATTCGATGGGAGATTTGCTCCGCAGGACGATCTGGGTGTCTACGACGGGGGCAATCCGGGGGGAGAGTGGACGCTCACTGTCGAGGATCAGGCCGGTGGAGATTCAGGACAGCTGTTTGCGGCTGGAGAGGCTGCTCCTTGGGGCGTTTCGCTCGGCACCCAACTCCTTGTGACTACGGCGGCAGCAGCGGGCGATGGTGGCGATATTGCCCTCAGTGCGACCAACGGTAGTGTGAGTCTAAACGGCGATCTGATTACCTCTAGCCGTGAGGGTACGGATGGCGTGGTTTCAGTGACGGCAACAGGAGGGGTCGGTGATCTAGGAGACATTATTCTCAATGGAACCCAAATCAATTCGAGGGAAGCCATTGAGCTTGAAGCTACGGATACGATTACGATCGGAAACCTAGCGAATGATGAGCTGACTTTTTCGGAAGGAACAGGTGATATCTCATTCGTTGCAGATTCTGACGGGAATGGTGTCGGCAATTTTGAGATGGCTGTTGACGACACCATTCGAACAACAGGACGCGATATTTCGATCTCCGGAGCTGAGCTTACCGTTGGCAACATTGATACCACCCGTGTGGGGCAAATTGCCATCGACATTGATGGAGGAGGCCCTATTCCTGATGGAGCACCTGGCGTTACATCAGGCACATCTACCTTCACCTTTACCGTTCCCGATGGCATCGGGCTTATCCAAGATCTAGATGTACGGTTTGCAGCAGAACATACCTATGTAGGAGACTTACGAGTCGAACTGTTTTCTCCTGATGATCCCACCGATCCCAGAAACGACCCTCGCACTGTGGTGTTGTTTGAGAGCATTGGAGGCTCTGACGACAACTTTCAAGACACCGTGTTGGATAGCGATGCGGCGATCGCCATTCAAGACAGCGCGGCTCCCTTCGACGGGACATTTGCGCCTCAGGGCGATTTGGGAACTTTTGATGGCTTGACTCCTCAGGGCGAATGGACATTGACGGTTGAGGATCAGTTCGGAGGAGATTCGGGACAGCTTTTCACAGCCGGAGACGCTGCTCCTTGGGGTGTTTCTGCGGGAACACAGCTTTTGATTTCCACAGGAGCTTTAGGTGGAGACGGAGGCAAGATTGACCTCACTGCAAACAACGGAAATGTGAATGCTGGAGATTTGATCGCTTCGAGTCAAGGAGGTGTCGGTGGAGATATCTCAGTCGTTACGAATGGAGGAGATATTCTCCTGACGGAAAGCAACATTTTGAGTAACAGCGTCAATGACGCAGGTGGAGTAAATTTCAACAACATTCGACTGGTTGCGAATGATGGAAGCGTCAACCTAAACGAAGCTCGGGTCAGCGTTGAAAACTCCCTGGATGGGTTTGCGGGCGACGTTTTCATCGCAGCGGACAATGACATCAGCATCGAAGACAGCTCAATATCCGCCAACGGCAATCAGGGACGAGTGCTGATCGGAGATATTTCAGATGTGTTTGCAGGAGGAAATCCCCGCACCGTCAACATTATCAACAGCAGAATTACGTCTTCGAACTCCGTTGAAGGAGCCAACGCAAACGTTGATGCCGGCTCGATTAGCATTTCTGCTTCAGAACGCATTGATATTCGTGAGCAAAGTTCCCTGACCAGTACAACATTTGGTGAGGGTCAGGGGGGGGCGATCGCCCTCGACGCACCAACGATCGTTGTTAGGAATTCAACCGCTCTCAGTGCATCTACATTCGGAGATGGCTCAGGGGGAGCAGTGACTGCACGTGCCGATACGTTTTCTCTTGAAGATCAAAGCACGATTAGCACTCGTTCTAGAGAATCAGCGAATGGGGATGGAGGACTCGTTGACATCAATGCAACTAATTCTTTAACGATTCAGAATGGTTCACGCTTGGATGCTGGCACATCGGGTAGCGGTGATGGCGGCAACATCTTTGTCTCGACCTTCCTAGATCCACTCGATCCGCTCGATCCGTTCGATCCACTCGATCCGTTTGGTTCAGAAACTATCAATCCCAACGCTATGCTCGTGCTGCAGAATGGGGCGATCGCCGCTGGCAGTGAGTTGATTGGCAACAGCGGCAGTATTGATATTGATGCAGGCCAGGTTGAATTGAGCAACGGTTCATCGATCGAATCGAATACCAATGGTGAAGGCAACGCCGGATCTATCGGTATTCAGACGGCGAATACTAACCCAAATCAATTTGCTGTATCACTCGACGACAGCTCAATTTCTGCAACGTTGGGTGGAAATTCAACAGGTCAAGGACAGGACATTCGCATCGAAACAGACTCCCTCAGCCTGACGCGCGGCGCTCGAATTGATGCCGAAACGCTCGGCACAGGAGCCGCTGGCGACATCGTCATTGAGAGCGATCGCGCGATTACCATTTCTGGCTTCAATGAGTCTGGGTTCAACAGCGGCATTTCAACCTCATCGAGCGGCCTCGATAGCGGCGAGGCTGGAGATATTCTAATCAACCAAGACGATCCCAGGGGAGCAGCGACCCTAGCGGATAGCGGGTTTCTTAGCTCAGGGACTCGCAGCCGCAGCGACGGAGGAGACATTTCGCTCAATGTTGATACCTTAGATGTCAGCTCCGGGGGACAAGTTCTTTCCTCCACGTTGGGTGATGGAGATGCAGGAGCCGTATCTATTACGGCTCTTTCATCTATCAACGTCTCGGGAGCAGGAACAGCGTTTGATTTTGATACAGTTGATAATCCATTCGACAATGTGACCCTGACTGAGTTGGACTTCGGAACCGTTTCTGATGCTGAACAGGTCGGTTTTCCTGGAGCAACATTTGCAAACGCCTCTCGCGACTTTAACCAAGAGACAGGCTTTGACTACTATTCCTTTGAAGTTTCAGCAGCGAATAGCCAAGGTATCTTTGATATCGACAACGGAACAGCGGGCACAGCAACCAACATCGACACAGAGCTGTTTATCTTCAATCGCGATACAGGCGAACTTCTTGCCAGCAACGATGATGCAGATCTTTCCCTAGGAGGTGCAGGTAGTATCGCCAGCCTTGATTCTTACCTCGACTTTGTCTTTGCTGAACCTGGGCGTTATGTCGCTGGAGTTGGCCAGTTTGATTCTTTTGCGTCGAGCGGTACTCTTATCGAAGGAGCTGAACCTGCAAAGGGACAAACCTATGATTTACGGGTTTCGCTGGAAAATCAGGGCAACGTTGGCGGAAATACAAACGTAGCGTCTCCTAACCCGAATCAGGGGCTAAACAGTGCGCTTTTAGCAAGCAGTGGGCGATCGCTCCGCGATATCGAAACTCTTGCGAATGTGACGCAAACCTCTGGGGCGGCAGGCGAGGTCTCGATTGACACAGCAACTCTTACAGTTCGCGATGGGGGGCAGGTTTCAGTTAATTCTGAAGTCACCTCTAATGCATCAACAGGCGGGGCGATCGCGATCAACCTTACGGAACCTCCAGCCGCAAATACACCCAATCGGGTTCTGATTTCAGGTTCAGAAAGCCGCATCTCCGCCGAAACAGGAGGAGCTGCTCCAGCAGGCAACATTTCTCTCACGGGGCCACGCCTAAGGATTGAGGATGGGGCGCGGTTATCTGTCACGGCAACCGACACAGCTCGACCGCAGGCAGGCAATCCCGAAGGTCAGATTACAGTCAACATGAACCGGGTGACTCTGGCTGGAGTAGGCGAGGTTGAAAACAGAAGGCAAACGGGTATTTTTGCAGATACTCAAGGACAGGTTCCGGCTGGAAGTCTCCAATTTGGAACCAATGGCGATCGCCCCAACCTCACGGTCAATTTTACAAATGGAGCCGAAATTTCAGCCTCGACCCGAGGAACCGCCAATGGAGGAGATATCGATTTTGAGGCTCTAACTGGACAAATTTCTCTCACTGGAGACGGTCGAGTGTCAGTAGAATCTGTTGGCACAGCGAGCGCTGGAACCCTAACGTTCATAGCTCAAACCTTAGCGCTGGAAGACGGCATCGAAATTTCGGCTGAAACCGATTTCGGACGAGGAGGGAGCATCCGCCTGGGAACCCAAGAAAATCCTCTAGAACGATTAGAAGTCATTGATACTCGAATATCCGCCTCCTCAACTCAGCTCGGTCGTGCTGGAGATTTGCAGGTTTTCACCACAGATTCAATTCTGCTGCGGGGAACGGTCATCGACGATGAGAGAGAACAGGCTGCCGGACTATTCGTAGAAGCCATTGGTGGTGGTGCGGCTGGAAATATGGTGATGGAAACAGGCACTCTCACCATCGACCAAGGAGCAGCGGCTGGTGTCAGTAGCGCCCAAAACGGAACGCCAGGATTGTTGACCGTTAGAGCCGATACGGTTGAGCTAGATCGGGGAAATTTACAAGCCACCTCAGAAAACGGGAATGGCGCTGGGGACGAAGCCGGAATTCAGCTTTTGGGGTTAGAACGCTTGGAGCTGAGAAACCGCAGTGAAATCACAGCATCGACAGAAACTGGAGCCAGCGGCAATATTCGCATCGAAGCGTCAGACTCAGTTCTGGTACGAGGAAACAGCCGCATTGCAGCAGAGGCGATCGCCCCTGAATCTACACCCGATCAAACAGGCCAATCGGGCACTCTGAGAATCATTACAGGACAATTCACGTTAGGAAATTCTGAGTTGACGGTCCGAGCCCAAGATGGTCAGGCCGGGGCACTTGTTCTCCGATCAGAAGGAGCCACCCTCCGTAACTCTGCCATCCGCGCAACCACGGAAGGCGGAGACGGAAACGAGATTCGGTTTCGAGGAATGGAGCAATTTCAGATGGAGAACAGTCGGATTCTCGCATCTACTGAAACTGGACAGGCCGGAGACGTTGTCTTTCGCGGTCTCAATCGGCTGACGGCGCAGGATAGTCTCATTGCTGCCACTAGCCAGACGGGTGAAGCTGGAGATGTCAGCATTCGAGCCCGAGGTTCGGTGTCGTTCAGCAGTGAATTTTCCTCAGATGATGGCGAACTGCTAGGCGGAGTATTGGTTCGTTCTGAACAGGGGGGTGAAGCCGGAGATCTCAGCATCAGCACTCCTGAGCTAACTCTGGACAATCAGGCTAGAGCTTCTGTGAGCAACACTCTAGAAGGTGACGCTGGCAGTTTGGAAATTAATGCTCGAACCGTCAATCTTACCAATGGTGGGAGAATCGCCGCGACGACCGAAGCAGGACAGGGCGGTGATGTTGAGCTAACCCAACTCGTACAGCTAACCTTGCAAGGAGAGAGTCAGATCACGGCCACGACCCAAACAGGTAGGGGAGGCGATTTGCGGATTTTTGGCCGCTCTTTAGGTGAGCAAGGACGACTACGTCTTAGAGATGGTAGCAGCATTACCGTGGCGTCGGAGCAGGGTGGCTCCGCAGGCAACTTACGCCTCGCCATCGGTCAGATGGCTCTAAACGATAGCGATATTAGTGTCAGCAGCACTCTAGATGGCGAGGCAGGGCAACTTGATGTTGAGGCGGGGCTTGTGAGCCTTCAAAACCAGTCCAGCATTACGGCGAGAACAGTGAGTGGAGAGGGAAATCGGGTTCGCTTTCGGAATCTCGATACCCTTCTCGTCAACGCCAGCACTATCTCCGCATCGACTCAAACTGGAATTGCAGGTCAGCTCAGTATTAGAGCCAGCGAATCAGTGGTGGTGAGGGGCGATCGCGCAGAAGTATCTGTGGCAGCAGAGCAACCTGGCGGTGATGCCGGATCTCTAGACATTACGACGGCTGCTCTCACTATCAGAGATGGCGCTGAAGTGTCGATTAGCAATCAGGATTCTACACAAGCGGTCACCCTCGATATTATTAGTCCGCAAGTCAATTTGCGAAACGAAGGACGCATCAATGCTGACAGTCGTTCCGGGCGGGGTGGAAATGTTGTTCTTTCGGGTTTGGAGAGCCTGCAACTTCAAGAAAATAGCTCAATTTCCGCCTCTACTCGCAGAGGGCGTGGAGGAAATCTGCAACTTGTCTCCCGAGACGACATTAGCCTGGATGAACGCAGTAGCATTCGTGCCGAATCGACCCAAGGTGGACGAGCTGGGTCGGTTGACATCAGAGTTTCAAACGGAGATCTCCTTGTTGACGATCGGTCACAAATTACGGTGAGCAGTACTCAGCAAGGAACGGCTGGCGACCTAACTGTGAGGGCTGAAAATATTGATGTGAGCGATCGCTCTCGCATCGTGGCTGAAACTGAAAACGCCAGAGAATCAAATCTTCGAAGCAATCTCAGCTTTTCTGTCACTCAAGATGTCAATCTGACGAATGGAAGCCAAGTTTCCGCGTCTACCCAAGGGGGGCTTGGAGGAACCCTGGAAATTCAAGCGGGAGGAGAGCTACGTCTCTCAGAACGCAGTCGTGCTGAAGCGAGGTCTAGACAGGGGAATGCAGGTGAGGTCACTGTTCGAGCGAATCAAGTAACGGTTGCTGACAACTCCGTTCTTTCAGCGTCTACTGGCAATGGAACCGCAGGCAATGTCACGCTCCAAGGTCTACAAATCTTTGAGATCTTGGGCAGTAGTGAGGTTTCCTCTTCTGCAACCGGAGGTGTCGCCGGAAACGTGACTATCAATACCCCACAAAATCGAGTCGAGTCTGTGCGGCTAAGTGGTCAAGACAGCCTTCTTGCCGCCCAAGCAACAGCAGAAGGAGGCGAGGCAGGAAATCTAACCGTCAACGCAAGAGAGATCCGTATTGAAGACGGAGCTAGAGCTACTGTCAGCAGCCCCAACGGAGCAGCAGGTACGCTTACCGTTAGAGGAGAGAGATTGTCACTAGACAACGGCACCATTAGTGCCGAGACCGGGGCAAATCAAGAGCGATCGCCCCAGAATAGCAATCTGGGTTCTGGTAACCTTCAGCTTCTAGGATTCAGAGATCTTCTGACGTTGAGTAATGAATCCCTCATCGAAGCCAACGCCTTGAACAGTGCGACAGGCGGCAATATTGTCATCGAAGCGTTGGACGGATTTATTCTTGGCGGATTTCCGCCCACAGGGCCATCAGGCAGCGATATCACTGCCAATGCGGAGTCAGGCAATGGCGGCTCGATTCGTATTACGACCCAAGGACTAATTGGAATTAGCTTCAGAACCGAACTCACACCTCTCAACGACATCACTGCACTATCACAAAGAGGTGGAAGAGCCGGTTCTGTTGAAATTCTGACCTTGGGGATTGACCCGAGCCGTGGACTCACTGAGCTGCCTACAACCTTAGTGACGACGCCACCCATTGATGCTGCCTGTGCTGTGGGAGCGAACGAAAACCAAGGAGAGCAAAGTGAATTTATCTCAACTGGGCGAGGGGGATTGCCCGAGACCCCAGACGATGTCATCACGACAGGTACTCCGACAGTACCCTGGGTACAGAGAGAAAACCCACAAGGCAACGGTTCAGCCCCTTCCTCGCTAAATCTAGGGAGCGATCGCGCTAATCTAACTACGAACGGATTCAACTCTGGCGAATCCTTGGCGATTGTAGAGGCTCAGGGATTGGTTACTTCGTCCTCTGGAGAAATCATGTTAGTCGCGCAGCCTACCGAAACAACGTCCCGCAGTTCTCCACCCATTCATGATAGAAGTTGTCAGGCCTTGCAACCATGAAGACGATAGTAAGTAGGTCGCCTTAAATGTTGACCGCTTATGTAGGATGGTTAGCATACGTAACCCAAGCAGACGTTGGGTTTTGTTCCTCAACCACAACCTACACTCACCCACGTTTGTCTTCATCCA
Source organism: uncultured cyanobacterium (assembly GCA_937128595.1). Classification (GTDB taxonomy): domain Bacteria; phylum Cyanobacteriota; class Cyanobacteriia; order CAKZMO01; family CAKZMO01; genus CAKZMO01. The sequence continues at coordinate 5,993 of CAKZMO010000483.1, read as the reverse complement.
CAGACTGAGTCATAGGCGAAAAGTGTTGCAGAACAAAGGGTATACAAACTCAGGAAAATGATACTGTGCTTGCATCTTTTAATTAACAAGAACTACAGGTCATTATGACGAAGTGAAATCAGCAAAATTTACATAAATTCAAAAAGTAGAGTAAAGATTGTCTCCGTTCTCGTCAACAGATTCAAAACTTTTTATAACATGGTTGATGTGGAGGCTTTATAGTCTCCAAGTTTTACACGATACTTATCCATTTTGTGATTTGTAATTAGGTGTTTTCATAACATGACTACAACTCTCCAACAGCGCGATCGCGCAAGCTTGTGGGAGCGGTTTTGTGCATGGGTCACCAGCACCGACAATCGCCTTTATGTAGGCTGGTTCGGCGTGTTGATGATTCCTTGTTTGTTAACCGCAACCATCTGTTTCATTATCGCATTTGTCGCCGCTCCTCCTGTGGATATTGACGGCATCCGTGAGCCTGTAGCAGGTTCGCTGATCTATGGCAACAACATCATCTCTGGTGCAGTTGTGCCTTCCTCCAATGCGATTGGACTGCACCTCTATCCTATCTGGGAAGCCGCTTCTTTAGATGAGTGGTTGTACAACGGTGGCCCTTACCAGCTCATCGTGTTTCACTTCCTGATTGGCGTATTTGCCTATATGGGTCGTCAGTGGGAATTGTCTTACCGTTTGGGTATGCGCCCTTGGATCTGTGTTGCCTACAGCGCTCCTTTGGCATCTGCAACTGCAGTGTTCTTGATCTACCCCATTGGTCAGGGTTCCTTCTCAGATGGAATGCCTCTGGGTATATCGGGAACATTCAACTTCATGTTTGTGTTCCAGGCTGAGCACAACATCTTGATGCATCCCTTCCATATGCTAGGTGTGGCAGGGGTTTTTGGCGGTGCTCTGTTCTCCGCAATGCACGGTTCGTTGGTGACCTCAAGTCTGGTGCGCGAGACAACAGAAACTGAGTCTCAGAACTACGGCTATAAGTTCGGACAAGAGGAAGAGACTTACAACATCGTTGCAGCGCACGGATACTTTGGCCGATTGATCTTCCAATATGCCAGCTTCAACAACTCGCGTGCCTTGCACTTCTTCTTAGGAGCATGGCCAGTGGTCGGCATCTGGTTTACGGCATTGGGCATCAGCACGATGGCGTTCAACCTGAATGGGTTCAATTTCAACCAATCAGTGATTGATAGCCAAGGTCACGTGATTGCGACGTGGGCGGATGTAATCAACCGTGCAAACCTGGGAATGGAAGTAATGCATGAGCGCAATGCTCACAACTTTCCCTTGGATTTGGCTAGCGGTGGTGCGACTCCAGTTGCTGTTACCTCGCCCTCTCTTGAGGCATAATCAACGACTTCGCTGGTTCTATTAGGTTTTAGTTGTCAACATCAAAACCTATATCAACATCAGCTATGAGTCTCAACAAGGGGGCATCTCGAGATGAGATGCCCCCTTGTTTTTGCTCTATGATGTGTTGTCTAATACCTAATCAATGATCCAGCAGAGTTTTCAGCAAACCATAGCTGCTAGTTCTATAGCTGTAATCAGCTTATTTAGGACATAGACGTTTTTGTAGCCGCGCGCCGCGCGGCTACAAAAACGTCCTAAGGCTAATGGCTGTAGCTATAAAATCGGCTATTTTAGTTTCAGAATCATACATTTGTTTTTCAAATGCCCGTCTCAATCTGTTCTTCTTCAGTAGTTTTGAGGGTGTAAAAATATTGTCCATAAAATAGCACCCCTGCACAGATTTTTTACCACTAGAGATTTTTTGGGATAGGGTTGTAGACGCAGTTGGGAGGTATCTTGCTTAAGTATCAGTACAATAATGAAAAGCTGTGACTCTCAATAAGTTTTTAGTTTTGAAATGACGTTGTTTTACATATTTGGGCAATATTCTGAAGAAGGTTGATTGAGTAAACGATGATCTCTTTGCTATGGAAAAGTTAAAGCAAATTTTCTGGACTGTGACTTGGCAGCTTTTAGCATTGGGAGTTGTGGCGTTGGCGATCGCCCTAAGCTTCCATTCTGCTGAGCAAGCTAATGCTACTGACTCAGTTCAGCATCCGCTTACGGCCACAGAATTAACGTCTCTGTCACCAGTGGCTTTTGGACGGCCTATTCCACCTATCGGCAACCAATCGGTTGCCGTTCAAGACAACAGCCTCGATCTGGCTCAAGGTGGAGGGCAGAACCAGACAGATTTAGCGTCCATAGGTATCGCTCCGGCTCGATATGTTGGCAATGTGTCGGTCTCTTCCTACATGCCTCGTGAAGAGTTAGCTCCCGCTCATCCCAGTAATTACGGCCCGCGCTATCTCACAGACATATATGGCAATGAGGTCAACAATGCCCCTATCGTTGTGGTTCATGAAACGGTAGGTTCAGCCAGCAGTGCTATTAACTTGTTTCAGCGAAATCATCCCCGCGATGCCGATCAGGTGAGCTATCACAGCCTAATTAAGCGAGATGGAACTATCGTTCATATTGTGCATCCTCAGATGCGTGCATTTGGGGCAGGAAACTCTGTTTTTGAGGGGCCAAACGGCGCGGAAACCGTCCGAACCCATCCCGAATTTCCCCCATCGGTCAACAACTTCGCTTACCATACATCCCTTGAGTCTCCTAGCGATGGGAGGGGAAATCAGAGTGGCCATAGCGGCTACACAGCTGCTCAATATCAATCTCTAGCCTGGATTGTGGCAAGACTTCCGGTTCCAGCCAATCGCATCACAACTCATCGAAGCGTCGATCGTGCTGGAAATCGCCGTGATCCGCGCAGTTTCGATTTTCAGCGCTTCTTGAACCTGCTTCATACCTATGCTCAAGATGCCAGCGAAAATCCAACTTCTGTGACAAAAATCCCGATCTTTCCTTCTGGCTTGTCTTGATGCCGAGAAATTTCGCTTTGCTCAACTGGTGTAGAACATTAGAACGTCTAGTACCCTAGTAACTATAAGTTTGTTCTTTGCGATCAAAAAGGGTGCAACTTGATCTCATCATGATTAGCAAAACGTTTGATCCTTTGACTCAGCTTGCAAATACTTCTAGCCCGATGGTTTTCATGTGAATTCACCGACAACTGATTCTTCTGTTCCTACTTCTGCCCGTTCTGTAACCCCAGAAATGGAAAATGCGCTACGGCGAATTTTTCCATTTGAGCTTGACGATTTTCAGAAAGAGGCGATCGCAGCTCTAGAGGCAGGACAATCTGTTGTAGTCTGCGCACCCACAGGTTCAGGCAAAACCTTAGTGGGCGAATATGCGATTTATCGGGCCCTCGCCCGAGGCAATCGAGTGTTTTACACAACGCCGCTCAAAGCTCTTTCTAACCAGAAGTTGCGAGACTTCCGAGAGCAGTTTGGAGCCGAACACGTTGGGCTGCTCACTGGCGATATGTCGGTGAATCGAGATGCCCCGATCTTGGTCATGACCACTGAGATCTTTCGCAACATGCTCTACGGGACGAGCATTGGACAAGTGGGCACGTCTTTAGAACGGGTGGAAGCCGTCGTTTTGGACGAGTGCCATTATATGAACGATGCCCAGCGAGGGACAGTCTGGGAAGAGTCGATCATCTATGCTCCGCCGGAGATTCAGCTTGTGGCGCTGTCTGCAACAGTGGCCAACAGTGAACAGCTCACCGACTGGATTCAAAGCGTGCATGGCCCGACGCGGCTGGTTTATTCCGACTATCGCCCGATTCCGCTGCGGTATCATTTTTGTAACCCTGAAGGATTGCATCCGCTGCTTAACCAAAAGGGAACTGCACTTAATCCCAAGCTAAAGCGACGAGGAAAACAGCGAGGAAGAGAAAAAGCCGCCAGCATTCACACGGTGCTGCATCACCTCCGTAAGCGAGATATGCTGCCTGCGATTTACTTCATTTTCAGTCGGCGGGGATGCGATCGCGCGGTCGAAGAGGCTGGAGGGTTAGCACTCGTCAGCCGTACCGAATCGATGGCGCTTAAGGAACAAATTGATGCTTTTCTGGAGCGCAGCCCTGAAGCGGCTCGTGCCGACCAGGTTGAACCGCTCTATCGTGGCATTGCGGCTCACCATGCAGGCATTTTGCCTGCCTGGAAAGCCTTTGTAGAAGAACTCTTCCAGCAGGGGTTGATTAAGGTCGTCTTTGCAACTGAAACCTTAGCGGCTGGAATCAATATGCCAGCACGTACCACAGTCATTTCAAGTTTGTCGAAACGAACGGATCAGGGTCATCGACTGCTCAACGGCTCAGAATTCTTGCAAATGGCAGGGCGAGCAGGACGACGAGGCATGGACGATATGGGTCATGTGGTCACGGTTCAAACTCGCTTTGAAGGGGCACCAGAAGCGGCCTATCTGGCTGTGTCCGGGCCTGATCCGTTGATCAGTCAATTCACGCCAAGCTACAGCATGGTGCTCAATCTCTTGCAGATTCACACGCTGGAAGAAGCAAGAGATCTCATCGAACACAGCTTTGGGCAGTACCTAGCGACGCTACATCTGGTTCCGCAGGAAAAGGCGATCGCCCAGCTAGAAGCCGATATCGAGCACCTCGTTGCCCAGGTCGCTCATGTAGAAGATTACGACGTTCTTGCAAACTTTGAGAAGCTGACGGGTCGCCTAAAGGAAGAGCGGCGTCTGCTTAAAACTCTTCAGCAGCAGGCACGGGAGACTCAAAATCGAGAAAATGCCCTCGCTATCTCTTTTGCGTTGTCCGGAACCTTGCTGAGTCTCAAAGGAAAGCAGGGTAAGGGGAATCCTCCTCTTCCGGCAGTCTTAGTGGCGAAGGTTCCTGGGCCTGGACAAGCTCCCTTGCTGATTACTCTGGGTTCAGACAACCGTTGGTATGTTGTGACGGCGATCGATGTTTCTGAGCTATATGCCGAGATGTCTCGTCTTGAGAGTGTCGAGAAGCTTAACGTTCCAACCGAACCTGCACCCAAACCAGGACACATTTATCCTGGCAGCGACGATACAGGGGCGATCGCCAACCAGATTCCAGAGCTACCTCCGCCTCCAACGCCTCCCGAAGTTGAAGAACAAGCCGCGAAGGTTGCAGTCACCGAGAAAAAGCTAGGACTGCATCCTGCCCGAGACTGGGGAGATCCGAAAAAGCTGCTCAAACGCATCCGGCGTATCGACAGGCTAGAGCTAGAACTAGAGGATCGCAAGTCGAAGCTCGGGAAAAAATCTCAGCGCTACTGGCATGAATTCTTGAATCTCATCGCTATCTTGCAGCACTTCAACTGCATGAATGGAGTCGAACCCACAAGTCTCGGACGCATTGCTGCTGCGATTCGAGGCGACAACGAGTTATGGCTGGCGATCGCCATTACTTCAGGGGAGTTTGAGGATTTGGAGCCTCAACAGTTTGCCGCTGTCTGTGCGGCGATGGTGACAGAGGTATCCCGCCCAGAACTGTGGACTTACTACGAGCCTTCTCCAGCTATTGACTTGACGCTCAACTCGATTCGTCCCCTGCGACGCCACCTCTTTCAGATTCAGCATCGCTACCAAATTGCGTTTCCAATTTGGCTGGAATATGAATGGATTAGCTTAGTCGAGCAGTGGGCTCTCGGCGAAGAATGGTCAACGCTGTGCAGCAACACGTCTCTAGATGAAGGTGACATCGTTCGTATCTTACGGCGCACTCTCGATTTCTTGTCTCAGATCCCCCACGTCCCCCATCTTCCGCCCAGCCTTTATACAACGGCGCGGCAGGCAACAATGCTCTTAGACCGATTCCCCGTGAACGAATCGACGACTAAGCTCAATGATCTAGAAGATTTAGAGAACTCTGAAGATGAGACAGAAGATGAACCTGATGAGTTAGACGAAAAATTTGTAGATACAATCCAAGCAGACCCTCACGCTTTCTCCCAAAGAAAACGACCCTCTACCAACAAAGGAAACGACTTCAAGAGCAAAAAATAATCGGCGTTGCACAGCATGGAATGATGCGGAAAGATTCAACTCATGGATGACCT
>CAKZMO010000482.1 GCA_937128595.1 uncultured cyanobacterium | reverse complement strand
TCTCGTGGCGCTGCATCATCCTCCTTTGAACATCGGTTCGAACTGGATGGACGCCATCGGCCTTGACAACAAGGAAGAATTTCAGTCCATTTTGCACCGCTTTCCTCAGGTCAAAGCGGTGGTTTTTGGACATGTTCATCAGGAACTAGATCGCACAGAGGCTAACATTCGCTATCTGGCGACTCCATCCACCTGCGTTCAGTTCAAGCCCAACAGCGACGTATTTGCTGTTGATGGCGATCGCACACCAGGGTTCCGGCTGCTGCGCCTCCAACCCGACGGCAATTTCGAGACCTGGGTCGAGCGAGTCGATTATGTGCCGCCCAAATCAACGATCACGGCTTAGCAGAACGTGCTTAAGTTCTCAGCCAAATCCTTAGCCTGCCACAAGAACAACCGAGGTGCGATCTTTCACGTGATAGGTGTCATCTGAGATCAGCCGAGCACCTCCAGAGCTAAAGATATCTTCTGGAGAGGGTCTAGAGGTGTCGATGACCTGATGCCAGTGCTGATTCGACTCTAGCGGCGGCAGCTTGAAGGCCAGCGGCTGCCAGTAAGCGTTCAGCATCACATGCAGGGTTTCATGAGCCTGGGGGTGACACAAGCTAAACGCAAGGCTGTGGGAATTTTCTTCCCAATCGGGCTGCCCTAGCTGCACCCCGTGCCAGATGATGTAAGGATAAGTAGGGTCATAATTCACTTTGAGAATGCGCTCTTGTCGGAATAGGGCGAGTGCTTGAGTAAAAGCGATCAGCTGTTGCGAAAACTGCAGTAAATCTGGGTGGCGATCGAGGGTATCCCAGTCAAACCAGCTGAGATTGTTGTCTTGGCAGTAGCTGTTGTTGTTACCTAGCTGAGTGCGCCGCACCTCATCTCCCATCAGCAACATGGGAGTACCCTGAGACATAAACATAATCGTCAGCAAATTTTTCATCTGACGTAGTCGCAATGCCTCAATAGCAGGATGGTCAGTATTTCCCTCTATGCCGCAGTTCCAACTGAAGTTGTGGTTCGCGCCATCTCGGTTGTCTTCTTGATTGGCCTCGTTGTGCTTTTCATTGTATGCCACCAAATCGTTGAGCGTAAAACCATCGTGGCAAGTGATGAAATTGATACTCCGGTTGGGTTCTCGGTTAGGCTGCGGATAGATATCAGGACTGCCCATGATTCGTGCAGCCAACGTTGGAACTGTATTTTCGTCACTTTTGACAAAGCGGCGGACATCGTCGCGAAATGGCCCATTCCATTCAGCAAAGCGATCGCCAATAAACTCGCCTACTTGATAGAGGCCAGCAGCATCCCAGGCTTCTGCAATAATCTTGGTTCCGGCCAAAGCGGGCTCTGATTCGATTGCCCATAAAATTGGGGGGTCTTGCAGCGGGTCTCCTGACCGACTTCGCGCCAGCACCGACGCCAGATCGAACCGAAAGCCATCGACATGCATCTCTGTGACCCAGTAGCGAAGGCTGTCGATAATCATGCGTCCCACAATTTCGTGATTCGCCTTCAGCGTATTGCCACAGCCGCTGTAGTTGCTGTAGAGAGCCGGATTGTCTTCAAGGATGTAATAAGCAGAGTTTTCTAGACCACGAAAGGAAAAAGTCGGCCCTTCGTGGTGGCCTTCTGCCGTGTGGTTAAACACCACATCCAGAATCACCTCAATACCTGCCCTATGCAGTGCCTTTACCATGTCTCGAAATTCATCGATCGGCCCCATCGGATCGGTTCGAGAGCTGTAGCTGTGGTGGGGAGCAAAGAAAGCCATTGTGCTGTAGCCCCAGTAGTTCTTCAAACCGGGAGCCACATCTTGTTCGTCAAACTGATGAACGGGCAGCAGTTCTACCGCTGTTATCCCCAACTCTTTGAGGTATGGAATTTTTTCGATTAGCCCTGCAAACGTGCCGCGCTTCTCTGGAGCAACACCCGAATTTGGATTTCGAGTAAAGCCACCCACATGCATCTCATAAATGATGCTAGTGGAGTAGGGAATGTTGAGCGGCTCGTCTCCTTCCCAGTCATACTGTCGAGTGTCAACCGCTACGCTCTTGAGGGCGTGGGCACAGTTGTCTCCGGCTTGAATCGCGGCCTCTCGGACATAGCTTTTCCATCCAGCCGTGGTTCGCGCATAAGGATCGAGCAAGACCTTTTGAGCGTCAAACCGCATTCCTGACTCCGGACTGTAAGGGCCATGCACCCGATAGCCATAGACCTGACCATGGTCTAACCCACGGACAAAAACATGCCAGTAGTAGAATGTTTTATGTCGTTTTTCGTCTAAGGAAATGATGCGATAAGGGGAGACAGCCTCTGGAGAGTCAAACAGCAGTAACTCGATGAACGTGGCGTTTTTTGAGAACAGAGAAAAGTTAATCCCATCTGGATAAACGGTAGCGCCGAGAGGATAACTTTTACCTGGCAAGATGTCGTCTTGATGCATTGATAATGTCCTGAAACAGTGAAACCCTAAGGTATAAGTGCTGGACGAACGAGCGGATTAGTGGCGATCGCCAATCCTGAGCGCAACAAAACGATCGTCTCTATCGACAATGCTCTGAGTTTTCAAGATGTCAAACACGTTGCGCACGATACAAGCGACGTCTATCCCTTTGCGATCCTACGTCAAGAATGCCCCAACCTTGTTTTTCTTAGATTCATTGGGCTTGATCGCGGCGATCGCCCGGTGCCGAGGATCAGTACTCACGGTTGTTACGTCTTCGAAGCCTGTCGCTGCTAGAGCTGCTTCGATATCGAACGTGTAGTAGTCATCGCTCCAAGGTTCTGTGCTTTTCATCAAAGTAAACAGCACGGGCGGCAAGTTTTGAATGATCGGAGACTGAGGGTTGTTGTCCACGATGGCAAGACAGCCCCCAGGCCGCAGCACGCGCCACATTTCCCTAAAAATCGCCTGACTTGCCTGACGAGGCAGCTCATGCAACACGAACTGGAACGTCACAACATCAAAAGACTCATCGGGAAAACCTGTTTGCTCTGCGTTGGCATGAATCCAGGCAGTAATCTCTTGATCCACATCGCGATATTTTGCCACAGCCAGCATGTAGGGTGACAGGTCGAGACCGCTGGTTCTCACGGTCACGCCCCACTGAGACTGAGCCATTGAGAAAAACCGATGGAGCGATCGCGTCGAAAGACCGACAGAACACCCCACATCCAAAACGTCACGCACTGGAACACGAGGATTCACAGTCGCATACTCAGCAGTCGAATCATCAGGCCATAATGTTTCGGCTAATGCGTGATGAAATGTAGCTCGAAGGCGATCGCTCGCAGATTGCCAGTTCACCTCTTCTTGCGGCCAGACTCGCAGCGCCATTGAATAAGTGGCCGACTCTGCCTCAAATGCCGCTGACCAGCACAAATTTCCCTCATCGTATGCATGAAACGGAACTTGGTAGTAGTCAGGATAGGTCACTTGAGGATTTACTATCGAGTCCAATCCCTCGGTTAGACCCGAATTTTCCAGATCCTCATAGGTTTGTTTCCAGGGAATTCCATTCTTTTCAGCCGTCCGAATGAGTACCTGCCGAGCCTGACGTTTCATCACTCGGTAAATAGGCGGCGTTTGAATCAGTCCGTTCACACATCGGGACAACCAATCACCACCGGCCCAACTCGGCTTCAGCTTGGTAGTCGCTTTTATATTCGTCATAAAAATCGTAACTCTTTGAACTAAAAGTCAAGGCTGAAAAGTAAATTAAAGACTAAGAATATAGTAAGTAAGACTTACGTATAACTCGTGTCAGCCTGAATAAATTCGTTGAGATTGTGGACGCTCAGCGCCCACAATCTCAATAAAATACGTAAGTCCTGGTAACGAAAAAAACAGACTACGACTTTTCTGCCATTTCCAACAATCAAAGAGTCTTCTAACACTAAAAGAGATATAAAACAACAGAGTGAAATGAAATGAAAATTTAATTGCTTATCGTGAAGCGATCGCCTAACTGTCACAAACTGTGATGCAACCAAGAGTGATTTATTTTGAAAGGTGATGGATGTTCATTCTCTCAGCATTAGAAATAAACAGCACAGCCTGCACTGAGTTCAAGCCTTGATTCTATGTCGCAAGAAGAAAATGTATTTGCTGTCTTGCGCGATCGCTGTAGAGATTTGCGCGATCGGCAAAGATGCTTTGCCCAAGCCGATTGAACCAATGAAATAAGCACGTCATGCTTCAAAGGCTGGACTAAAAACCCATCAAATCCTGGGTTTTCCTCAGACACCGTCCACATTGGAGAATACATGTCTGTAAGCGCCAAAATAGTCCCTCCAACCGCATCTGCGGCATAGCGCAAATCATGCAGCAGTTGAGCTGACCACTGACGATGATTACCGACCAAGATTATTAAATAGGGAATGCCTTGATTTGCCAGTGCTACGACCCGATCCGCAGACTCAGCAATTACTGTAGGACACTGCAAAATATCTAGCAGCATGTCTACAGACTGCTCATCGTTGGGTTCTCTATCTAAGACCAGGACATAGTCATGATTAGATTTCATAGTAAAAAATGCATGAGCGTATAGTGCTACACAACCAACGTTCTTGCTCTTATAGTATGGGATGACTCCCCTAGTCATTCAATGCAATGTTGTAGCAAAATTGAATCAGATAAATAGTTCTGAGCATTATCACCTCAAAAATAACTTTCTTTTTTTTTCGACTTTCGGTCTATTTTTACTGTCAAATACTCTATGAATCTTTAAAACTACATATTCGAGCATTTAAGTTTACTTAAATCAACATAGACCTTAGTTTCAGCTCATAGATTTATCTCTTATGTTTTATGAAACACAACATTTAGTAATTATTCAGCAAGAGATGAAAAAAACATCCTCATCCTATGAATCAATCTACGAAGTTGTGCGCTGCATTCCTTCCGGGAAAGTTGCCACTTATGGGCAAGTTGCAGAGTTAGCCGGACTGATAGGCCAAGCCCGGCTTGTAGGATATGCTCTCTATCGTGTTGATATGAAGTCCTCGGATATTCCTTGGCAGCGAGTAATCAACGCAAAAGGCGAAGTCTCTCTCTCCCCCTTCCGGCAGGGTACTGATTATGTTCAGCGATCGCTCTTGGAGCATGAAGGCATTCAATTCAATGCCAACGACAAAATTGATTTGAAGACTTATCTTTGGGAACCTGAAGTTCCGCTATAGTGCTACGCGCTGATATAAAACCAATCGTTGATGGAGAAGCCGCGCACCG
>CAKZMO010000481.1 GCA_937128595.1 uncultured cyanobacterium | reverse complement strand
TCGATTGAGCGAGATGCGGCTATAGAGTGGAATCGCAGTATCGTTCATCGTTTTGGCTTGAGAGTGACAAAGTGAAAAGCACCGTCTACGGTAGGCTCTACCCAAACTGTAACAACAGAGAGTAGGGCATCAGTTATCTGTTGTTAGTGACTTTACCTTTAACTAGTCTAGCTATCGTAGATATTGCCTCGATAGTTGATGTCATAAATGAATATCTCATTCGTGACACTGCGAATTTGAAATATGACTCGAATTTTGCCTACGCGAATTCTTGAAAACCCTTTTAACTCACCTTTGAGTTTTTTGATGTCAAGTTCTTCAGGTGGATAAACTTTTTGAGTTTCCAGACAGGTTTTGAGGATTCCTATTTTGCCGATAACATTCTCTCGACTGCTGTCATCAAGCTTTTTTAAGAATTTACTCGCTGACTTGCTGAGCTTAATCTTCACGATTAAACCAGTCTGTGATGTCAACAAATTCGGAATCCGGATGCTCAGTAGGAGAGAAGGAAGCTTCGATCTCCGCTTGCTCCTCATCGTTCACGTATGGAGTCAGCATATCGAAGAATTTGAACCACTCCTCGCGCATGACTTCGCGAACGCTTTCTTTAATGAGCGATTTAAGAGCCTGGGCATCTAGCGATAGAGCGGGTTCCATGGCATTTTCTCCATTGGGGGTGTTTATGGATAGGGTTCTTGAGTTTATTGTGTCGGATTCCAGAGTCCGATGACAGGTTCACCGCGTTTTTTTGAGACGGCGATCGCCCTCTCTATTTTGTGCGATCGCCCAGATCTATCTAGCGCTACAGCGTATAGGTAAACGCTTCCATCAGCGCACCGGGAACCCAGGTTCCACCGAGGTTTCGGCTTCCGTAGCTACCCACATCCGGGATGAATTCCTGGAACGTCGTCAGCTCCATCAGCTGCTCTCCAAAACAGCGATAGAGACTTTCATCAAACCGCAAGTTCTCAATCGGAGCCACGATCGCCCCATTCTCAACCCAGAAGCAGGCGTAGCGCGTCATGCCCGTAATGCGACCCTTGGGGCGATCGCTCCAGTTGAGGTAGTGGAGATTGGAGAGATAGAGCCCGGTGTCGAGGCGGGAGAGAATATCGTCGTGGGCGAGGGTTCCGGAAGAGACTTCGGGCGATCGCAGTCCTTCCCACTGGCTGGCTCCGTTTGCCGTGAGGTTATATTCCTTAGCGGTGCGGGAGCTGATCAGGGTGTTAACGAGCTGACCTGAGTCAATTAAAGGAAGCTCCATCGGCGCGACCTGACCTAGATTATTAAATCGAGGCACAAGGCCGTGTTTGAAGTTCTCCTTGAGCGAAAACTTTGAGGACAGCGATTTGTCATCGCTGCGCATCGCTCCTAGAGCGCTCCCACCCCGCTGAAGAGCAGCTTCGCTCACACATCCCCAGGAAAACATGCTGATTAATTCAGCCATGGCTGCTGGAGCCAGATAGGTACGATATTGCCCTTTGGCGATGGGTTTGGCTACACTGGCAAGCTGCTGAAGCTGCTGCTTTGATTCCGTGAGTTTGGCAGCGTAGTCATCGGGGTTCCAGCGATCGCCTGCAAAGGTTCCTTTCACGGCTTTGCCGTCTTCGGTGAAAAGGGAATAGTCGAGGGTGAAGGAATCGGTGCAAAACCAGTGGGTTTGTCCGGCGGAGTCTGCATAGGCGCGAATCGACACGCCTCCAGCATAGAGTCCGGTGAAATCTAACCCAGCTACCACGGGCAAAATTTCAGACACGACCTGATCCGCAGATAAGAGATCGCCATAGTTCACATCATGGCTGCTGGCATTTCCCGTCGGAATCACCTGGTAAGGATCTTCGGGCAGTTGCTCAATGTCTTGTCTCAGCTCGGCTAGGGCATCCACTGCTGTTTCCAGGTCAACATTGGCATCGCCCGTGATCGGGACTTCGTGGAAGGTGGTGCGATCGCCACTCATCAGAGTTAGGGTGAGTTCGCCATCGGCTACGGTTCCCGTTTGGCGCACCTTGGCTCGGTTGAAGCGAGTGAACTGGCTGTGTTCGGCGGTGAGGGCGAGGGTGAGGGTTTCGGGCGATCGCACTTCGGCAAGCAGTGCCTTTGTGACTTGCCCAAACGTTTGCTCTAGTTGCTCAGAAAAGTTTGCTGATGCGGTTCCAATTTGTTCAACTACGCCTGTCATGCCGCACCTCCAAACACTTCAATCTTGTCAAATACACAAACGGGAGACCCATGCCCGACGCGAATAATCTGATTGGGTTCGCCCTTGCCACAAAACGGGGTGCCATACATTTCCCAGGTGGATTCATCACCAACCTTTGCCAGACTATGCCAAAACCGGGGCGTGGTCGAGCGGTAGTTGGGGTTGCGCAAGGTTTTGGTCAGCTTGCCCTGCTCAATCAGCTTGGCGTATTCGCAGCCAAACTGAAACTTGTGGCGCTGGTCGTCGATCGACCACGAGCGGTTTGCCTCCATGAAAACCCCGTGCTCAACGCCAGAAATCATTTCCTCAAAGGAATCTGAGCCTGCTTCCAAATTAATATTCGCCATCCGGTCGATGGCAGGACGGTTCCACGAGGTTGCCCGCGCACAGGCCACTCCTTCAACCCCCAGTCTCGCCTGACTTTCCAAACTCCCCAGCCCCCGCTGCAGCACTCCGTCTTGAATCAGATATTCCCGCTGGGCAGCGGCTCCTGTATCGTCAAATCCGTAGCTGGCTAATTCTCCCGACACCGTGGGGTTGAACGTGACGTTCATGAGCGGAGATCCGTAGGAGAGATGCCCGAAGTCCGAGGGTTTTACAAAGCTGCCCCCAGCATAGTTGCGCTCGTCTCCGAGAATCCGGTCAAGTTCTAGCGGATGACCGATGCTCTCGTGGATCTGGAGCATCATCTGGTCTGGAGCGAGAACCAGAGTCGTGGTTTCGGTGGGACATTCCGCCGCCGTCAACAGTTCAACCCCCTGCTCACCCACGAGCTGAGCCTGCGCCCAGACATCCGGAGGTGGAAACAGCTCCCAGCTTCCCTGATAGCAGTGGGCACGGGGGCCATTGTGGGCTCGCATCTGCACCACAGGGCCAGCTTGAGCGGTGACACCAAAGTGAGTCTGCAAAAATAGAAACTTCTGGTACACTTCCGAACCATTGCTGCTCACAAACCAGGTTTCGATCTCATTGTTTGTGGCAGAGGCACTCGTCTGCACGATTTTGTCCGAGACGTTCATTGTGTCGCAGAGGCGGACAAGGAGATCATTCACTTCTCCGGGAGACAGGGCATCCTGACTTTTCTGAAACGGAGAAACATACTGCCCTGTGACTTTAGGACGTACTACTGTCGTCATCGGATGAATTGCCCATTGGCTGGCAGCAAGAGCCTGTTGATAAGCGGCCTCAGCCGCTATCCGAATGCTGTCACCATCGAAGCTGTTAGTGGCTCCGTAACCGATTTGACCGTTGACCATCGCCTCGACCATTGCGCCCCGGTTGAGCGATCGCCCATTCATCTGAGGTTTGCCATCGCGAACCGAGCGATAACTTGCGGTTTCTTTGACCACACGAATACCCACCCATTCGGCAGGCACATCAATAGTTTCTAGAATTTTGACCAGTTCGGAAATCATGGGCTCGGGGTTGGATAGAGAACGGAGGTAAGGTTGAATGCTGAGGTTGCTAATTTGGCTCAGTCAACCTGTAAATTCCACAGAAGCGTGATGATTGAAAGCACCGAACGCCGAATGCTATAACAGTCTCGGTTTTCAATTGTAACGAAAGTCACCTGACAATTACGGAGAACAGAACCTAAGGCCGGATGGAGATTCAACCCAATGGGAAGAGGCTCCGAAACTCAATTGTTGATAACCTCCAGCGAGGTTATCAGAGCAAGGTAGAAGAACTCTTGAAAGCAATTTGAGTGTCATTTTGTCGCCTCTAACCATTCACGGTACATTCACGAATGAACCTGTAACGTTCAGTTCGTTACAAACTTGCCTTGTGCTCTATCGATTCTTTCTTACGGCATTTGTCTCTTATCGTTCTCCATTACTGTGATCACTATGAAACGTTCCGTCTTTTTTTGGGCGCTATGGGTTGGATTTATTGCCTATGCAGCGATCGCCGCTCCCCCCGATCAGCCCGATACGGTTGAGCTGATTACAAACCTCTCCACAGGCCAGTGGGATGGCATCAATCCTGTGATCATCAGCCTGTTCAACATCATGGGAATCTGGCCGCTAATCTATTGCGCCATGATTTTTGCTGATGGTCGCAGTCAGCGGATTCCGGCTTGGCCGTTCGCCGCAGTCAGCTTTGGGCTAGGAGCGTTCGCGCTGTTGCCCTACTTTGCCCTCCGCAAGCCTAATACCGAGGTTGAAGGCGATCGCACAGGACTGGTGCGGCTGGTGGATAGCCGGATTCTAGGAATTCTGCTGACTCTTGCAGCGTTAACTTTGGTGGGCTATGCCGTTGTTGCTGGAGATTGGAGCGACTATATACAGCAGTGGCAGACCAGTCGGTTTATCCACGTTATGAGTCTGGATTTCTGTGCGTTGTGTGGCTTAGTCAACGCCTTGGTCGGAGACGACATGGCACGGCGCAGCATGGGCGATCGCCAAGGCTTGCGCCTCGTCGCAGGGCTGGTTCCCTTATTTGGGATATTGATTTACCTGTGTGTGCGATCGCCCCTCCCCTCCCCCTCCGAAACAGCGACGGGAACCTCGGCGGAGATGAATCTGCAAGCCTAAAACACCGATTCCTCATGCGCTGCAACGCCCGCAATTCATTTGCGGGCTAAGGAAGATCAAGTCCCGAAGGGACTGACAGCCGACATATCTTAGCCCCGTTGGAGCTTTCACTGGTTAGCCCGCAATTCATTTGCGAGTCGGCCGGAAGCTAGTCTGCCAAGATGAGAATTGCTGCATTTCTGTCTTTCCTCACCCCAGATAGAAAGAACAATGAGAGGATATGAATGGCACCCATGTCAGGGTCTTAATTTTAGATGTGAGAACGACTGCGCAACTATGACTGTCCAGCCGCCCGCCCAATCCAAACTCTACGAAGGCAAAGCCAAAATCATCTACGCCACCGATGATCCGGAAGTATTGCTGAGCTGGTTCAAGGATGATGCAACCGCCTTCAATGCCCAAAAGCGCGGCAGTATTACGGGTAAGGGCGAAGTGAACTGCACCCTGTCGAGCCATCTGCTTCAGCTTTTGGAAAAACAGGGCATCGCCA
>CAKZMO010000480.1 GCA_937128595.1 uncultured cyanobacterium | reverse complement strand
GCGGTGCGCGGCTTCTCCATCAATATCTGTCCTAACCTATCTGCGCATTGCCATAGTCACAACATCTCAATTTCAAAATCGAGTCCAGCCAGCCCAAGACAGCGAATCTCCTATCGCTTGAGGGTAATCTGGCATGAGCTTAACAAGCACCTTATTGCCAGGAACTAAGCTGCCGTTCCGAGGCTGAAACGAAGGTGCAATGATGCCGCGATCGCCTCTAAAGACAGCTAGCTCATAATCAGCGAAGGGCAGCCTACCCAACTGACTTACCCGTATCGATGAGGCTTGCGTGCCAGTGGGGGAGAAACGCTTGACAGAAATCGTCGATGGGTCAAAAGAGAGCTTCTAAACTATCCATAAGGGTGGACTCGCTGAATGATTATTTGTATGTTCAGCTTATTACTCAGCCCCTCCTTTTCTTATTCCATACTCACGTTATTTTTATTTAACGATGGTTAATCTCTTTAGTAGCTCTTCTTTATGGATGCCGTGGATAGTAGCGATCGCCCTCAATAGTGTTTTAGCGGCGATCGCCATTGCCGTTCCTAAGAAGCTGTTAACTCCTGCTGGCCTGCTTCACGCTGTTGGATTAGGCATTCTAATTTGGGGCACGTTGGGGCCATCGGGCTATGCCGTGATGATGGTATATTTCCTAGTCGGATCAGCAGTGACGCGCATTGGTATGGCAGAAAAAGAAGCAGCAGGCATTGCTGAGAAGCGATCGGGCGCGAGAGGGCCGGAAAATGTCTGGGGGTCTGCTCTCGTTGCAGCGCTTTGCGCGATCGGAGTGTTGGTGGTGGAGGGGCAAATTATTCCAGTCGAGTTTGGTCAAACTCTCAAAGCAGCACTAATGCTGGGCTATGTTGCGAGCCTCAGCACCAAGCTATCAGACACCTGTGCCAGCGAAGTCGGAAAAGCCTATGGCAAGCGCACCTTCCTCATCACAACGCTACAACCTGTCTCAGCCGGAACGGAGGGAGCCGTCAGTTTAGAGGGAACCCTTGCTGGAATTGTCGGCTCTTTGGCGATCGCCCTCGTGGGTTGGGGCGTTGGCCTGATCGACGGACTGGGCATCGGTCTATGTGCGATCGCCGCGTTTGTCGCCACTAATCTAGAGAGCGTCATCGGTGCAACGTTGCAAGACCGTTTTGACTGGCTCACCAACGAAGTTGTGAATATCATCAATACGTTGATCGGAGCGCTTGTGGCGATCGCGCTCTATGCATTGGCGATCGCTTTTGGTCTATAGGTTTTGCCTAGAGGCAACAATTTCTTTAACGGGCAACGTCAGGCGAGGGTTGACGCACAATGCCAAACACCGACGTATAGCCATGAATAAAAGTTGTATCTCCGACAGGGCCGATCTCTCCGTTGCAGAAAAATCCGCTGACGGGCAAGTGCTGAAAATAGCTTGCTAAGACGCTCGAATCAAAGTTGGACTGCTTGTACAAGTACTCTCCTCGTCCCATACAGGAAAACATCAGCGCTCCTACAGGGGAAGGAAGGGGCTGAGTCGTATATCGCTGAAAGAGAGTATTAAGGTCGTCTGCAGAAGTCGCAGCGTCACGCAGGTGGAACTGTATGCGCTGGCCTGGACGGACGCGATCGCCTACAGCCAAGGCACCCAAGCGTGGATCAACACCTATGAGATTACGGATCAGAAAATCTCCGTGCTCTAGATCTTGCTTGAATTCGCTCTGCGCAACACCAACAAAAAGTGAATTTTGAGCCAGCTTTAGATCTTCGCCATCAAGCGACTGAATGATTTCCTGCAAAGCTGCCAGCGTGGTTTGAGGCTGACTGGTTCCCGAAGCTTGGTCTGACTCGACGGTCAGAATCACGTTGCGCTCACCTTCTACAACTCGAAACACATCCCCAATCGGACGACAGCCCTGAGCCACAATGGCATCAAGAACAATGTTGCCACTGAGGGCTACACCCAAAATGCCGTTTTCGTAATGTCGGTCATTCAGAAAAATTCCGCTCTGGCCCCCAGCAACGCTGACGCTGGCTAATCCACCCACCTTGACCACATTGGGATAAGCAAAATCTAAGCCTCGCAGGAAATCATTGAGCCCCTCTGTCATAGGATCAGCCAACACAATAAACTGTGGGCTTTCGTTGGGAGAAACTCCGACACACTCGATCCAGGCATCGGGTGGGCCATCTAAGTCAGGAAGTTGAGAAGCTGATTCGATTAGAAAAGGACTAACAGAGACCTGAGGAAGTTTCGCTAAGGTCAGGCTCAGCGCTGCACTGCCCTCCACTTCTTGAGGAGAACCGATAGGGCGATCGCCCACCACTCCGCCACCACTACAGCCTAGTAACACCGTGTCTGGAAGCTGCGATCGCAACAGCGGCATCAGTCGCGGATAATCGCTGAGAAACGCAGACGAAATAAAAACAAACCCTAGGTCAGCAGTGCCGTTTAAAGACGATTGCGCTTCCTCCACGACCTCTTGGACGGCAGCTTCAAGAGAGGCTTGAGTTGAGAGGGCACTGACCCACTGCATTGGCTCTGTCATGGTGCGTAGTGACGGTTAACCGGACTAAAAGATTAGAGATACTGGTGATTCGAGATATCTTGGCTCGGACTCAGATTGCCTAGAGATCTTAGCTTAGAGACCTTACTTAGGGGTCGAAGAAAATTCGCTCGCGTTTTCTTCAGGCAACTGTTCTTGCTGGGACGACTCTTCTTCAGCAGCTGCTCGTCGCTGCATCATTTCCATGATCGAAACGCGCTCCACAAGACCAATCACTCTGCCGTCATCTTGCTGCACAATCAGCGCGGGAGATTTTTCTTTCTCAATCCGGGCAATCACATCGATCAACGGCTCGTTGGCAGAGACAGAAGGAAGGGATTGAATCGGCTCCATCAGCGATCGCACTGAAACATCCCACCAGTCACTGGTTGGAACTGTTTTCATGGCATCAACTTCGAGTTGACCGATCAGCTTGCCGTCCGCATCAGTAACCAAATACTTCTTCCAGTTTGCCTCATTGCCGATCACATGATTGTTGGCAAACTCACGCAAAGAGAGGTCTGCAGACGCTAGAGGGCTGTTGGGATACATGGCGTCTTCTGCGGTTAAGCCGCTCATCTGCTCTTGAATTTCAGCCGACTGAGCGGTGCGGCCTGCATTCTGTAACAAGAAGAAGCCAATCAACAACGTCCAAGTACTGCCAAACAGTCGGACACCAAACAACGATTCAGTGAAACCAAACAGGGCATTTGCACCAAGAAGAATCCCAGCCCAACCAAAGATCTGACCGAAACGACTCGCAAAAGCCACACCTCGATAAGACTTGCCCGTGATCTTCCAGACAATCGATTTGAGGATGTTGCCGCCATCAAGGGGCAAACCTGGAATTAGGTTGAAGGCTCCCAAAATTAGATTGATGTAGGCAAGCAAGCCCACAATAGTTCCGTAAGGCTGAGGTGGATTTGCAAAAATACCGATGGCGGTAAACATGCCAAACAGCATAAAGCTCACTAAAGGACCCGCGATCGCCACCCAAAAAGCATCACCTGGGGTCTTCGACTCTTCTCCGAGACTGGCAAGCCCGCCAAAGATAAATAGCGTGATCGACTTGACCTCAATACCTTGCCTGATTGCAACAAAGCTATGGCCTAATTCGTGGAGCAGCACCGATGAAAACATGAGTAAGGCGGTCACCATTCCCAAGATCCAAGGGTAGGGGCCGCTCAAGTTGAAGAACCGCGACAGATCGCTCCCATACAGAAAGGTCACTAGCCCAAACACAAGGAACCAGGATGGATTGATGTAAAAAGGAATGCCGAATAGGTTTCCAACACGTATGCCGTTCATCGAGCCTCTCTCTTTGATGCAACAGTAGGCAGGTGACTATGAGGGAATCATAGAAGGTCGGGGACTGCCTAGTTCCCACTGTAACGGTTCGTTACAGGCATAGAGCGAGTTTTTATGGAGTGGAAACCGATCCCTTGTGAAAGCTTGTGGCGATCATGGATGTCTATCTGTAGGGAGCCTCCAGTTGGCGAAAGTAAGGTAGCCGAAAACACAGGTCAAAATATAGGCCGAAAACATAGTATGTTGCAGGTAATTTCAACGTTTTTACTCCATTTCGGCATCCTCTATGCCCCACTCACCCAGTCATGATTCCCTCAACTTTGATCCAGCCCGTTCCAATCCGCAATCGTCATCTCAGGTTCGGGGCAGAGTTTATCTTGTAGGGTCAGGTGTCGGTCGAGCAGACTACCTCACCTGTCGAGCCTATGAGATTCTCCAACAGACTGAGGTGATTGTCTATGACGCGTTGGCAGATGGTGCCATGCTAGAGCTAGTGCCTGACGAGTGCGAGCGGATTGATGTTGGCAAGCGAGGGGGGCAGCCCAGCACGGCTCAGGCCGATATCAACCGTCTTCTAGTGCGCTATGCCCAAGAGGGGAAACGAGTCGTGCGCCTCAAGAGTGGCGATCCATTTGTGTTCGGGCGATGCACGTCAGAAATTGAAGCGCTGAGAGCTTCTGGATGCGCCTATGAAGTGATTCCGGGAGTGTCATCGGCTTTGGCGGCACCTCTATTAACCGGGATTCCACTCACTGATCCGGTGTTGAGCCAGGGATTTGCGGTCATTAGTGCCCATGCTCCAGACGCCCTAAATTGGGAAGCTTTGGCGCAGATGGATACATTAGTTATCTTAATGGGAACACGCCATCTAGAGTCGATTGTTGTTTGCCTGATTGACCAAGGGCGATCGCCCCAAACCCCCGTCGCGGTGATTCGATGGGCTGGACATCCGCAGCAACAGATTTGGATTGCGACTCTAGAGTCCGTCGTGCAGAAAACAGCTCGTCAATCTCTGTCACCTGCGGTCATCGTTGTGGGCGCGGTTGTGGGGTTGCGCCCCTATATCTATCCCACCGTTTCGTTGGACAATCAAGACCGTTCTTCCTGAGGGGGGGAGACGTTGTCTAAACCATTGAGTTCTGAACCGTCGAGTTCTGATCCATGCTCGGAAACTGAACCATGACTGATGCTTCTTTGAATGCGGCTGATTTACCTCTGAAGGGCAAAACCGTGCTCGTCACTCGTTCTGCCAAGCAATCGAGCCGATTTAGCACCCTGCTTCACAACGTCGGTGCGGCAGTGGTTGAAATGCCAGCTTTAGAGATTGGAGCCCCTTCGACCTGGGAGCCTTTGGATGGGGCGATCGCCAACCTGTCTGAGTATGATTGGCTCATTCTCACTTCTGCAAATGGGGTCAATGCGCTGTGCGATCGCCTGTCTGTCCAAGAGCAATCATTGGAGACGCTCAGTGCTCTCAAGATCGCGGTCGTGGGCAAGAAAACGGCTGCGGTTTTGAGGCAGCAAGGCTTAGAGCCAGACTTCATTCCGTCCAATTACGTCGCAGATGATCTGATCGCGACGTTTCCGCCCGTCAACACGGACTCTGTTTCGCCATCTGGCAGAGATTTGTCGGGAGTGAAGATCTTGTTTCCCCGTGTGGAAAGCGGAGGTCGAGACGTTTTGGTCAACGACTTGACCCAGCGAGGAGCAGTTGTGACAGAAGTGGCTGCTTATGAATCACGCTGTCCAGAGGCGATCGCTCCCCAGGCTCTCCAGGCGTTGCAAACTCACAACATCGATATCATTACATTTGCGAGTTCCAAGACGGTTCGGTGTTTTTGCCAGCTTGTCGAAAGAGCTGTGTCCACTGGGAGTGTAAAAAACTTAGACGCTCTTGTAAAACAAGTTTGTGTTGCGTCGATTGGCCCTCAAACCTCGCTGACCTGTCAGGAAAAATTTGGCAAAGTGGATGTCGAAGCGTCTGAATACACATTAGAAGGTCTAATAGCGGCGATCGCCCGCTATTACAGCCCAGCGCCTATCGACACCTGACTTACCAGTACACGACGTCCCAATCGCGATCGCCGCCCTCAGCTCCCCCAAATTCCTCAGCCTCCACAAATACAGGGTTGACAATGCATCTACGAAACACGCCAACTTATCTGCACCATGAGATATGACTCTAAGAATCAGGCTCAAGTCCCATCCGACAATCGACGAATTATTGGGATCACAGGCGGTATTGGTATGGGCAAAACAACAGTTTCGTCTTACCTGAATGAAGTACATGCCCTGCCCGTGCTAGATGCTGATATCATTGCTCGCGAGGTTGTGGGCTCTGGGTCGCTAGTATTACAAAAGATTGTCGATCGCTATGGCAAGACGCTGCTCTTACCGGATGGACGTTTGGATCGGGCGCGCTTAGGCGAAATTGTGTTTGGTAGCTTGCCAGAACTTCACTGGCTAGAGCGACAGATTCATCCCTATGTCCGAGAGCGATTAGAACAAGAATTGAGCAGTCCTACGCTACAGGTAGAACCGATTGTCGTTTTGGTCGTACCGCTTTTATTTGAAGCAAGAATGACTGATTTGGCAACAGAAATTTGGGTGGTGCATTGCGACCCAGATCAACAAATTGAGCACCTGCTTCAGCGCGACGTACAGTCGGCAACAGGACAGCGATATCGGCTACAAAAAAACCAAATTCTTGCTCGGATCAAGAGCCAGATGCCGATCGAGCGCAAATTGAGCAGGGCTGACGTCGTGTTGTCTAACTCGTCAAGCCTAGAGCACCTTCATCAACAAATTGATCAAGCTTTGGTAAACTTTCCCCACTCATCAGAAGATCACATCTCAAGCAGTAGGCTAGGCTGAATAGATTGCTCTCGCAATGGCTTCATACAAACGCCTCTGTCGATAAGCTAACCTTTCTGATTTTGTGAGCGAAAACGACCTGCAACAAATTCTCGCTTTCCGAGATGTTTGGTCTTGCGCCCGCTGACTCGCTTGCGCCACATACGAAAGCTAGACGCAGTCATCTCGCGCCGCATGAGGGCGATGACTTGTTTTTCACTCAAGTCGTATTGAAAGGCGATCGCCTCAAAAGGAGTGCGGTCTTCCCACGCCATTTCGATAACGCGGTTGATTGTGTCGGAGGAGAGGTTAGGTAAATTCATAGGGCATCCATCGTCTCATCAATGAACTGATTGCTGTTTTGAGAGACAAGATTCAAGTCTCTACAGGGGAGATCAAGCTGCGAAGCAAGACCATACCAAAGCGTTGATTACTACCAAGCGCGCT
>CAKZMO010000479.1 GCA_937128595.1 uncultured cyanobacterium | reverse complement strand
GATCCCCCTAAATCCCCCTTGAGAAGGGGGACTTTGATTCCGGTTCCCCCTTTTTTAAGGGGGGCTAGGGGGGATCTGAAGTAGCATTGACGACTTCTCAAACATCCTCTTAGGCGAACAATGCAAAATGGTAATCTGTGCTACACTCGACTCATCACCAAACATAAAATAAAACTCGATTAAAACTCAAAAGTTCCGTTACAAGATTTAAGTCATTTCATTTAAGTTCTCTGAAGAATTTACTAGATTACAGATTGTTTTTGCTGTATGACTTTTTAGCAAAAGTAAACAGATTACAGACTTTAGAATTAGACAACGTTTAGAGCGATCTTTTTTGCTCATATATAGAGCTAATTGATCAATAAAAATTATGTAGTGGAGGTTAAAATTGCTGCTACATAAGCAAGTTTTGCTGGCGCAGATTAGGGAGAACTGGCGCAGGCCGATATTGCACGATTAGGCGCGGTTTGAGCCGTCATCTTTCAACCTTGTGTTAGTCAATTTGTTAGTCAATCGAAAATAAAGTGTGAGATTTCAAAGAGCACATGCAGTTTTTTAGTAACTGCATGGCTCTTTGAGATCTTGAGACGCAAACTGAAGGAAATGAATTGAATGGTAACCATTAAAAAAACTGCTCTGGTCTATTGTGAGAAAGAATTTGGCTCGGCAGATGGAAAAACAGCAGTAGGACTGGTCAGACACTCTGAAATCTATAACATTGTTGGAGTTATTGATAGTTCGTTAGCGGGTAAAGATGCGGGTGAAGTGCTGGGAGACAAGAGGAGTAATATTCCCATTTTTGCCACTTTAGATGAATCTTTAAGCAACCTTTTAGAGGTTCCAGACTGTTATATTTATGGAAAGGCACCCTTAGACACCTATATATCTACAGAAGAAAGGGGTCTAATTTTGAAAGCCATAGAAAAAGGCATGGATATCATTAATGGCCTCCATCAATTCTTTTCTGAAGATCCAGAATTTGCCCATATGGCTGCTAAGCATAATGTTCAAATTAAAGACATCAGAAAACCTCCAAGGTTAAAAGATTCCCATGTCTTTACTGGTCAAATATCTAAAGTAGATATTCCGATTATCGCCGTACTAGGAACCGATTGCGCTTGCGGAAAAAGAACTACTGCGGTGGAACTCAATAAAGCCCTAAATAATTTAGGACTAAAATCGGTAATGATCGCGACAGGTCAAACTAGCTTAATGCAAGGGGCAAAATATGGTGCCTCCATGGATGCGCTTATTTCTCAATTTGCAATCGGTGAGTTAGAAAATGCTGTTATCCAGGCTTTTGAGCACGAAAATCCCGACATCATATTAGTCGAGGGACAAAGTGCCGTTAGTCATCCTGCCTTTATGAGTTCCATTGGTATTCTGAAAGGAAGTGTGCCTGATGGAGTCATTCTGCAACATCCGCCTGCCCGAAAGTTTCGTTGTGATTTTCCTAACTTGGTGATGCCAGTTATTGAGAGGGAAATTCAGCTAATAAAAGCTATCTCGCAATCTCAGGTGATTGCAATCACCTTAAATCATGAAAATCTAGCAGACGAGGAAATCCCGAAGATTATCCAAGACTATGAAGGTCGTCTTGGCTTGCCAACGACAGATGTGTTGCATTACGGATGTCAAAAGCTAATTCGAGTTTTAGGCGATCGCTTTCCAAAGCTAAATCGAAAAATCGCGCAGAGATGCTCAGTAGAAATGTCTTTGTCGGCAGCGAGATAGATATAAGATGCTTAGACAACTATAGATGAAAGCGTTATTGCCAAGGCTAGAAATTTCTCTATTTCAAATTCAACATAATACTCGGATACTATCCAAGCTTTATGGGGAAAAAGGAATTTTCTTGATGGGCGTCTCTAAAGCAACCCTAGGGGATCCCGCGATCGCCAAGGCAATGATTCAAGGCGGAGTAAAATTCATTGCCGACTCACGCATTGAAAATATTCAAAAAATGAAAAATGCTGGGGTTTCTGCTCAGTTTGTGCTTCTACGCACAGCTTTAAGTCAAGCAGAAGCTGTCGTCCAAAATGTCGATATCAGTTTTAATACAGAGCTTAAAACTGTCCGAGAACTGTCTTACTATGCTAGGACTTATCGTACACTCCATCGGATCATTATTATGGTAGAAATGGGTGATTTGCGAGAGGGAATACTTCCTAGTGATCTTTTTCAGTTCATTAAAGAAGTTCTTGGCTTACCCAACATCAAAATTATTGGAATCGGCTGTAACTTGGCTTGTTATGGTGGAATTAAGCCAAACAATCAAAAAATGTGTGAACTGTCTAAATTAGCTAATGCGATTGAAAGAGAGTTTCAAATTAATTTAGAAATAGTTTCAGGTGGAAATTCAGCTAACTATGAGTGGTATAAATCTACTCAGAAAGTCGAAAGAATCAATAATTTGCGTTTGGGTGAATCGATTCTGCTAGGTTGTGAAACTATCAATCGAAAAGCTATTCCAGATTTATACACCAATGCTTTTAGGTTGATTACTGAGGTGATTGAATCAAAAGAAAAGCCATCTTTGCCATTTGGAGAGATTTGTCAGAATGCTTTTGGGGTTACTCCTATCCTTCTTGATCGCGGTATTCACCACAGAGTCATTATCGCTTTAGGAAGGCAGGATGTTCTAATATCTAGCTTAAGTCCTAAAAACGATCTGGAAATACTAGGATCTAGCAGTGACCACATCGTTCTTGACAGCAATAACCATGCTTGCGAGGTTGGTAGTGAAGTAGAGTTTGACCTAGATTATGGTGGACTGCTCTCGGCAATGACTTCGCCTTTTATTACAAAGCAGTTTGTCGGCAGTAGCCATACAGTCGCCGCCGCCTAATTAACTAGAATGACAGCCTTCACCTGAAATTTTGACATCGGATCTTAGGTGGAACTATGTCTGTCTAAGAAACTATATCTGTTTAAGAAGATGGTGGAAAAGTGTTAGATGACATGCAAGCCTCATGATGAAGAGAAGTCGGCTGTGATGAGTGGGTGGGGCGATCGCCCCGATCAGTAGTCTACCTATCCTGTAGAGGCGAACAGTACTTGGGACGATTGTGGTAGCTTTGGTTAGTTCCAGTGGTGTTGTCGAGCTTCTTCAACTATTTTCTGAGCTTCTTCGAGTGGAATATCGTAGCGAGTGCTCAAAAGTTGAGGAATGCGACCGCAAGCGCGATTAGGATTCACCTCTGGTTTCTTGGAATAAGAAGGCAGCGCCACGTTACACAAAAAAGGTGAAGGTTTCGCTTCGAGTTGAAGGGGTTCAAGGTTTAGAACTTCTCGTAGATTTGTAAAAAATATTAAGGCTCCACTGAGGTTAGCATCGCTGAAATTTGCATCGCTGAGCAGAGTACAGTTGAGGTCGGCTCCGCTGAGGTTGGCGCATTTCAGATCCGCTCCGCTAAGGTTGGCATATCTAAGATCGGCCCCGCTGAGGTCGGCGTATCTGAACTTGGCACCACTCAGGTTAGCCCCGCTGAGGTTAGCACTGATAAGGTTAGCCCCGTTGAGATTGGCGTCTTTGAGATCCGCCCCGCCTAGGTCTGCACCATTGAGGTCGGCACTGCTGAGATCCGCTCCCCTAAGGTTGGCATCCCGAAGGTCAGCACCGCAGAAGTCAGCCCCGCTGAGGTCTACGGTCTCTGCATTGCTTTTGGCAGCGTAACAATTGAGTAAAAGGACGACTCCACCAGCAACTGCCGCTATCGTTCCAAGGTCGCTGATTAGAGTTGCACGATGTAGATGAGTCAGGGTTGCTCTTTCGTTTGGGGATAAACGATCGTTATCTGCTGCCTGAAGTCTACGATCGGGTACCAGACAAAGCGACAACACCATCCAGAGCAGAACTGGAGTGGCGATCGCCCCGATTACCCACTTTCTGGTGCCCTTTATCGTTGTCTGCCACTGCTTAAATTGCTTCTGCATGATTGAGACTCCCTTGATGCTGGCCCCATTATCACTCTCCTGATTTGGGAACGCTCTAATCTTCATGCACGCTTAAACAACTCCTAAGTACAGGACAAAAGTTGTATAGTGCTATGCGCTGATATAAAACCAATAGTTAATGGAGAAGCCGCGCACCGCGCGGCTTCTCCATTAGTATCTG
>CAKZMO010000478.1 GCA_937128595.1 uncultured cyanobacterium | reverse complement strand
ATGTCGAAAGTCCCCATAGAAAACCGAAGGGAGGAGGGCTGAGTACCGAACAGAATCAGCAGTTAGCGCGGGAACGAGTCAGGTGTGAACATGCGTTTGCTGGGCTCAAGCGCTACACCATCACCTATCAGGTCTATCGGAACCGTATCGAAGGTTTCGATGACCGTTCAATGGTAACGGCCGCTGGATTATGGAACTTCTATCTCACTGCAGCGTAAATCAAATGAGGGTGGGACGTCGGAGTGTCTCACGTCGCTGACCCGATCATTCTATTTCACAACAGCTCTATTGTTAATTTGATCGGTGTACTACAATGCTCAACCCAAACCTCTTAGATACAGCTCAGTCCATCGCACAACTCGAAAACCTAGGCAGTCTGTTGTTACGTACTAAGCCGGCTCGTAACGATTTAGTCCGACGGCTCTTGTTCAGTGTGTTCTGTCTTTTGCCTGGATTTTTTATGTGGATTGTCATCGCAACTGCTGATAGCGATGTTCGCTCTGACAACCCCGCTATGGACTGGACACCATTGGTATTGTCTCTATTTATAGTCATGAGCTTGCTTGGGTCGGCAGCCTTCATAGCTTATGCTTGGAAGAAAAGTAAGCATCAGATTTTACTCTATGAGCGAGGTCTGATTGAGTTTCGAAATAACAAACCTCAAGTGGCACTTTATAAAGATTTGCAGATGCTTTCTAAAGGGGCAAAAGTGACTGCATATAAGGTTGCAACGCTTGCAACCGCTGTTGACTATATTCTTGTTTTTCCTGATGGGCGGCGATCGAGCATTGATTGGTCTTGTAGTGGTCGCCCTATTGGAGCAGTTATTCAGGGTTTAATTGCTCAACATAAATAGAAGGATGTGTTGTTATGACTTTACCTGTATTTAGATCAACACATCATAACTCTTAGGAAAACAGCATCTATGGGCGATCGCCCCTAAACACCTGCTGAGACATCTGACTCGGTTAAGTAAACCGGATGAACTCAACCTCTCGCTATAACCAGAAATCGTTTCAAGGCTATCGGGATCAGAAAGCTTAAGACCTTGATCTGGAAGCAAATCGCATTTCGACAATGTCTCCTACTGTCATATCAAATGTCTTTGCGGCACTGCCTTGATTCACAGAGATTTCTAACCAGCCATGACTACCCATCAAAGCTACCCCAGTTCCAGAGCTGACCTCGGCATAGGTGGTTCGACAAGGAATCACATGGGTATTGTTCATCGTGTACAAGTTCATTATCAAAGGTCGCTTTGCCCCGTTGTTTTTTAGCCAATATCGGGAGGATTGAGTCGATTGAGATAAGCTATTTTCTAATTGCAGCCCTTCAGATTGCAACAGCGCGGCAGGAATCGTCGTTATTCCATTGCCAAAATGGTCGATGTATTGAATCGTTCCTTTGATGCAATCGGGCTGAGCCGTAGCTGGAGGAATCGATAGCCGTACCAGCGAATCAGCCTCAATCTTGTCACCGATCTGCCCTAGAGGAACGCCAGAAGCCAAGTGCGCACCCACTGGAGCAAATATATCTCGCCCATGAAACGTGCGGCTAGGCTCTAAAATCCGCCAATAATTAGGATTGTTCAGCTCTACCACTTGCATTGAGGCGATCGCCGCTGGAGTTTGTTGATCTAGCACGCCGCTCACGACACCATTGTCAGGAGCCACAATTATTCCGGGTGGATTGCCTTCTGGCAGGGAAAGGGCGATCGCGCGGCGGCTACTGCCCACTCCCGGATCGACGACAACCACATGAACGGTGCTTGCTGGAAAGTAAGGATAGGCAACCATCAGATTGAAGCGAGCCGCTGGGAGATCTTGGGGAGCAATCGTATGAGTCAAATCGATTACGGAAAGGGTGGGGGCAATTTGAGCGATCGATCCTTTCATCACTCCGACATAAACGTCCTGAAGTCCAAAATCGGTGAGTAGTGTCAAACATGAAGTAGCAGTCGCCATTACTCTATCCATCACATAATGTCTGAATTTAGAATTTGACTATTCAATCCCAGCTCAGATGTTCGATTTGAGGTTTCTCCAACTCGAAACCGACAACACGTAGGGGTTTACCTCTACAAGATAGTTTTCTTGTAACAGAGACTGCTCCAAAAATTAAGCTGTGGTGAAGAAAGTCCAAAACTTTTGCCTAAGCTCCTTCATTTGAAGTCCGCGAGAATGCATTCCACAAGTTTGTTAAACTTATCCGGATCGATTCAATTTAGGGCTGAAAGAGATGGATGAGAAGAGCTTTGCAACATTCATTCCTTCTCTGAAAAAGGGATATTCACCGAAACTATAAATCCAGAGCATTCTGAACACCTTCTAGCCTTAGAAACTCAATATACTTGACTGACCTATTGATGGTTTCAAGACACCGATTCTCTTTACTAAACATCAACTTTAGTAAAGAGATTTTGTACATTAGGCCTATTTGGCCATCAAGCCTTTTATCTATTGAACCAACTCATGCCTCTCTCTCAAAAGACTGTAGGGAAGAGGTTGAGTCAGAGGATGTTTGAAAAGTACTAGATGTCACTCCGGAGTCTTTCGATCCTTCAAAACCCCTCTCAGAATAAGGACTATGAAGGCCATTCCCCCTGTTGAAGGGGCAAAGAGGAAGCTAAAGCAACCTTGATGACTTTTCTACCGACCTCTCACATGATCTCGTTTACGATTCATCGAAAACATGTGTCTTAGGTTAAAATTTCGTTGATAGTTACGAGATCAAACTTGGAAATTTGTGTCTTTATTAAAACTGGGGCTTAAGAGATTCGTTTGGAGGTAGTTTTACAATTGGAATTAGCCTGTGTAAAATTCAGCCTTCTAATCAAATTTTTTCCGAGTTTTACAGTTTCTTTCTGATGTTGTTATATCGCTGCGTAAAGTGGGAAAGATTGAGATAACGGTTTCGAGGATTGAGCAGCTAACACAGTTTACAAATGCTCTTTCAACTCTTCGAAACTGGCGTACAGCGTAGTTTGTATGCCTTCAGAGTTGAGACTCTGGGAAAAAACTCAGTAGTTTCCCTGAGGCGACATAGACTGTTTTGAAAATCTAATTTCTTACAGCCGTTGTCTTCCTTTGTGGCGATCGCTGAGCTGCACTCTACGGTCTCAATTCTTTGGTGTACAACCTCGGAAGGTGGACTTCTAAACCTTCCCAAAAGCGCCACCAAGCCCTATTTATAAAGGCTGAATTGGCGGTTGTGTATCTACCAAAAAAAGTTCCATCACGTTATCGAGTTTTAGGTGATTCGCTATGGCAGTCGAAAAAGTAAATTCCTCCTCTAGTCTTGCAGAAGTAGTCGATCGTATTCTCGACAAGGGTATTGTTATCGATGCTTGGGTTCGTGTATCTCTCGTAGGTATCGAGCTTTTGGCTGTTGAAGCCCGTGTTGTTATCGCTTCTGTTGATACGTACCTGAAGTACGCTGAAGCTGTTGGTTTGACTGCTCAAGCTGCAGTTCCTGCTGCATAGAGTGAATTGAGGGGATGAGAGTTCGTCTCTCATCCCCTCAACTGGTGCATCACGATTATCTGTTTGGACGTACCCACTTCGTTGTTATTTCCTTTTTTGAACAACCTAATTTCAAGTCCATAAGTGGCTGAACGTTCGGTACGGGACTGGTTTTGTTGTGACTCACGTCCCTCAGCTATCTTCTCTTGATACTCTCAGAATTTTCATACGGTCTGGTCTCATTGATGCCCAACTCACTCTCTATTTGTTTCGTCCTCGTAGCAGGAGGTTCCCGTGATTGCGCTTAAGGATTTGTGGAAGCAGCAGCGCCAACAACGACAGCAAGAAGTTGTGCAGCGGCAGCAGCAGGTTAGCGATAGCCTAACTCAGATGCAGCAGGAGCGACTTGCCAATGCAGCTCAGTTCAACAATGAACTCAAGCAGTTTCAGCTTCAGCTTCAGCAGCAGACTCAAAAATATCTTTCCCATCTCAGTGTTGAACGCAAGCAGCAAGCAGCAGTTGTAGTCAACAGCCTGCGAGAGTTTGCTTCAGCTCTACAAGAGCAAACCCATCAGTTTCTAGAACTGACTCGTAGCGATCGCCAAGCCAAAGCTGAAGAGCTGTTTCGATCACTCAGTATTTTTCACGCCGAGTTGATTACATCAGTTGACGCGCTTCGACATAATCTTCAAGTGGAAATTCAGAACTTACGTAACGAAGTGCAGGTGGTTCGAGCTAATACTCATGACTATCTCACTGAGATTCAGCAACAGCGCCTTCGGGATCGGATTGAACTAGCTGAATCTCTTGCCGCTTATGTCAAAATCTTAAGCTCTAAGGTCAACACCTACTTGACTGAGCTGAGTCAGATAGATCAAATGCGGGCGCAGGCTATTCAAGAAGAGTTCCAGCAGCATCAACAAGCGCGTCAAACGCAGGCACAGGCTACGCAAGAAGAGTTCCAGCAGCAATACCAAGCGCGTCAAACAGAAATGCAAGTGCTTTTTGATGACTTGGGAGTATTCCGAGGAGAGCTGAGAACCTACTGTTCTGACTTGAAAGCGATGGTCTGGGGCGATGGCACTGGAGCCAGCGCGAGTCAGTCTGCTACGGCTCAAGTTGGGGTGCAATCCCCAAAGCCTCAACCCCGTTCAACGGATAATTCTCCAGTGCCGAGGAACGGGGTTTCGAATGGTTTGTCAGCACCTTCAGCAGCATCTCCGGCCAAGCCTACGTCCACTCCTGCTCCCAAAGCCAAACTCTCCTCGCCATCTCCAACCTCGTCCGATGCTTCTGTGCCGACGCCTAAGCTTGGGGTTAGTTCTGCTCACGATAACTCGGCATCTCTACCCATTGGAGAACCAGCGGCACTTGAGCCGCCACCCGTGTTAGCCACTCCAGATACCTCGATTGATACCTTCGCTGAGTCCGTGAATGAATCACCATCGAGTACTGGGACAGCGGTAACGACTTGGGGAACTGCTTCTGTCGCTCCGGCACGTAAAGATGGCCCATCCGTTGAGCATCAAATCTTTGAGTTTCTCAAGTCTTCTCAGGGAGCCCGGCTGACTGAGCTAGAAACGGCTCTCGATATCAATCGGTTCCAGGCTGTTGATGCACTGCGCTCCCTAATCAAAAAAGGAAAAGTGACCCAGCGCGATCGCGTCTACGTTATTCAAGAGGAAGGAACCCAGTGACTACGATTTTGCAAGCTCGACCTGGTCAATTCGTCAATACTCCATCGATTGACCGCGTCGCCAAGCGCGCTCTACGATACCTGCAATCAGGGTATTCGGTTCATCTGCGCGGTCCTGCTGGAACTGGCAAAACAACTCTTGCTCTTCATCTAGCAGATTTATTGACGCGCCCAATCATGCTCTTGTTTGGCGACGATGAGTTTAAGACATCAGACCTGATCGGCAACCAAACAGGCTTCACTCGCAAAAAAGTTTTTGACAACTTTATTCACAGCGTTGTCAAGATGGAGGATGAGGTTCGCCAAAACTGGGTAGACTCTCGCTTGACAATGGCTTGTCGCGAAGGATTCACCTTGGTTTATGACGAATTCAACCGTTCGCGTCCTGAAGTCAATAATGTGCTGCTATCTGCACTAGAGGAAAAGCTGCTCGTGTTGCCGCCGAACAGCAGCCGCTCTGAATATATTCGAGTCAATCCTCATTTTCGAGCGATTTTCACGTCTAATCCTGCAGAGTACTGTGGGGTACATGCCACTCAGGATGCTTTGCTCGATCGGTTGATTACGATCAACATACCGGAACCGGACGAGTTGACTCAACAAGAGATCCTAGTTCAAAAGACCGAGATTGATCGCGAAGATGCAGCGCTGATTGTGCAGATGGTAAGGGTGTTTCGTTCTGAAGCCATTGCTAAAGATTCCTCCGGATTGCGCTCATGTTTGATGATTGCGAAGGTAGCTCACGAGCACAATATTCGTGTTGATCCAAGAGATGCCGAATTCCGAGATTTATGCCAGGATATTCTGCTGGCTCGTTCTGAGAAGTCTATAAACGAGTCAACCCAAGTGCTTTGGGATTTATTTGGCAGACTAAATAGCAAGATGCTGCCTCTCAAACCCTCGGCGACAGTAGCAAAGTTAGAAACCAACCCTGCAGAACAAACGCCAACAGCGGAGGATTATCTGCCGGGAAAGCTTGAAAGGGTGCCTTCTACATCACAAGAACCGCAGTATGAAACTGTGAATTCTGAATCAGCGACAGAACTACCAGAAGATTTGAAAAAGATTTTCGAGGAGGGCGAACACCTTGATTCAGACGAAGCAGAGGCGATCGCCAAAGGTGGGCTTGTAAGTGTCAGGTTTGAACCAGGCGAAGATATTCCAGACTTCGACTTACCAAGTCTAGAGTTTTCGGATGAGTCCTTGAGCCTTTCCCAAGTCGCACTGTCAGATGACGTAAACCTTCACAATGAAGGTTCAGACAAGAATCAGGTTGAGACGGCTAGTTCGACAGGTTTTGAGACTTCTACTTCAGTTCAAGGTCAAGCAGTACCTAACGCGGTTGAGTCAGAGTCCGCAACTCAAGTCGATGCAATTCCACCTGTAGAAACGCCTCAGTCTGAAGTTGAGACGGAGGTTGCCACCGCAGACTCGTCGCCAAAACTGACTGCTGACTCATCTCGAGTGCTGTTGAGTGATGCGGCTCCTTTTGAGCAAGAGGTCTATGATTATCTCCAGCAGTTTCAGAATGCACGTCCCTCTGAAATTAGCGAAGCTCTCGGCATCAGCAAACTCGAAACGATTCATGCACTCAGAGCACTCTCTATTCGCGGACTCATTGCGCCCCAAACTCCTGGAAGCGCTGCTTCATCGTCGGGAACAGCTTCAAATGGTATGACGTCATCACTGTCCCGATCTCCAATGCACGCCAGCGCAATCGATCAGCCGCTGCAACGCAATACCATCCGAGGTGAACTACCATGACTGTTACTCCAACTCGCCCGACGGCAGAGTCTCGTCGCATCACAACTGCAACCCAAGGTTCGTCTCTGGCTGATGTGCTAGAGCGAGTCCTTGATAAAGGGATTGTGATTGCAGGAGACATTTCTGTCTCTGTCGGATCAACCGAATTGCTTTCAATCCGTATTCGGCTACTCATCTCATCAGTAGATAAGGCGAGGGAAATCGGCATCAACTGGTGGGAGAGCGATCCATATCTCAACAGCAATACACAAAAAATGTTAGAAGCAAATCAACAACTTCAATCACGAATTGAAGGATTAGAAAGTGAGCTGCGATCGCTCCGTTCTGCCGAACCGGAGGCTACTTCTCCCCCTCAGAGTGAAGCTTTAGGATAGAGCACATTTGATCGGGTTAAAAATCTCAGCTTTTGTATTGCTACCTTGGGGCAGACTCCCGCTTGGCTTTACCAGCTTTGAGCTTTTCTACTTCTGTAAAACTTTTACTGATATGGCTTTGTATTCTACGAAAACTAAGAAGCTTACGTCGCAAGTTTTACGCTGGTTGGATCGCGAGTAACTGATATTCTATAGGCACATCTTCTGCAGTGGACTTATTTCTATGATTCGAATCAAGACTATGAAGCAAATTGCGACGAGTGCGGCCATTCCAAGCGTAAAGTCGCTGCGCTCTATCGGGCGATCGCCCCAGCTTTTTCTGGAACAAGGACGCATTACTAATGCTCGGTTTCAAATACTAGCTCGCGAAGCTCATCGACAGTGGCGCAACCAGATGTGGAAGTAAAGTAGAGAGGAATTATTTTCAATGATTGAATCCAACAAGAAGAAATACGTTGATTCGGAAACCTATCGCAAAATGCTTGTCAAAGACGGTGAGCGAAGGTTTAAAGAATGGCATTCAGAATTTTTGAACTATCAGAACAAGTTTCGAAGGGAAACGGCTGAAATTCGCTATGTGCAAACAAATTCCAGCAACGAATCTACAAGTTCTAAAACATCAGATCCTTTTGGGCTTTTCAACTAGCTTGGTTTGTCATTCTTTGAACCCATAGCTTTATTGATAAGCGAAATTGCTCTTCTATAAGCACTAACGGCGAGTTAAGATTACGGCACGTCGTAGCTATAATTTTGTGGATTAGATACGAACCATTCAGGTAAGCATCTACCTACTTTTTTCTGAAAATAATCATCTTCCTGTTTTCAAATGATGCTAAAAGATATGCTCTAAACTAAAACAGTAATCCTGTCTCAGCAGATCCATGTTGCCAAACATTGGCAAGCTTGTGAAAAACATTTAGACGCATTGAATTTCTATTTCTTGCTCTTCTATATTCAAGTCGATAAGACTTTAAAACACCTTCTTTTTTAATGTGACTGGTTTATCTCTATGCCCCCTCTTGATGCATCACCGTCAGGCGATCTGTCGATTACACCAGCGTCCGACGTTTTACCGCTGCGGCAAAATACATCTCAAAATAGCGACTCTGGGTTAGCTCCGTTGTTGCTCACTGTTGTAGAGCTGATTCGTCAACTAATGGAAGCTCAAGTTATCCGACGGATGGATAACAATCAGCTCACGGAAGGTGAACTAGAAAAAGCAGCGGAGAGCCTGCAAAAGCTAGAAGAGCAAGTCATTCATTTATGTGAAATTTTCGATGTTGATCCAGCTGACTTGAACATTGACTTGGGGGAGGTGGGTACATTGCTGCCAAAGTCAGGCTACTATCCTGGAGAAAAATCGAATAATCCTTCAATTCTTGAACTTCTAGATCGGCTATTGAACGTTGGAATTGTTCTTGAAGGAAGTGCGGAGTTGGGTCTAGCTCAAATTGATTTGATTCACGCCAAGCTCCAACTTGTGCTTACCTCTCAACCTATCTCTAACACCTCTCCACCTTCTCAATCTACGAACTAAACGCAGTGAGTTCGATATCGTTACATAAGGTTAATTTCTTTCTCTGTTTTCTTTCTTGACAACACTACTTAGTGATTAGTTTTAAGGGCATCTATGGGCAATACAAACGCTACTTTAAGTGCAACTGTTAAATCTACTATGACTACTGACCAAGGCTTGTATTTATATGGAATCTTACCTGCACCTGCAGCTCATGAACTTGAGCTGGTAGGGTTGGACAAGCAGCCAGTTCAGATGCATCAAGTTGACGACTGTGTATTTCTGTATTCTGCAGCTCAGCAAAATCGTTATCTAGCGAGCCGAAGGAATTTGCTCGGCCACGAACGCGTGTTAGAGGATGCTATGACAGCAGGCTATCGCAACCTTTTACCATTACAATTTGGGTTAGTCATTGGAGACTGGGACACGGTTCGAGAACAGTTAGTTTCACCTCATAGTAAAAGCTTGGTTCAGCTCTTTCAGAAGCTCACAAACAATCGCGAAGTGGGTGTGAAACTGTTTTGGGATGCAACAGTAGAATTAGAAATGTTGATGCAGGAAAATGACCAACTGCGTCAGGAGCGCGATCGCCTTGAAGGCAAAACTCTCAGCATGGAAGAAATTGTATCAATCGGGCAATCGATTGAACAAGCGATGAATGATCGCAAGGAAACAATCATTCATCATTTTCAAGACATGCTCAATTTGATGGCGGTTGAGATCGTAGAAAATGACCCAATGACAGACGCGATGATTTACAACGCAGCGTATTTGATTCCTTGGGATAATGAGTCCCAGTTCAGTCAAAAAGTTGAAGCTTTAGACGCAGAGTTTGAGGGTAGACTTCGCATTCGTTACAACAATTTCACGGCACCCTTCAACTTTGCTCAAATTGAGCGAGACTGATTTTAGCTCAACCTATTTTGCTAACAAGCTCCACTGTAAACTTTTTGTCAATCTTCATTTAGAAGAGAATACACAAGGTGCGATCGCATGATTATTGATCTTCTCCTGGCTCCTCTTACCGCTCCAGTCACAGGTGTTGCTTGGATTGGCAACAAAATTTTGGAGCAAGCCAATTCAGAGCTAGATGATAAAGGAAACCTCCAAAAGCGACTGCTCGCACTTCAGCTTGCATTTGATATGGGCGATATGGAAGAAGAAGAATTTGAGGCTCAAGAAGAAGAGCTGCTGCTTGCGATTCAGGAGATGGAGGATGCAGCGGCTGAGGCTGATGCAGAAGATTAATCTCTGAGATATTTCGCTACGAATTATATATAGCAATGCGCAGATAGATTAGGACAGATATTTATGGAGAAGCCGCACGGTGCGCGGCTTCTCCATAAACTATTGGTTTTATATCAGCGCGTAGCACTATAGCATGGGGCGGAAGCGTGGCCCCAGATTGACTACACCAGCGTAGACGGCTTGGTCTCCCAGTTCTGCCTCAATACGCAGTAAGCGATTGTATTTTGCAACACGCTCGCTGCGACAAAGTGATCCAGTTTTAATTTGTCCGGCACGGGTTGCAACGGCCAAATCTGCGATCGTTGTGTCTTCAGTTTCCCCTGAGCGATGGCTGATGACAGATGTATAGCCGTTGCGGTTAGCCAACTCAATCGTTTCAAGAGTTTCCGTCAGAGACCCAATTTGGTTGAGCTTGATCAAAATTGAGTTAGCTGCATTTTGGTCAATGCCTTTTTGAAGACGAGCAGCGTTGGTCACGAATAAGTCATCCCCGACTAACTGAATGCGATCGCCTATCTTTTCTTCCAGCAGCTGCCAGTGAATCCAGTCTTCTTCATGTAATCCGTCTTCGATCGAGACAATCGGATATTGACTTGCTAAGGATTCCAGATAAGCAATCATATCCGTCGGTGAGTGGGTCGCCCCGTCGTAGCGATACTGACCATCGACGTACATTTCACTAGCTGCGACATCCAAAGCGAGGGCTACGTCATCGCCTGGACGATAGCCTGACTTCTCAATAGCCTCAATAATTAGATCGAGAGCTTCCTGGTTTGATCCCAGATTGGGAGCAAATCCACCTTCATCTCCCACTCCTGTCAATAGGTTCTTTCCTTTGAGAACCTTGCTGAGAGAAGCAAACACTTCAGCTCCCCAGCGTAAGGCTTCTCGAAACGAGGATGCACCGATAGGCACAATCATGAATTCTTGAATATCGACGTTGTTGTCGGCGTGGGCTCCCCCGTTCACGATGTTCATTAAAGGTACGGGTAGAACGTTAGCCAAAGGGCCTCCCAAATAGCGATAGAGAGGAATGTCTAAGGCATTGGCTGCTGCTTTCGCGGTTGCCAGAGAAACGGCCAGAATTGCATTGGCTCCCAAGTTGGACTTGTTGTTTGAACCATCCATGGCAATCATGGCGCGATCGATCGCCATTTGATTGAGAGCATCCATTTCGAGGAGACTTGTAGCAATCTTTTCTTCCACATTAACAACAGCTCTAAGGACTCCCTTTCCTCCATAGCGCTTGTCGTCCTCGTCTCGAAGCTCATGGGCCTCAAAGGTTCCAGTCGAAGCTCCACTAGGAACTTGAGCCAGCCCGACTGCACCTCCAGCGAGATGCACTTCTGCTTCAACAGTGGGACGACCTCTTGAGTCTAAGATTTCGCGCGCTCTAATCTCGCTAATTGCAGTATCCAAGCTGTACATAGACGGTGCACTCCTATCACTCACAACGTAATTAACCCATCGAACGACACCAAGATTAACTCAGATCAAGAGAACAAATCTGTCTTGATGCAAAGGCGATCGCATTTATTCGGTACGAATTGGCATCCGAGTCAGACCTCGTGTGCACCAATCATACTAATCACCCTATATTGTCTGTTTTCTGAGACAAGTCGAAACGAGTCAAAATGGCACAAGCTACTTTGGCAATCTTACTGCTGACTTCTGAGGGATAAGTCAAAAATGGATTGCAAATATTCAAAACCGAAACTCTTGATTCACAAGCTCTTGATTGACAGACAAGCAGGCTCTAAATGTGTGCAGCACTATGTATCAGGTTTAGACTGCGATCGCTGAAATATCTAGTTCTTTAAGGATATTCATAGAATCCAGTGTCCGTATCGCTTGTGGCAGATTGTGTCTAAACCCCATCGAGGCGAATGGACAGAAGTCAAACAACAGCTAATGTAGCTGACAACAACCCAATTCAATTCCCTCAGCAGCATTTCCGGCTTCACAGTAAGATCGCAAGCATTAGACAAAGACACTGTTTGCTGAATAGCGATAGACGAGGGAAAACAAAATCATGCGAATGCTACACACGATGTTGCGGGTCGGTAACTTAGACGAATCCCTGAAGTTTTACTGTGACGTGCTAGGCATGAAGCTATTGCGCAAGAAAGACTATCCAGGCGGAGAGTTTACTTTGGCCTTTGTGGGATATGGGGATGAGTCTGACCATACTGTGTTGGAACTGACCCATAACTGGGGCACTGACTCTTATGACTTGGGCGATGCCTATGGTCATATTGCATTGGGTGTGGATGATATCTATCAAACTTGCGAAAACATCAAAGGTCAGGGCGGAAAAGTTGTGCGTGAACCAGGGCCAATGAAGCATGGTTCCACGGTGATTGCCTTTGTGGAAGACCCCAACGGCTATAAAGTTGAATTGATTCAATTGGGAACTCAAGGCTCAGCTCAAAAGAACAAAGAAGCCGAGCCTCAGCTTGCAAGCAGCTAGAGTTCAAGGTCATCTGTGAATGTCAATGCTTAGATTCTGGTCATTTCTGTCACCGAGTCTATGACCCATTTGCCTCCCCAGGAATCGGCTTAGGTTTCTGGGGAGCGTTTTGTGTACAAGCTCCGTTTTGCAGCTAAAGCCAGCAGCGATGGTGCGCAGAACATGGCTTTCGATCCTTCAATTCACTCTCTGGATTGAGGTGCAAGGATAGAAACTTTCATTAGGCATGAGGACTGTCCGGCAGCGGGTCGGCGACACCTGACTTCGTCGCGGGGTCTTTTTGCCTGGCTATGAGTTCGTAGGCTATGTGCCCCTCTTTAGAGAGAGAAAGGGCGATCGCAAAATCTATCTTTTTTACGCCGCTGGTTACATCTAATGGGCGATCGGCTAGGCACGTCCCGAATGGTAAAACGTTGAGATAGGCCGAGGACTCGGTTACCAGGAGGACAATATCAATGACTTCGACACACAAACGAGCAATAGGAATTTTTCCCGATCGCCCGAGAGCCGCATCCGCTCTTCAGGCGCTTAGCGACTCTGGCTTTGATATGAAAAACGTCTCTGTGATCGCCAGAGACTCCAAGCAAGAGAATCCGATTGCGGGCGTTGACGTCAAAGGAGAAGTCAGCGATCATTCCGATGACGGCGGTAAAGTCGGTGTCCTCACTGGAGGCGTTTTAGGTGGGGTGACTGGACTCTTGATTGGTCTTGGCACTTTAACTATTCCTGGGATTGGGCCGGTGATTGCTGCTGGAGAAGTCGGAACGCTTCTTACTACCCTCGTTGGAGGCTCAGCAGGGGCACTTGCTGGTGGCTTGGTCGGAGCGTTAATTGGCTTGGGAATTCCAGAACATCGGGCAAAGAAATATCGCGATCGTGTGGCTGCCGGAGACTATCTTGTCTTGTTGAGAGACACTGATCCTGAAATTTCCCGAGCTGAAAAAACTCTCAAGGCCGCAGGAATTGAAGACTGGGGCGTGTATTCGCAGCCCTATGATGAGTCTCAGCGCGAGCATACGAATGGCAGTGCTACAAGTGGCCGCATTGCAAACGGTCAAGACCCAAAGTTTCATGAAGACCGAGGTCACCGAGAGTACGACTCCCATTCCACTAGCCTGCCTCATGCATCTAATCCCGTAAGCACGATTGACCGTGATTCTAGAGAAGATGCATATGTCTCATCTGAGCAGACGAGTGGTGAGGAACGCCGTGCTTTGGGTGTTTTTCAAAGCAAAGAGAACCTAGAAGACGCCTTGACTCATCTCAAGCAAACAGGCTTTCCAGTACACATGCTTTCTATTTTGGTTCGCGAATCAGAGTCGAACGGCGCTGTTGGAGAACAGATGCACTCTGGACACCCGCTTACAGGCGCAGCCAATTTAGCTTCGGGTTTGAATCATATTCATCTGCCTCAAGTTGGGCCAACGGTAGTAATGGGGCCTGACGCAGATGCATTGTCTGCCGCGATCGAACGAGACGATTCATCTAGTGTTGTGGGCGTGATGAAAGACCTGGGAATTGCCGAAGAATCTGCCCACTTCTACAGTCGTCATCTTGAAAATGGAGCTTACTTGGTAACGTTGAGAGGCCAAAATAGCGACGTTATGGAGGCTGCTTCTACCCTTGGACAACACGGCATGAGGGATTGGGGAGTCTACAATGTCAAACGCTCCAGACGCTAGATACAAACTTATTTTCATCTGTGAGGTCAGATTCGAACTCTGACCTTATTACAAGCAACGAGGAAAACACTATGAACAGCTTTAGATCGATCCGTTCGGGGATAGTTGCCCTATGTTTGGGATTGATAGTCTTGACGACGAGTGCTTGCGGAGGCGCGCCTCAGGCAAGCCGCCAACTGCCAGCATCTGAAGCGTCAGCATACAGTCAGCTAGAGCGAGGGGATACTCAATCTGGCGAACGCTATGGCCAATGGGTCATGGAGACTGCCAAAGGATTGATTGATGATGCCTACGTGCGTGAC
Organism: uncultured cyanobacterium; assembly: GCA_937128595.1. Taxonomy (GTDB): domain Bacteria; phylum Cyanobacteriota; class Cyanobacteriia; order CAKZMO01; family CAKZMO01; genus CAKZMO01. The sequence continues at coordinate 3,362 of CAKZMO010000478.1, read as the reverse complement.
AACGACAAGCTAGGCGTGGTGATTTCGCCCAACGTGCAACCTAACGAAGTGCGTGACTTGGCGCGATCGCTCATGCAGGGTTTTCACAATAACTTTCCCAACCGAGATCTGAGTGTTCTAGTCTATGCACCCGACCGACAACTCATTTTGACGGCAAACTACGACGATACATCTCGTCAGATTGAATATCAGTAAGGTACCAAAGCTACTCAGTAGGTAGCCATCAGTAAGCGATGCTATCTGGGGGTGTGCCTCCGGCAGGGACACCCCCCCATTCATCTTAGTTTTGACCCCACACTTACTAGAAACTACGAACAAAAACACGGGAGATGCTATGACAAGCAGCAAAGATTACAAACGCCAAATCATGAATGATTTGGCTAGCGGCAACACCGAAAGTATCGACGATTCGGCGACTCAACCAGAAAAGGAGTATGCCAACTTCGATGATTTTGCTAATCGGTCATCCCGCGATGAGCGACGACAGATATTTAAGGAGAGATTGCATCCTAATCAGATTTCAACTCAGCAAATGGAGCCAGAACTGAAGAAAGCGATTTCTCAGATCAAGCCAAAAGAGCGCGATGACGTTGCTCGTGACCTGCTAAAGCAATTGAAGGAGCGTGGTCTGAGCGATCGCGACATAGAGCAACGTTTGGGGTTATCGACTCGCCACGCCCGACGTATGAGTGCAGATGATGTCTCTAAACTGGCTGCTTTCACCTACCACAACCATCCGGATATCTTTCAAGACGTATTAGCTGATCAGCCCGCCATGCTTAAGTTCTTGAGTAATCCTATAGTCGGAGCCGCACTAGGGGCGATCGCAGCAAAATGGCTAGGTGGCCGTCGTTAGTGCTCTGATCTCACTCTTCTGAGATAGGGCAAACCCGTGACTTAGATTTAGAGTAGTGCGAGCATCTCGTTTCTCTCAATAGAGAAGCGTTGCCAACTTTGGCAAAATGCCCGCACTACAAACATTGATAAATTTGCAAACGTGGGATGTTCCTAGCACGTTGCAATCTTGACTGAAGTACTTGATTGAAATAATAGATTCGATAACTCAGAAAGATTGAGTTGTTGAAGGAATTGATAAATGCTAAAAGCAGTCTATTAAAAGTGTCATGTATCTCATTGTAGTTGGTGCAGAACCGGAAGGTATTCATCTCATTCACTGCGCTGTCAAAGATAGTCATCAAGTCGCTCTAATCGAAGCCGACGCAGCAAAAGCTCGTCAGGTTTTGAACAACCACGACATTAAGGTCTTTAACGGTGATATGAGCAACAGCGACATCTGGGAAGAAGCAAAGGCTCGCGAAGCAGATGCAGTCGTAGCAACAGCATCCGACGATACAGTTAATCTTATGACCATGATGCTGGCACAAAAATACGGGATTAAGAACTTAACCACCCTTGTTAGACACGCCAATCACCAAGCGTTATTTGAACACTTGGGTATTCAGATCTTGGTTGACCCCGCAGCAGTGATTGCGGAGCGACTCTATGACAATATCCAGAGTCCAAACGCCACGAATTCGGATTCTGAGAAATCCCCCAAGCTGTCATAGACTCTTCTCGCTGTTTCTACAATTTAATTTAAGGGTTTCAAGCTAGTAGCCATACGTAAACGACGCTAGCTGGGGGTGTGCTCCCTAGCGAAGCCACACCTCCGTTCGTTTTAGTTGTGTCCACACATGTATCTGCTCTATGTTCCGACCGTTTAAGACGAGCTGGAAATATTTGGCGACCGTTCTCCGAGACGTTGGCATCTTATTTCATATTCCAGGGGTGATGGCTCTTTGCTCACTGCCTATTTGTTTGATTGCGGGTGAAGCCTACGCCATCCTGCCATTTTTGCTAATGTCGGGGTTGTCTATTGGCATTGGTCAGGCGCTGTATCGATTTTTCAAGAATGCAAAACAAGCGCAACTACGACATGCGCTTATTACAGTTGCTTTGGGGTGGGGATTGATTCCGTTTTTAGGGGCAATTCCCATCATCGGGATTGCAATGTCAACGCAGGCAGAACCAACCCTTTCGCTCAGCTACTTCAAAGAACCGCTCAATGCTTTATTTGAAGCTTTCTCTGGTTTTACCAGCACTGGATTATCGATGGCTGTTAATGCTGCTGAGTTGCCTCAAAGTTTGCAATGGTGGCGATCGCTAATGGAATGGGTGGGCGGTGTCGGTGTCATCGTTTTGATGATTTCGGTGTTGGAACCCAGTACTGATCCATATCAGCTTTATTCATTCGAAGGACGCCAGAAAATGATCGGCCTGACTCTCCGATCTACGACTCGAAACATTTGGTGGATCTACTGCGTTTATACGGTGGGCGGTATTTTCCTCTTACGAATCTTGGGCATGGATTGGTGGGGAGCCCTTAACCACGGCATGACGGCAATTTCCACAGGCGGATTTTCGATTACCGGAGACAGTATGGCGGCTTATGGCTCCGCTGTTCAAATCGGCATTATTGTCATCATGATTCTGGGGGCTATTAGTTTTCGGGTTCATTCAAAGCTACTCCGCCAGAAACGACTGAGTGTTCTTTGGAAAGACGATCAGCATCGCTTGCTTTGGCTGCTTCTAGGCTTTGGAGGGCTACTTTTGCTTGGAGAAAGATTTCTCTTCTTGAAGCAAATTACAGGGCTACAGGTGTTTTTTCAGTGGACATCAGCGCTTACCACTTGCGGCTTCGCTGTCACCGATGAAAAAGGCTGGAGTATCACGAGCAAACTTTTGTTGGCGATCGCCATGGTGTTTGGAGGGGCTTCGGGTTCGACTGCGGGAGGCTTAAAGCTTAACCGCGTTGATTCTCTGTTAAGGGCAATTAGCTGGCGTTTTCAGCGGTTGTCTCTCTTGCCTCATCAAATGATGCGCTATCGGCTTCAACAAGACTTGATTACTGAAGCGGAGGCCAATCGCCGAATTGAATCTGCGGCTGTTTTGGGGGTGTTGTGGATTACCTTGATTATCAGTGGAGTGATGGTGTTGCTCCATGTCGCCTCCCCACGATATACCCTTGCTGATACTCTGTTTGAAGCAGCATCAGCGTTAGGAAGTGCGGGGCTATCAGTGGGTATTACCCACCCTCAGCTCTCTTGGGTAGGAAAGGTTGTGCTGATCCTCTTCATGTGGATGGGACGGCTGGAAATCATTCCTGTACTAGCTTTGCTGATTTGGCCAATCACAATGCTGAATCGCAGTTTGGGTCAGTTTGCTCAAAAACTGCGTCGTTGAGGACTCCAGCTCTCAGCAGCAAAGCGAACTCCTGTCTAAGCATTCTCAGCGGCTAGGGGGTGTGCAAGCAACTGAGCGAAGGTTCAGTTCTATAGTGCTACGCGCTGATATAAAACCAA
>CAKZMO010000477.1 GCA_937128595.1 uncultured cyanobacterium | reverse complement strand
CGGTGCGCGGCTTCTCCATCAATATCTGTCCTAACCTATCTGCGCATTGCCATATAGTCCAAAATTCTCACAGCATTAGATAGCGCTCCAGAGTTTTTCGATCCCCAAAAACCCCACTTTTTAAGGGGGACTTGAACATGATTCTCAAGGAAGTCACTGTCTCTTTACCTGAATATGAGCAGAGCGCTGGCCGAGAGCTTCTTCGGCTGGAACAAATCGATCGAGCATATTTGTGAAAAAGATGATCCAGATGACTCCCCCTGCACAAGCTAAGGCAATCAATGATAAGAACATTGAGAAGAACTGAGGAAACCAGGGAGGTAAATCGACAAACACCTTTTTCGGTCGAGAGTGATATCCCGTTACCTTGCGCCCCGTATTAGAAGATTTCCGAGCGCTCGAAGAATGATTAAGAGAATAGCTGCGAGCCGCGCTGTTGCGAGGGACAGAGGTAACAGCGACTCGGTTTGAGGCAGACGGAACAGAGCGCACCGACGACTGCCGATGAACAGAGGTCAGATTGGTAGACATGCTCTCCAGAAGCCCATCGGCCTTCATCTCTTGCAGCTTTTGGGTGATCGCCACCGGACGCTGACCTGAACGAGACCACTGTAACAGCGCCGTGCTTTGAATGCCTGTCAGATTGGGAGCCTGAATATCATAGACTCGCTGAAGAATAGAGCGATCGCTCGCAACCATGACAACGAGACTTCGAGGATTTTTTTGAGAGAGCGCATAGGCACATCGAGCCACCGATAGAGACACTCGCAGTCGCTTCGTCAGGGCATAGCCCGTCGCCGACTTGAGAATCATATGATGTCCTATGGCATCGGTGATTTGCCAACCGCTGGTGGAATAAAAGCGATTGAAATCTCGTGCGACCCGCTCTAGATCAGGATCAGGGGAGCGATCGTAGAGAAAGCGCATTTCTTCATACACAATCTGAGGGATGTAGCACGCTCCCACTCGCGAAAAGCTAAGCCATTCACGGGTTGAGGTGGATGATAACGTGCTAACGTCTATCACTAAAAGAATAGGTGCAACGGATGCAGCCATGCTAACCTCCAATACCAAGTCGACCTGCTAGCCCAGGGGTCAGGGGCAGCAGTGTCGCGGCCATAAGAAATAGCATCAACAGCCCAAGAGCAGCTCTTGCATCATTCGGCTCGGTTAACTCGTCAAGGCTGGGTCGCTCTAGATCCCGCTGCAAAAAGAGGATCAGAATCGCCCAATAGAGTGCCAACGGATTCACCAAGGTTGCTAAACCGAGGAAAATTAACGTTGCAACCGTCGTCCGTTGAGCCGTTTTGCGCCCATAGATAGACTGTACGATTCGTCCTCCATCCAACTGTCCTGCAGGCATGACGTTTAGGGCTGTAATCACCAACCCTAGCCAGCCCACAATCGTGAGTGGATGAATATCGACGAGCGGAGCCTGCATTTGGTTGCCCAAGACGACTCGCGCTAGCGTTCCAACCAGAATAGACCCCTGGAAAAACTCGGATGGAACTTGAAAGACGCTACCCTGATGTGAGAGATAAAGCCCAATTAACAAAAACCCTAACGATAAGACGCCACCCCAGATGGGGCCCGCGATAGAAATATCGAACAAGACATTGCGATTGGGAAGGACTGATTCAAATCGAGTCAACGCACCAAACGACCCGATTTGCCAAGCGGGAATGAAAAAAGGAGGGCTCAAACGAATTTGATAGCGCTGGGCTTGGAACCAGTGCCCTAATTCGTGAATCGCCAAAATCGCAACAAGTCCACCCCCAACAATGATGGTTTCTTGAATGCGTCCTACATTCTGAAAGAAATCGAAGCCGTTGATGATTCCAGCCGCTTCTAAACAAGTGGCGACGGTGGCGATCGCCAATACTACTGCAATGGCCCACTGAGTCGGAGTGGTCGGCTTTGGATCATTCGTCGTCGGCAGCACAATCATGACAGGCTTACCTTCTGGCCCCATAAGAGCATATAGACGATAGCGATTGCTTAGTTTCTCATGCAGCGCCGCTGATAGCTGTTCGTGAACCTTCGCCGCCTCTCCTCTGAGATTACCTTTGAAGATTGCACCATCTTGATAGGAAACCGTTTCTTGTAAGAAAAACGTATCAATCCCAAAAATGCTCTGAGCGAGTTTCAGATCTTCTGCAGGCATTTGTGGGACAAGTGCCTCAGCATTAGACAGATCGACACTGCTTCCCTGGGATGATGCATCTGCCGGCTGTGGATTTGAATCGCTGGGCAGACCTGACTCTGATTTTTCCGAAGCAGTGTTCGGTGCATCAACTGCATCCTGGGCAGCGCCCTCCGGTTTTTCTGAGTCAGCAACCGAAGCTGGGTCAGATGGATTTTCCGTCTTCTGCTCCGCGAAGTACGACATGTCGAGGGGCTGACTGCCGGGAGGCTGTCGAAACGACGACCATTCCTCAGAGGAACTAGCGTTCCCTTTTGCAGAAGTGGGCGGCATTTGAGTGGCGATCGCCCGTAAGCGACTTCCTAGGAGAATATAGGCTCCAACGGATAGCGCAAGTAAAACCAGAATGGCAGCTAGGTTGATGAAAACACCTGTTGTTGCCAAGCCAAAAACAATCAGCCAAGGAAGCATGAGAGTTACGGACTGTAACCACGCTAAAATTCCCGGAGTTCCGTAGGGACGAGCCCGCAAAAAGCCCCAGCCGAGTAATCCGAGAGCGACAACTAAAATGGCGATTGTGATCATGACTTGAGAACGAAGACAACAATGAGCCGCTTGAGTTTCTGACTTTTCACTCCTTTGAAAAGATGATAAGGAACCAGGTCATACCCATGCACTCCCCTTAACTAGAGCCTCGACACTGAGATAAGGAGAAATCGTGAATCTACGGGGACATTGGCAGACAAATTAGTGGGGTTGGGCAAATCCCCGTGGTTTAACGGTTGTTCCGTCTTACCAATCTAACTCGTGTTTATCCAAATAAGATATTTCTATTCCGAAATGCCAAGTATTATCTCGGATTTGGAGCGATCGCCTCAAATCGCCAATCCCTTACTCACAAGGAGGTGCAACGTTTTTTATTTTTTTGAATTTTTTTGTCGCTCAACTCTGATCCAAAACTGATCCGAAAACTAGCCTCATTTTTCATCCAATCGCCCTCTGAAAAATCGACGATAGAGGCGCTTCAAATTCGCTTCAAACTTGAGTTCAAGACTTTATCCAGTAGCTGAGTTCAATCGCGACTCAGAGGATGTTTGAGAAGTCGTCAATGCTACTTCAGATCCCCCCTAGCCCCCCT
>CAKZMO010000476.1 GCA_937128595.1 uncultured cyanobacterium | reverse complement strand
TCACTCCGTTCAACACCAACCTACCTAAAGCACGATTTTAGCTGTGTCGATGCAGGAGGGTGGGTTGCTGTCAAGCAAACGCACCATGTTGGTGTCAATATCAGCTCCCAAAATACTCCGAGGTGCGTTGGCGATCGCACCACAAGATGGCGATCGCTCTTTCTTCAGTGCCTAAACATGTGGCTCTGAAGGTGCTGCGTTGATGCGCCCAGTGAGAGGGCGATCGCCCTACGCTTTACCTGCACTGCCAAACAACCTAATTTTTTGAGCAACGACCTCTTGCATCGCATCCGTTGATGCTTTTTGACAATCTAAGAGATCGCGTTGAGAATCAGTTTTTCCATACTCTCGCCAAAACTGGAGATATTTTTGTCGAACTTCAGTGTTGACGTTGAACTTGCATACCCCCAACTCAATCGATCGCCGAATCATGAGCGCAGGTAAACCAGAAGCACCGTGAAGCACGAGGGGAATGTCGAGTTGCTGACGCACCTTGGCCAGACGCTCAAAATCTAATCGAGGTTCGCTGTGATACTGACCATGAACATTGCCAATGGTCACAGCGAGAAAATCGACCCCCGACTTTTCTACAAATTCTTTTGCTTGGCCGGGGTCGGTCATTTTGGCTTCTTTTTCGGCGACCGTCATGCCATCTTCGGTGCCGCTAATTCTACCAATTTCTGCTTCTACCGTAGCTCCCTTAGCATGAGCTAGGGCCGTCATTTCACGGGTAAACGAAAGGTTTTCTTGATAGGAAAATTTAGACCCGTCTGCCAAAACTGATTGAATCCCTGCGGCTAACGCCATCTCGATGACAGCAGAATCTTCACAATGATCGAGATGAACGGACATCGGCACAGTAGCGGAGTCTGCGGCTTCTAAAAAGAGTGCCATCAGGGGAGAGCCGCCATACTTGAGGATATGAGGCAGAACTTGAATAATCGCGGGACTGCTGTCAGCTTCCGCCGCATTGACCACGGCTTTAGCGCCTTCGAGATTATATAAATTGAAAGCACCCACGGCATAGGAATACTTTTGAGCTTTCTCTAAAAGGTCTTGGGTAGACGTCAGCATGACTTTGTTAACGGGCGATCGCTGATGTTTTAGTTAGTGGCATCATACCCCGACACACCATCTCTTACGGGTGAAGGTTGCTTTGGGCGATCGCTCTCACTCGTTCACTGCCAATATTGTTGCTGCACTGTCTACTGCATGGTTGAGGGGCGATCGCCCCTCCGCAAAATCAAGATCGCGATAAACATTGACCGCTAACGGCTAAGTTGAGCGGCGGCTAATATCCTTTGCCTCCTCACCAAGATCTTTCGCCCGCCTGCTCCAACGTGTTGTTAGACCGCGCTTCCGCGACAAATTCACAACTTTTCTGCCGCTCTCAGCTTGTTGCTTTTGCAGATCAGCAAAAAGTGCTTTCAAGTTATGGTTGAATGACCGTGAATACTCTTCACGAATTCTGTGAATTTCTTCTACAATTACATCTTGATACATAACTAATCTCCGAGCAGTTCATAGGGTGTACAAAGAATCGGCAATTCATACCCAGAGTCAAAACTGATCTCTGCCAATTTCCTTTGAATTTGGGCATTGGCTATGTGCTTACAGTTCCATGTGAGCAAGTAATCCATCCCATGAATAGTTGCGGCTGCGATATGAACAGCGTCAACATCAGCTTTTGCAGGAAGACTGCTGCGTTCCAGAAATTGCTCTGCTAGTTCAAGGACGGACCGATTCAGTTCAAGCAACTCAAAATTGCGAATAATTTCGAGCCGCTGGGTTGCGATTTGAGCATCGCCTTGGGAAGTTTCCTTTACAACTGCTTGAGACGTGTAAAGTTGAAAGTTACCACGACGTGTATCCCACCACTCTCTTGTTATTTCGACATTGGCAGCCACGACAAGATCTCTACTGGGCCGAGCAGTGAAATAACCTAAAATACTCGTTTCGATATAGACAGTTTCACTCATGCAGAAAAAGGGTGGTAGTCTTCTCTATTTTACTCTGCACTGTTCTGTAGCAAAATCAAACCTTCTGTGTCCATGCAACAATTGACATAACGATGCTTGCTAGCGTACTAATACCAAGGAAAGCTCTTGCTGGGCTTCCCTCTTCCGTAAACTGGTAACTAAATATACACAGCACAGCGAGTACGATCGCTGCAATTCTCACCCCTCGCCAGAACTGTCTTTTAGTTACATTTGCTCGCTCAGGAATCGCTGGAGTGACTGCTGCATGAATAATTGCGACGATAAATAGCAAGAAACCATAACACCACCAATTAAGCGGATTTCTGCCTTTTTCACTGGCAAGCAGAGCAGGTCCAAGAGCCAAAAGAGCAGTAAAGATTGGTAGAGCAGGATTAATGGCTAGGAGAAGTAAGCCAATTAAGAAACAACCAATCAGAAGCAATATCGGACTTGCTGCGTCAATTCCAGAATTGTTAGCTGCGCTACTATTCGGGCTATTTACGATGACTGAGGAATTATTACTTTTAGGAGTGGAAACAGGGACTTGAGTATTTTGAGGGCGTAAACTCGGCGATTCTGATATTGGTTGTTGATTCTGATATTGGTTGTTGATTAATTGATGATGGTGGTGTTTTCAAACTAATTGTTTGACTCCATACAGGAACCTCATCACCTACTTGCCGACCAAAGATTTGAAGAGTATTGATTCCAGATACATCAAGTTTCAGAACGCCGCTACGAATAAACTCAACCAAACTGTCTTGGTTGGGAACTTCATTAGATTCAAGCATGACCCTCAGACAGTCATCCTTGCGACTAACTTTTGCAGTTACGCCTTTAGGCTTAAGATTACGATTTATCAATGCAGCAATGGCATTTGGATTTCCTTGTTTTGCAAGTTCGAGTGGGTTCTGTTGAGACATCTTGGAAACCTTGAACTTTAGATTGAGCGACTTTGCTCTGTTATAGCAGTATGAATGTATTTATGCCCATACAGGAATAGGGCATTCACTAAACCCTGAACACAAACAGATAGCTTGGCAGTACGTCCCGACCGATAACTCAGCGGTCTAACAATATTATTAGAGAGAAAGTTTCCGCATATTGTCCCTATCAGGATAGAT
>CAKZMO010000475.1 GCA_937128595.1 uncultured cyanobacterium | reverse complement strand
CGGCCCATGCGTGAGCGTCCAGTCGCGAACCACATCGGCATCTACGCACCGCCGCTTCCCTAACGATCGAGGATTAGGAATCCATACGTTCTATGCCTGTTGTCTCCCTTTGGCTGGTTCCCATTGCCAGCGATCGCCCCCACCTGACTCACCAAATCCAAACCCTAGCCCAGCAGCACCAGACCGTTGCCTTCGATCCCCACATGACGCTATGTCACGGCATTGTAGACTCTATCGACGCCATCATTCCTACGTTGTACCGCGTTGCGGCTAAGGCCCCCCATCAATTTGAACTTACCACCGCTGGCATCCAAACGGGCGATCGCTTCTCCAAAACCGTCTTTATTCAACTCACGACGACACCCACCCTAGCTGCCTGGCGAAACCAATTGTGTGCCGCAACGGATCTACCCAAAAGTGGATTTGACCCCCATGTCAGCCTGCTTTATAAGGCCATTGATCTGTCTAGTAAACGTGCGATCGCGCAAACCCTGCCACCGCCATCCCCTACTCTAGCCTTTGGTGAACTCTGGGTCGTGACCGCTCCCGATCCATTTCAAACCCAAACAGATGTGCAACAGCTTTGTTGCGTTTTTAAAACTCTTTTAGGACAGATTTAAAGAAATGGATAGTAATGTCATAAATCAACAGACTCATAAGGTGAGATTGTTATTATGAAAGACGTTACTGTGTTGTGACTTTTAGGCGCTTCACCAAAACAACTGACTCTCTGCTCCTCTAGTCCCACTCCTACCAAGCTAAATCGTGTGAGAGCCTGAGCATATGCCTATCGTTGAAGTTGTCGTTGGATCTGGGCGTTGCATCCACTCATTTCACTGGGGTCAGGGATACAGGAATTGAACGCTCCCAAATAGTACGTTTGGAACTCCAGATCTCAAGGTGATGGGGTCGCGGTTGACGGTCGTCTGTTGGTCCATTACCTCAGAGGATAATTCTCCGTGCATCAGTATTACCTGCCCTGCTGACGTTTTCGCTAACGTTCAGTGATTATCGCTCCATCTTTACTTTCAATCTATGAATGACTGGATTCAGACAATACTGTTCTCCAATCAGCCCTACATTCCCCACGGGCATTGCTACCTTTGGCAAACGTCATTGGTCAGCTTGCATGTTGTCAGCGATCTACTCATTGCGATCGCTTACTTCTCGATTCCGGCAATTCTCATTTACTTTGTCCGCAAGCGAGGCGACATTCCATTCAGCGGCGTCTTTATTTTGTTCAGTGCCTTTATTTTGTCCTGCGGCATTGGTCATGTTTTAGACGTTTGGACGCTGTGGTTTCCTCATTATTGGCTCTCAGGACTAGAACGAGCCTGCACAGCCTTCATTTCCTGCTTGACAGCCATTCGCTTACTAGAACTGACACCCAAATTTCTAGCCCTGCGATCGCCCCAGGAACTCGAAACGCTGAATCAACAACTTCAGGAAGAAGTAGCGGCCCGCACTCGCGCCCAAGAAACGCTACAAAGCTTGCTAGAAGTCACCGGTTCTGAGACAGGCGAATCTTACGTTTCAGCCGTTGCAGAACAGTTGGCTCAATCCGTTCGGGCGGATCATGCTGCCGTGATGGAATACGATGCCATTGCTGGAGAGGTGCGATCGCTGTCACTTTGGAGCGAGGGACGACATTTACCCAACACCACCTACGCGCTTCAGGTGGTGCCCTGTCGTCATGTCATTGATACCAGACAAACGTATTATTCCTGCTCGAATCTCGTCGAAGACTATCCTGAATCTGGTGCGGCAAAATGCAATGCCGCCTGTTATCTCGGCGTACCGCTATTAGACGGCGAAGGTAATGCTTTCGGCACCCTTTGCGTGATGCATCACCAACCCTTCCGAGATGCCCAAGAAGCCGAAGGCATCGTGAACTTGTTTGCGACAAAAGTTTCGGCAGAATTACGACGACAGCGTGCTGAGTCAGCCCTGCGAACCGCCTATGCCGAAATGGAGCAGCGGGTTGCAGAACGCACCCAGGAGTTGCAAGTCGTCAATGCGCGCCTAACATCCGTTGCCCGTCGGGAACGCGCAACGGCTCAGGTGATTCAGCAAATGCGCCGCAGTCTGGATTTGACTACTATTTTTCGAGATACCACTCGGGCGGTGCGGTTTGCCCTCGGCTGCGATCGCGTCATCGTGTATCAGTTCAATCCCGATTGGAGTGGTCAGGCCATTTCAGAATCGGTGCAGTCTAATTGGCAATCGCTCCTGCTCTCCGATCCGGACAATTCATGGATTAGCAATGCTGCAGCAGGCGATCGCTGTTCGGCCCGTGTCATGGCCGAGCAACCGCTAACGATCGAAGATACCTATCTCCAGGCAACAGAAGGCGGTATTTATTCAGAAGATGTGCCGTATTTCCTTGTGAACGATATTTATACCCGTCAATTTGATGATTGTTACCTAGAGCTTCTAGAAAATCTGCAAGTTCGTGCCTATCTAACCGTTCCCATCTATTCAGGGCAGCAGCTTTGGGGCTTACTAGCCTGCTACCAGAATGGCGAACCGCGACAGTGGCAGACCGATGAATGCCGTATGATTCGTCAGGTGAGCGATCAGTTGGGCGTTGCCATCCAACAGGCTGAACTGTTTCAGCATAGCCGCTACCAAGCTGAGGAACTGAAGCAGGCGAAGGAAATTGCAGACCAAGCTAACCGCGCCAAAAGTGAGTTCTTAGCCAACATGAGTCATGAACTCCGCACGCCGCTCAATGCGGTGCTGGGCTTTGCGGAGCTCGTGCGCGATGAGCCATTGACC
>CAKZMO010000474.1 GCA_937128595.1 uncultured cyanobacterium | reverse complement strand
TAAAAGATCTCATCAAAGCCGCCTATTTCCTCAAATAAGGTGCGTGGCATCATAAATGCCGCGCCAGACATAGCAAATATCTCACCGGGTTCGGGGTAGGCGGTCGATGGTTCTTGCCAACCACGTAGATAACCTAATCCAGTGATGTGCATGTAGTTGCCAGTTGTGTTGATAGGATGTGGTTCTTCCATGACAAGTAATTTTGTGGTTGCGATACCTGCTTCTGGGTGCTGCTCTAGCGTAGAAACGAGTTCGGGTAACCAATCAGGTTCTACGGTAGTATCCGGGTTGAGGAATGCGAGATATTTTCCCTGAGCATGTTGGGCAGCGAGGTTATTGCCTCCGCCAAAGCCCAGGTTATGCTCTGAACGGATAAGTTTGATATTGGAGTAGGTCTCGGCTATTTGGTCAGGGCTACCATCTGTGGAAGCATTATCAATGATGATGATTTCATAGTCATCATAGCTCTGTGCTAATAAAGACGGAATGCAACGCATAATGTCATTGAGGCTGTTGTAATTAACAATGAGAATGCTGACGTTGACTGTGGTTTGTTGATTCACTGCTGCCTGTTCCGTCGGTGAGCCTTGTTCGTGCATATGTTTCCCCTGTAATGGCACCGATGATAGGTAATTTTTATGATACGTTTCGACTACTCACATCACCATAATTCAACGCTCCTATACATGTCAACGTGGCAAAATAATAATTTACGTTTTTCCCTTCACAGGTAATTTAAGAGTTATCTCAAGGGGTTTGCTGCATAGTTTGGAAAAAAAGGTAAAAAGATGCGCTTTTATAGCAGGATTAACAGTAGATTGTGGTAATCTGCTGATGTGATAGGTAAACATAATATGAGTGAAAGCGTTTCCGGTACTCATAACCTACCACCAAATTAGAGCGCACAAACGATGAGGGGAATATCATGGTAGTCCAACAAGTTGAAACAGAAACGCTTGCGAATTTTGACCTCTTTGCTACAAGTTCAAAGTCTACCGCCCAAACACTCGTCGTATTAATCCCTTGTCACAATCAAGAACGTTTCATTGGTAGCGTTGTGCTTAAGGCGCGTGAACATGCTGATCGTGTCATCGTGGTGGATAAAGGTTCTACTGATACAACTGCTGCGATTGCCCGTAGTGCGGGAGCAACTATCGTAGAAGGTGATAAAACCTCTACTGACGCTGCCGTTATGAATGTGGCCTTCAAGCAAGCCCTGGAATTTGACCCCAAGGCAGTCATCATTATGGATGGTGACTGGCAGCGTATGTCTGAACAACTGCCGATGGTATCTGCACCTGTGCTGAACGGTGAGGCTGATCTCGTCGTTGGTTCGCGTTACGTGGAAAATACCGTCGATATCCCCCACAAGCGGGTCATTGGTCATTGGGCTTTGAACTCAGTGATTGATACACTGTCTGAAGTGAGTATGATGGATAGCCAGAGTGGTTTTCGTGCTTTTTCCAAGCAGGCTGCTGAGAAAATTAGCACAGGTGGTTCAGTCTTCACTGCAAACAGCGAACAGCCATCTACTGCCAATGACCATAAGCTCAAGGTGATGGAAGTCCCACTCACTGTTCATAACACAGAAGTGCCGAAGCGTTCAGTTGTCAATCATGGTATGCAGGCCTTTAATGGTGTACTGAAATTAGTCAGTCAGCACCGCCCTCTACTGTTTTTCGGTGTCCCTGGTTTGCTTAGCTTGTTAATCGGCTTGGTGATGGGCTTTGCCGTGATGGGTACATACCAGGTAGAGGGGAGCTTCCCCACACTGTTGACCCTGGGCACGGCGTTGCTGCTCATCAATGGGACAGTAGCGACTTTTACAGGGATTATCCTGCATACATTGCGTGGCTATGTGATTGACTACGCCACTCGCTAACGATCTGCGATCAGCTAAATTTTACGTACTATAAGGCTGCAATCTGGCAGCCTTATTTTGATTCACATCGAAATTATATTACGATAAATATAAAATGCATAAATTTTATATTATGATTTAAATAAGACTTTGGTGCTTATTCGTTCAATGTAATTTGCTTATACTTTAATCATATTCTGCATACAAAGCTAAGAAGGCAAGCATCATGTTTTTCAAGCGGTCTAAGGGCTTTCAAAGTCTTAAAGTCACTGAGTATAAGTCGCAATTCACTGATGCAAAAGCATCACATATCTTGGTAGATGTGCGTACTCCCGCAGAATTTAAGGGGGGGCATCTGCCCGGGGCGATCAATATTCCATTGCAACAGTTTGCAGACCGGGTCAGTGAGCTTGATGGTGATGATCCCGTAGTTGTAGTCTGTGCCAGTGGTAACCGTAGCAAGTCTGCATCAAACATACTTGTCCGCAGTGGCCGCAAGCAAGTTTACAATCTCAGCGGGGGCACAATGGCTTGGAAGATGCAAGGTTTTCCCTTGCGTGGGTAATCTTGGGTCTATGAAACACGTTCTGTCATCTAATCCAACTAATCTGAATCAACAGGAGCAACAGTAATGCTACTCAAGTATTTCTACGACAAAAAATTAGCGCAAGCGTCTTATATGGTGGGATGTTCAGCGACAGGTGAAGCACTCATCATTGATCCTGCTCGCAATATTCAGGACTATATCGATGCGGCGGCCAGTGAAGGTCTAAAGATCACCCATGTGACTGAAACTCATATCCATGCGGATTTCGTCAGTGGTACGCGTGAACTCGCCGCTGAGACAGGCGCTCGCATGTATCTTAGCGACATGGGTGATGAAAATTGGAAGTACACCTACGCGGATGACCCAAGTGTTATTCTGGTGCGTGATGGCGATAACTGGATGGTCGGTAATGTACGTGTAGAGGTGCTGCATACTCCAGGGC
>CAKZMO010000473.1 GCA_937128595.1 uncultured cyanobacterium | reverse complement strand
GCCGAACTGGGTTTGGGGCGGTAGAAGAAGATTGGGAAGGGGCGATCGCCATCGTGAATTACCTGAAATGCAAGAAATTAGATTGAGCTGAAAAATTGAACTGAAAGTCGATGCTTCATGGCGCTGGGATCTGCAGAAATTCTCAGGCCATAAATTCAAGCCATCAACACCATCCGATCCTAGCAGTTCAGAAAAGAGGCCAGTGTGAACGCTGTTTCTCGGGTGAACTTTCAGGTCAACCCAGCTCTCAAACCAGCACATCCGATGACATCCGATACTCCAACCGCGCCTTGAGTTATGGCAAACTTTGGTGAAGATGCGATCGCCAGAGTGATGTACCTGTCTTTGGGAGTTTGCATGTTTGGAGATTGCAGTAGGAGGGGATAAACGTATGTCTGATTCAAATTCGCCCAAGGCCGCAGAATCTCAGATCCCTCAGGGTCAATCCCCAAGCGGTCTCTTTCGGGGACGACTGGGGGCGATCGCCACCATGCACCGCAAAGAACAGGTGATGGCTCCCCTCTTGCAGCATGGCTTAGAGATCGAAACCGTTATTCCGACTGATTTTGACACCGATGTTTTTGGCACCTTTACCCGCGATATAGAACGGGCAGGCTCCCAGCGAGAAGCGGCACGACGCAAGGCTGAAGCCGCACTGAAGCTGACGGAAACGACCCTTGCTTTTGCCAGTGAGGGCACCTTTGGGCCGCACCCGTCGCTGCCGTTTTTGCCCTGCAATCGTGAACTGGTGATGCTGCTAGATGTTGAGCATGGGCTGGAAGTGGTGGGCGAAGCGGTGTCTACTCAAACCAACTTTCGGCACCAGCTTGTGACTCGTGTAGAAGACGCACTCGCCTTTGCGAAAACCATTGGTTTTCCTGAGCATGGGCTGGTGGTGCGGATTGATCCCGACACAAGCCCTGATCCGGGCATAGAAGCTCCCATTCACAAGGGCATTGTCAGCGAAGCGGATTTAGTAACCGCTGTAGAGTGGGCGATCGCCACTGCTCCTAATTCCACTGCCCATCTGGAGACAGACATGCGTGCCATGATGAATCCCCGGCGAATGAAAGTGATTGCTGAGGCCACCCAGGATCTCGTGCGGCGCATTCATCAAACCTGTCCCCAGTGCAACACCCCAGGATTTGACGTGACGCGCCAACTTCCAGGGCTACCCTGCGAACTCTGCGGCATTCCCACAGGACTCGTTCGTGCGGCAATCTATCAGTGTCACCAGTGCGGGTTTCAGCATGAAGTTCTCTTTCCCAACGGAGTTTCGACAGCCGATCCAGCTCAGTGTAGCTACTGCAATCCGTGAGAGGATGAAAGAGCGGGTGACGTTCTGAAGTGAGTTGAGAATTGAGATGTCTACTACACCACAATCCGGTGCCCCCAAAATTATTGTTCTCGATGACGATCCCACAGGATCTCAAACGGTTCATAGCTGCCTATTGCTGATGAAATGGGACGTTGAGACGTTGAAAATTGGACTACTGGATGACTCTCCTATTTTCTTCGTGCTCTCCAATACCCGCGCCATGACTCCCGAAAATGCCGATGCGGTGACTCGTGAGGTGTGCAAAAACCTGAAAGAAGCGATCGCCCAGACAGGCACTGAAGATTACCTAGTTGTCAGCCGTTCTGACTCGACTCTGCGAGGCCACTATCCGGTTGAAACCGATGCGATCGCCGAAGAACTAGGGCCATTTGACGCACATTTCCTCACTCCTGCATTTTTTGAGGGAGGCCGTATCACCCGTGACAGCACCCATTATTTGCTGGTTGATGGCGTAGAAGTTCCAACCCACGAGACTGAGTTCGCCAAAGATTCGGTGTTTGGCTACAGCACCGCCTACTTGCCGGATTACGTTGAGGAAAAGACGAAGGGGCGTATTCCTTCCGATCAGGTGGAGCGATTCGTGCTGGCAGACATTCGCGCTGGAGTAGGCGATCGCCTCATGGCGCTGGAGAACAATCAGTGTGCTGCCGTAGATGCTGAAACACAAGAGGACCTCGATCACTTTGCCGCTGATGTCCTAGCCGCAGCCGCGCAGGGAAAAAAGTTTCTGTTTCGGAGTGCAGCCAGCTTGCTCACCGCTTTGGCAGACTTACCTCCACAGCCCGTTGCTCCAGAAAAGATGGACACGTTCGCCCGTGACCAGAAGCCGGGAATCGTCTTAGTCGGCTCCCACGTGAAAAAAACGACCGCTCAACTTGAGCAATTGTTGCTGGCGGAGGGAGTTGTAGGCATTGAAGTCGATGTCGTGCATTTGCTAGATGAGTCTTCTGCTCAACGAGAAACGCTGCTCAACGACGTTCTTAGCCAAGTTAGCGAGGTGCATCGTCAGGGCAAAACCGCTGCGATCTATACGAGTCGGCAAGAACTGACGTTTGACAGCGTTGAAACGCGGCTCCAGTTTGGGGAGGCCGTGTCTTCGCTGTTGATGGATATTGTGCGGGGGCTGCCCGACACCATTGGCTTTCTGATCAGCAAGGGTGGCATCACCTCAAACGACACCCTCAGCACAGGACTCGCTCTCAGCACAGCACGATTGCTAGGGCAAATTATCCCTGGCTGCTCCATCGTCATCACCCCTGAAAATCATCCTCAGTTTCCCCAGCTTCCGGTGGTGCTCTTTCCTGGCAATGTAGGTGACGATAAAGCGGTCGCAACTGCCTACAAACGCCTAGCATTTTCTCCCACAGCTTCAGCTTAGAGAGCCGTAGAAGTGATGCGATAGGCACAGCGGCGATCGCCTTGCAGAATGTGCTCGACTCGCTCGATACTGACCTCATCGCCTAGCAATGTCGCAAATACGTCGCGTTCAGCTGTGCAAAGTTTAGGACAGCGCTGAGCAGCAGCACAGATCGAGCAGTGGTTTTCTACCAGCAGCAAACTACCATCAGTCTGGGGAATCACTTCTGCCATGTAGCCTTCTTGACTTCGCAAGACTGCCATCTGCTGGGTGCGATCGCGCCAAGTTTCACAGTCTGTGAGAGACCGCTGATATCTCTTGACCTGTTTAGCAACTCGATGTCGTAACAATTCCTCGACGCCAGATTTGCCAAAGATGGTCTCGGCACTCTGAAGCAAGCTGATCACCAAATCTTCGTGGTGGTTGGGAAAGAGCTTGAACGACTCCTGGGTCAGCTGCCACTGCTTTACCGGGCGTCCGATCGGCTGGCGTTCTTCCTCGTAACAGACCCAGCCTTTCGTTTGGAGGGTCTGAAGATGCTGACGAATGGACATCGGCGATACTTCAAGCTGTTCTGCAAGCTGAGTGGCTGTCTGCGCTCCTTTCAACTTCAACTGCTGCAAGATGAGATCTTTAACTTTTCGGGTTTCTGAGAGATTCGGCTTGCTCATGGAATCGTGCATATCTCTCGCTAGAGCACTTCATTTTCGTCTGTTCTTATCGTCTAGTGTAGCGAGGGGCATTGTTCCATCAATCAAGATCGCAGACAAGCATGTCAAGTGGTGTTACTGTTCAGTCTTTTGATATGCGGATTGAAATTGAGCCAAGGTTTTATGTATCAGCGCTTTGCAACCTTCCGGCGATCGCATTCACCATCAGCCAATTCTTAACGAACTCATGCAGTATTTTTGGCTCGAATGCTTTTAAGGGTATAAAAAGTGAGTGGCGTTGCACAGCATGGAATGATGCGGAAAGATTCAACTCATGGATGACCTGCTGTAGGGGCATCGCGATGCGATGCCCCTACCAAAATCATTCTTCGAATGTGCAACGCCAAGTGAGTACGTCCACAATGCACTTGAGGCTACGGAAAACCCATGAGACGCACTGAGCCGAGCCACAAGACATTCAAAGTTTGGGCGTACTTTCTCAGACGAAAGCCTAGGCTAAACTATCGTCAATCCTTCTATAGCCTTCTGGCTCTGCTGATCGCAAGCCTTTGTGTTTTGCTGCCCTTGCGAGGAGTGACAGCCTCAAACAAGGGTTTCAGCGAAGCCGCCAACAGTAGCTCAATGGCGATCGCCACTGCTTCTACCGCTCAGGATCAAGAACTTTCCCCTCGCTCCAAACCTCTCGATCTAGCTCAAAGCTCGGGGCAAGAAGCTCAGCGCCTCTATGCTGCTGGCCGCTATGAAAGTGCAGCGATGATGTTGCGACAGCTTTTGCAGACCGATGCTGCCGCCGATCCTGTCGATCGAGCGGTGTTGCTCAGCAATCTGGCGCTCACCTCTCAGCAGTTGGGAGCATGGACAGAAGCGCGTACCCGTGTTGATGAAGCTTTAGCGCTCATTCAATCCGATGCAGTCACCGCATCCGATCGCCTCAGTGTGTGGGCGCAGGCTTTGGATGTAAAGGCCAGTCTAAATCTAGCGATGGGAGAACCGGAATCAGCCGTAGAAACTTGGGAACAGGCTGCTGAACTGTTTAAGCAGGCAGAATTGCCAAATCGAGCCGTGATGAGCCAGATCAACCGCGCCCAAGCGCTGCAATCACTTGGCTTGTATCGACGGGCGATCGCCATTCTGAAAACAGTGCAGGCTGATCTATCAGCGGCTCCTGACACGTTGGAAAAAGCCGCTGTTTTGAGAAGTTTGGGTGAATCCCAGCGAGTCTCGGGAGACTTGGGCGAAGCCGCTGCCATTTTGAACGAAAGTCGGGCGATCGCCGCTCAACTGGGTAACGAGGAGGCCGAAGCTCTCAGTTTGCTTAGCCTTGGAAATTTGGCTCGTGTCCGCATCAATCTGTTGCTAGACGTTGGCACGCCAGAGGAGGGAGCGAACAACGCTCTCATCGAAACCGTACTGGATGCCTATCAGCAGTCGGCGCAACTTGCAGAAACGCCGTTGACTCGGACTCAAGCCGCACTGAACAGCCTTAGCTTTCTGATCGAAACGGAGCGCCGGACTGAAGCCCTCCGGAGCTATGCCCAGATTCAACCTCAGTTGTCAGAGCTACCTCCAGGTCGGCCCACTATCTATGCCTACGTGAACTATGCTCAAAGCTTGATGGAACTCAACCAGGGATTAGAAGACGAGGCGATCGCCTGGACAGAGATTGCCAATCTGCTTTCCGATGCTTACCAACAGGCATTGCAGTTGAACGACACTCGGGCACAGTCCTTTGTTCTAGGACATTTAGGAGAACTGTACGAGCTGACCGATCGATGGAATGAGGCTCAAGATTTGACCCGTCAAGCGCTATCTTTGTCCCAGTCCATCAATGCTCAAGACATCAGCTATCGCTGGCAGTGGCAGTTGGGGCGATCGCTGAAAGAAGAGGGAAATCTGCCACAGGCCATTTCTGCCTATAAAGAAGCATTCAATACGCTGCAACTCCTGCGATCGGATTTGGTCTCTGCCAACGCAGACGTGAAGTTTACCTTCAGAAAAAGTGTAGAGCCGGTATATCGAGAGTTTGTCGATTTGCTGTTGCAACCCCAGGACGGAAAAGAGATTCCTCAGGTCAACCTGAGACAAGCCCGCGACGTGATGGAGGCGCTGCAAGTCGCCCAGATCGAAAACTTTTTTCAGTCTGCCTGTTTAGAGCCAAAGCTTCAGATCGACCGCGTCATTGATGAGCAAAATCAGCGTGCAGCCGTTCTCTATCCGATCATTTTGAGCGATCGCCTCGAAGTGATTGTCAAGCTGCCTCAAGACGACACGTTGATTCACTACACTCCGATCCATCGCACGGAGGATGAAGTGCGTCAGGCGTTAACAATTTTCCGTCGCGATCTGCAAGGACTATACACTTACCAGAGAATTCGTCAGGTTGGCTCGGTGCTTTACGATTGGTTGATTCGTCAGGCCGATCCCTATTTGGAGCAAAATCAGATCGAGACGCTAATCTTTGTGCTGGACGGCTCGTTGAGAAATGTGCCCATGGCAACACTCTATGACGGAGAACGATATCTAGCAGAAAAATATGCCGTTGACCTCGTGTTGGGCTTGGAAGTGAGCAATCCTGAACCTCTCGACCGAGACAGCATGAATATTTTGGCCGCAGGATTAATCGAGCCACCGCCAGAGTTTCGCGACCAATATGCCGAACTGGTCAACGTCAAAGCCGAGATGGATCTGATTGAGAACTCAGAAATTGACGCAACAGTCTTGCGAGAGCAAGAGTTTAAGCGCCAGAACTTCAATAACGAGTTTAACAAGCGAGAATTTCAGGTGGTTCATCTCGCCACTCACGGTCAGTTTGGAGCCGACCGGGAGAGCACATACATTCTCGATGCTGAGGGTCGCATTCCTCTCGACGATCTATCAGAACTGTTTGGTGTCGAGCGACAACTTTCTGATGCTCCCATTCAGCTTCTGATTATGAGTGCTTGCCGTACTGCGACGGGAGATGACCGAGAAGTTCTAGGAATCGCAGGTACAACGGTTCGGGCTGGAGCGAGAAGTGCGATCGCCTCTCTCTGGAGCCTTGATGACGAAGCCAGTGTCGTCTTCACCCGTGAGTTTTACAAACATCTGGGCAAACCCGGTATTTCCCGCGCGGAGGCCATTCGGCTTGCCCAAACCAGTATGCTGCAAGATCCCAACTTCAATCACCCACGCTATTGGGGAGCCTATGTGTTGGTCGGAAGCTGGCTCTAGCTCAGTCGCAACTGATATCAGCAAATTCGTTAGAATCAAAGGCGTGACTCATTTGTATTGTCTGACGGGGACAAAACCGGGTGGGCGATCGCCACGGGTCTAAACCTCGCAAAATTTAGAAAATCTAACCGTCCACAAGCTCACAGTCTTAAGCGTTGCAATCAGGAGCTAACTTCTCCCAATCGTGTTACTACACCTCTCCACCTGGCCTGAGATCGAAACCTATCTCGCCCAATCGTCACAGGGCATCATCATGCCCATCGGCTCCACCGAACAGCACGGCCCAACAGGTTTGATTGGCACAGATGCAATCTGCGCCGAGGCGATCGCCCAGGGTGTGGGTGAATCTGCTCATGCTCTAGTCGGACCAACCATCAATGTCGGCATGGCACTGCATCACACTGCATTTCCTGGCTCCATCAGCCTCCGACCCAGCACAATGATTCTGGTCATCCGCGACTATCTCATCAGCCTTACCCGCGCTGGATTTCGCAAATTCTTTTTTATCAACGGTCATGGTGGCAATGTGGCGACACTGAAAGCGGCATTCGCTGAAAGCTATACGGTTCTTGCTGATTTGGCAATTCCTGACGCTGACCGGGTACAGTGTCGGGTCGCAAACTGGTATATGTGTCGTCCGGTTTATCAAAAGGCAAAGGAACTCTACGGCTCTGAAGAGGGTTCCCACGCCACACCTAGCGAAGTGGCACTGACCCAATACGTCTATCCTGACTCGATCAAAACCGCTACGCTTTCTCCCAATCCGGCATCAGGACATCCGATTTATAGTCCAAGCGATTTTCGACGACGCTATCCCGATGGTCGCATGGGTTCAAATCCGGCTCTTGCCACCCCTGAACATGGCAAAGACTTATATGACCTCGCAGTGAAAGATCTCAGCCGTCAGTACCTCGAATTTCTCAGTGCGGAATAGCTCCGCGATAGAGGTTCGCGGTCAGCGAGTTCGCTATAGTAATAACACTCGCGATACATCCAGACTGCATTTTCCACTGAAGCATTACGATTGCTCCATCTACGTTCCCCACACCAACGATGACTGGTACTAAAACTCTGCTCCAAGGTCTCAAATCAGACCATTTTCGCCATCCCCTCGATCTGAAGGCCACCCAAACTCTGCGGCAATTGCCCGGTTTAGACATTGCCGTCCGCAACCTCCTTGGGCCTGTGGCTGAGCAAGTGTTCTATCTCGACAACATCGCTTCTAGTATTCAAGTGAGCGATCGCCAGCTTCCTGATATCCATAAGCTGCTAGTAGAAGCGTGTTCCGTTCTCGACTTGGAGATGCCAGAGCTGTATCTGCGGCAAAACCCTGCCCCAAATGCCTATACCTTCGCCATGCGAGGAAAAAAGCCGTTCATCGTGCTGCACACCTCCATCGTCGATCTGCTCAATCCAGAAGAGCTTCAGGCTGTAATAGCTCATGAACTAGGACATCTCAAATGCGATCACGGAGTCTACCTGACCTTGGCTAACCTGCTGCTGCTCGCCTCTGATCAGCTACTGCCGCTGGGCGGTCTCTTGACCCAAGGACTCCAGTCGCAAATGATGCAGTGGATTCGCTGTGCCGAATTTACGTGCGATCGCGCGGCGATGCTTGTTGCCCAAGACTCGCGTGTTGTGGCTTCGGTATTGATGAAGCTAGCAGGGGGTTCGCCCCAGCTTTCCCAACAGTTGAACCTAGATGCGTTCCTAGCTCAAGCTCGCTCGTACGACGCAAGTGTAGACACTGAAATCGGTCAGCTTTTGCAAGAAGTGCAAACCACACCCCTCACCCATCCGCTGCCCGTTTTGCGAGCTAGAGAAATTGATCGGTGGGGCAGCAGCAATACGTATCAAAAGCTGTTGCATAAGCGGTCTATCCACTATAATAATGAGGCTGACGACAAAGACAGCGATCGCCAGGGCGGATGGCGGAATTGGTAGACGCACCACACTCAAAATGTGGCGACTTCGGTTGTGAGGGTTCGAGTCCCTCTCTGCCCATACAAATCTTGAATGAACCTGTGTTCCTGACAGGTTATTCTTCCTAAGAGATCATTTGCGAAGCAAGCACCCAGCGCTTTCCGATTGTGGAATCGCTGGGCGCTCGCCATAGCCTCACATGGCGTCTCCTGGCCGATGTTTTCTCTAGTGAAGAACTCGCAGCGCAGGACAGGCATCGAAACGAGACTTCAGAACAACGATTCAAATCCACCCGACCGCCCTCTCAAGGCACCCGCGCCAGAAGAGTCGAGACTCACATCGCAGCTTAAGTCATGAGTATCAATTGCACCCGCATCGGCGATCGCCCGTTCGGTCGGCAGTGAGGTTGGGAAATCGCAGATATAGGTCGCTAGAGGACTTCCTTGATCGTTAAACACTCGAATGCTATAGCCAAAAGACTTCGCAGCAGTGCCAAAACGATTCACGAACGTGTAGCGCTCTAGATAATTAGACAAGCTCCACAGTTGGCGATCGACCACCAAATCTACACGTCGAGGATCGTCTTCGCTGCCGGGATAAGCCAGCCAGTTTTCCAGCAGCTTGCCCCCAAACTGCTCCTGAGTCCACCAGAGGCTCGGTGTAGTCAGCGAAGTTTGAGACACGGTGCGATTTGTGATGACGCCGTAGGTATCAGGGTCAATATTGGGATCAAGCAAGAAAAGATCGACCGGGTATTCTAGCCAGTTACGAAGGCGAGGTGCTGCGGCGATCTGAAGATCTTCGAGCTGAGTTTCTTCAGCCTGGATTGCTTCGAGCTGAGTTTCTTCAGCCTGGATTGCTGTCCGAGCTTGCCCAGTGACAGAGGCGATCGCAGTCTCTTCCGCAGAAGGTTCAAGCTGCGTTTCTGTCGCCTGAGCATTCTTGTAGTTGAGACCGCTCAGCCCTGACAACAGCGTTAAACTGATCCCGAGTCCTAGCTTTAAGATTCCAGTCATCACAAAGTATTCAAAAAAAACTCAAGCACAAGTGGTCATTTCTGGGCTCTTTATCGTTACTTCGACACCATTCCAGGCTAAACCGTTCCCGAAATGGAGCTTCTGGCCAACGTGGAGTCTTTGCGGTTGAGTCGCGCTATCATGAAGCCAACCGTAAAAACAGTCGATTCAACGCTTTGACCTCTATTGCTACGATAACGCAGTGAACCATGTCCGTTGTTGATCTTCGTGACGGTGAATCCCACTGTGGCCACACAATCATCAGGTCAACCTTTCGTATTCCAGGGTTCCTCCGCTAAAGTGGTAGTAGAATGCGCGATCGCCATCTGGAACATTCCGTTGAAGTCCCGATGAACTTCAATCATCTAGAAAGTCATCCAGTAAGCTGGTAGATTCTGAAAAGGTGATGATAAAGCGCGATGTAAAACAGGTTTGAACATGGCACAATCTTCTCCCCATAACAATTCAGAGATTAACGTTCGCCTGTGCAACTATCGCGATCTCGACGATATTGAAGCACTCACGCGCTCAACTGACGATGGCTTCAATACAGAGAGTCGAGGCAATCCTCCGACTAGGGTTCTGAAGCGTGTCAACAAGTTTCGGCAATGGTATGCACCCCTCAAGCTTCTCAGTCTGTTTCCTAACCCTTTAAGAAATTTTTTCTCGGCCTATGTGGCGGAATCACGCGGGAAAGTTCGGGGGTTGATTCAGGTCGCTCCTTTCAATCGAACCCGCACCACTTGGCGCATCGAGCGCATTGCCTCGAAGGCGGCTCAGATTCCTGTGGCAACTAGCACAAGCGATAAGGGATCAACAGCAGAGGGGAGTGCTGAGTCAGCCAGAGCCTCAGTGGGTGAGCGGCAAAAAGCAACCTGCGGCGCTGGAGATGCTGAATCGGCGATCGCCACTCCTGTAAAAAACGGCTCTAGAAAGGGCAAAAATGGGGCGGCTAAAACCTCTGATTCTGTCGGAGTGATGCAGTCGGCAGAAGTAGCATCTCAGCTTTTGCGCTATTGCCTCACCACCATCTGGGAAGCCCGAACGTGGCTAGTCGAAGTCGGAGTGAATGACAAAGACGGCATGGGGCTTTACCGTCAGAACGGGTTCCAGCCCTTAGCACAGATTACCTATTGGAAGATCACACCTGATTTACTGAACGTCCTTGCTGAGCATGTCGCCGATCTGCCAAACCTTCGCCCCGTCAGCAATTCGGATGCTGCGCTTTTGCATCAACTGGACACGGTCTCAATGCCGCCCCTGGTGCGGCAAGTCTTTGATCGCCATGTCTCTGACTTCAAAAAAGGCGTTGTGCGATCGACCATCGATAGCATAACCCGTCTGTTTCGCAACCAAGATCAGACCTGTGGCTATGTGTTCGAGCCTCAGCGTAAGGCTGCAATCGGTCATTTTCAACTCCAGATTAGCCAAGATGGGCGATCGCCCCACCAGGCTCACTTCACGGTTCATCCAGCCTACACTTGGCTCTACCCTGAAATGTTGTCGTTTATGGCGCGACTGCTTCAAAACTACCCGTCTCAGGTGTTAGAGATTGCTTCTTCTGACTATCAGCCCGAGCGAGAAGAGTATTTGGAGAAAATTGGCGCTGAGCGAACCGAACACAACCTTATGATGTCTCGCTCGGTATGGCACAAGGTACGAGAAAGCAAGCCTGCGACTGAAGGGCTTCAGCTCTCTGAAGTATTGCAAGGCTTGCAACCGAGTCGAAAGCCCGTGCCAGGACGTTTTTCGTGGCTGCCACCGCTGCATCCCGTTCCACCCCACGATGTCAGTTCGCAGTCGGATGTTCACCCCCCTTCCTCTGCTCGACCTCAATCCAGCTCAGCCTTTCCCCCAGACTCTGACCATTCCGATTCGTCTCAGTGGCCTCACGACGGCGCAACCTGAATAGGAGAGGCATCGGATGGTTTCTGCGCTGGGTCTCGATGTGGGAAGAAAGCGAATTGGCATTGCCGGATGTGACGGAACGGGACTGATTGCAACGGGATTAGACACGCTAGAGCGGCGTTCCTTCCTGCATGATGTCGAGCATATTCGTCGCTGGGTAACAGAGCGACAGGTTCAGGTCTTAGTCATTGGACTGCCCTACACCATGGATGGAGAACTTGGATCTCAAGCGCGTCAGGTGCAAAAACTCGCAACTCGACTTGAGCGAGCCTTGGACTTACCTGTAGAATTTGTCGATGAGCGGCTGACTTCCGTGCAAGCAGAGCAGCTCATTCAATCTGAGCGAAAAGCTCCTTCTCAAAATAAAGCGCTCATCGATCGCAAGGCGGCTGCGATCATTCTGCAACGCTGGCTAGACGAACGTCGTCATCCGGACGAACTGCACTAATCGCCCTGCGAAAATTTTCATCTCAGATCGGTAGCGTTCGCGGACGAGGTAAACCTGATAGAATCACATGAGCAAATAGCACGGTTTGAAGCGATAGCCTGTATGGTAAGTGACCCGAGTATGAATCCAGGACAAAACGAATTTGATGCTTCTGATGCTCCGATTGTCACCCTCACAGACGATGGGCGATCGCTCCAATGTTATGTTGAGCAATCTGTAGACATTGACAGCACAGAATATGTCTTGCTGCTCCCTGTCAATATCTCTGTGGATATTTTTGCGTGGGAGTCGAGCGAAGAAGACGAAGAAGAGGAGGTGCTTGTCGATGTCGAGTCAAAGGAGATTGATAAGATCTTCGACACGGCGCGAGCGGTTCTTGCAGAACAAGATCTCACCCTTCATCGCTCGGCGCTAACGTTAACGATGTCGGGAGAGCTGCCCGAACCTGACGAAGAAGAACTGATTACCCTCGATTTAGAAGAAGAAGGCGACGAGATGTCGTCGGAACAACTGCAGTTTATCGCTAGTTTCTTCCACGAAGAGCAGGAATATGCGGTTTACACGCCGCTTGACCCATTGCTTTTCTTTGCCCGAATTTTGCCCGACGGAACACCAAAACTCCTCACTCCAGAAGAGTTTCAGGCTGTGCGTCCCCAATTGGAAAACGTCCTCTTTGAAGACGTTAATTAAAGCGTGTAAGACTGGCTTATGGCTCGTGCTACGAAATGGTTGTTTTATCTGCTAATCTTGCCGTCTGTTCTCGTGATTTCAGGCTGGCTAGGCTGGCGTTGGTGGAGCTGGGCGATCGCCCCAACTCAGCCCTATGCGGCAGACGGCAGTATTCTAGAGGAGAGCGAACCGACTGTACAAATCGACATTCCTAAAGGCACATCCGCTCGACAAATTGGTCAAGATCTCGAATCTGCAGGGCTAATTCAGTCGCAGATAGCTTGGAATGCCTGGACTCGCTGGCAAACTTTGATCAACCGGGAAGGCGGGTTTCTAGCCGGAACCTATGTCATCTCCCCAACTGAATCGATGGAGGCGATCGCCAACCGTATCTGGATAGGAGACGTTGCCGAAAACAGCTTCACAGTACCCGAAGGATGGTCAGTTTCTGATATTGCGACCTCGCTAGAATCCCAAGGCATCGTCGAAGCCAGCGCTTTTCTCCAGGCGGCTCGCGATGTTTCTGGAACGCAATATAGCTGGTTGCCCGCTGAAGTCTTCGAGGCAGACGGAGCCAATCTCGAAGGATTTCTCTATCCCGATACCTATCAAATTACGACGGATGCGACACCAAAACAGCTGGTGGAGCAAATGTTGGGCCGCTTTGCCCAGCTTGCTCTGCCAATCTACGATGCGCAGAACTCGCCTTACTCGCTTTTGGAATGGGTGACCCTAGCCAGCATTGTCGAGAAGGAAACCGTTGTAGAAGAGGAGCGACCAACCATTGCGGGGGTGTTTGCGCGACGACTTGAGGAAGGGATTCCCCTCGGAGCCGATCCGACGGTGGAATATGCCCTAGGCATTCGTCAAACCCCTGAAAATCCGCTTACCTTTGCAAACATTCGAGTTGACTCGCCTTACAACACCTATCGCTATGCCGGGTTGCCCCCTGGCCCCATTTCCAACCCTGGGCTGCGGAGTCTGGAAGAATCTCTCAATCCGCCAGAGACACAATATCTCTATTTCGTCGCTCGCTACGATGGCACTCATGTCTTCAGTCGCACGTTGGCTGAGCATGAATCCGCGCAGTCAGCCATTCGTGCGGGAGTAGAGGCGCAACAAGAAACCACCTCATCAGAAAACTCTGAGCCTGACACTGACTCAAGAACAACGCCCGAATCTGAATCAGACTCTCAAGAATCGACTGACGACTCTTTTCCTGAAAGCCCAATTACAGGCGACTAAAGACGGACATTGAAAGCTTGAACTATACGCCAGCTTTCAATGTTTCTAAAGCCTGTAGCACATCAGAGGAATCGGCGCGGCGAGTATAGTCAGCATCAGCAAAAGCGTATGTCACCGTGCCATCAGTCGCGACCACGTAAGTCGCAGGGATCGGCAATTCAAAGGTGCGATCGCCATTGTGAGCCGGGAGATCGAGACCGAATCCCTCGTAGACAGACCGCAAGTTCTCAGGCAGCGTAAACACCAATCCAAACTGACGGGCAACTGAGTTGCCCACATCGCTCAAGACTTCGAACTCTAGTTCATTCTTTTCTTGAGTGGAAAGCGACGGGTCGGGAGTTTGAGGCGAAATCGCGACCAAAGAAGCTCCATCTGCCTTAACTTGAGCCACTACAGATTGCAACGCTTTCAGCTCCAAGTTGCAATAGGGACACCATTGACCCCGATAGAAGGAAATGACCAGTGGCCCTTGCTTCCAAAGATCATACAGTCGAATGGACTTGCCTGTAACGTTGGGCAATATCACGTCAGGAAGGCGATCGCCCTGGCTGAGACTTTGTTCCGCCAACTTGGTCTGTTGCAACT
>CAKZMO010000472.1 GCA_937128595.1 uncultured cyanobacterium | reverse complement strand
AAGATATTCTGGATTCTATTTCGCCGTTGGTTGAGGAAGGGGCGATCGCCGGAATTCAACAGCAGCGTCAGCAGGTTGAGACGCTAAGTCGCCAGTCCGAATTGGAACGATTGCTGCAAGAGCGACGGGTGCTTGAAGCCTCTATTCTTCAGGCTCAGCAGCAGTTGAACAATACGGTTGCGCTGTCTCGTAGCGATATCCTCAACCGCATTGCCGAAAACGACAAGCGGTTGTCAGAAATTGATAGTAACCTCACCAAACGGATTGTCGATAACGACAAACAAATTACTGAACTGGAGGGACAGCTCAGTCAAGCTAATTTAACCCTCGAATACCAAGAAATTCGCGCTCCCATCGACGGCATTGTATTTGATCTCCAGGCTCAAACGGAAGGCTTCATCAACAGCAACGCCCCTGAACCGATCCTGAAGATTGTGCCTAGCGATAACCTCGTAGCTCGCGTCTACATCACCAACCAGGATATCGGATTCGTCTCAGAAGGAATGCCTGCTGATGTGCGGATCGACTCGTTCCCGTTCAGCGAGTTTGGTGATTTGGAAGGGGAGCTGGCGTGGATTGGCTCTGACGCTCTGCCTCCCGATCAGCAAGAGAATCGTCCGGTTTACACGTTTCCGGCTAGGGTTGAGATTGATCAGCAGTATCTCAATGTGGAAGGACGACCAATCGATTTGCAGTCGGGCATGTCGGTGAGCGTCAACATCAAGACTCGCAAGCGCCGAGTCATCACCATCTTCACCGATCTATTCTCTAACAAGGTGGAAAGTCTCAAGACCACTCGATAAGAGTAAGGAACTAAATCTTCTGCTGTTGCTCATTCAGAATCGCTAAGCTCCCATTGGTAAAAAGTGAGCGCTGTTTGACCGTAGCGTTTTTGGCGATCGCACACTAGCATTGCTGTTTCAGGCTGTGATTCTGAGGGCAGTTCAGACGGTAGTTCAAGAGCGATCGTCTCTGGTAACGGTTCACTCGTGCTGTGCTCAGCGACAAGAACTCCATCTGAGGTGAGTAACTGCTGTTGGGCGATCGCCCTCAGCACAGGTTCATAGAGTCCGCTGGCATAGGGCGGGTCAAAATAGATGCGATCGAAGATTTGTCCATTCAGTTGCGGTAGCAGCCGCAGCACGTCTCCTCGCAAGACTCGAAAGGTTTGATGCGATTTAGCAACCTGTTGCCAATTTTGCTGGATCACGCCACAAGCGCGACTCGACCGGTCAATACCCACAACAATCTCGGCTCCTCGACAGAGTGCTTCGGCTCCCATGGCTCCGCTGCCCGCACAGAGATCGAGCCAGTGACAGCCCACGATGTCACCCTGCCAAATGTTGAATAGGGCTTCTCGCACTCGCGAAGCCGTCGGGCGCGTCTCTTGTCCGGGTAGAGTCTTGATTGAGCGATTGCCGTAGATTCTGACTGACATGGTGCGACGGTCTGAGAGACTAAAACGATCGTCTCAGGGTAGCTTAGACCCGAGCAGGCATCCGCTGACTTTGAACCGAGTGAACAAAGTTTGCCAGAATGTGCAATCCAGCTTGAGAAGACTTTTCAGGGTGGAACTGAACGGCCATGAGATTGTCGCGGGCGATCGCCGCCGTCACGCTCTGGGTACCGTGAGTCACCGTTGCCGCTCGAATGCTGGGATCGCTGGGATCAGCATAAAACGAATGAACGAAATAGACCCAAGGCGATTCTGGTAGATCGTTCCAGAGAGGACTCTCGGGTTGAGTCAACTCCAACTGGTTCCAGCCAATTTGCGGGATTGTGATCCCCGGTTCTGGGCGAAAGCGTCGCACCATTCCTGGCACGATACCAAGTCCCGGCTCCACTCCCTCTTCACTCCCCTCAAGCAGAATTTGCAGCCCGAGGCAAATGCCCAGAAAAGGCGTTCCTTTCGCAATCACGTCTTTGATGGGTTGAATGAGGTCGCGCGATCGCAAATGTTGAATGGCAGGATCAAATGCCCCCACACCGGGCAAAATCACGGCATCAGCACGCTCTATGTCAGCAGCGGAGTCGGTAACATGAGGGGTGGCTCCAGCTTTTTCAATGCCTTTGCAAGCAGAGTGCAAATTGCCCATGTCGTAGTCAATGACAGCGATAGAGACCATATGGTTACCTCGGGTTCTCCCTGACTAATTCACCGCGATTTTGTACTAAATACCTTGGTTCAGACAAAACGTTATTCGTGTGAACGATTCAACAATAACCTGTAATAGCAGCGAAAAGCGAACTCCCTCAAGCATATGATTCACAATGTCCTGCAACTTCTCCAGGCTTGATTTCTCTGAAATCATGCAGATCGTTGTCGCACGACCGACGGCTTAATGGTCGAAGATAGAGTCGGTGATTCATTCCGACCGTTTTATCAGCTCTATGACCTTTGACCCTACTCCTCGATTTTTCGTTGCGTTGATGCTCTCGCCCGAAGCGGATGACTTTGCCCAGCAGGTCATTCGAGATCTCAAAGCTCGGTATCGTACGAGTACGGCCAAAGCTGCTCCTCACATTACCTTGCAGGCCCCGTTTCGCTGGCCGATTGCCGAAGTTGCGAGTCTAGAAGGAGCGATCGCCCAGGTGTCCCACACTCTATCTCCAGTCCCGGTGCATCTATCTGGCTTTGGAAGTTTTCCGCCTCGCGTCATCTATATTGATGTCGAGAAAACACCAGAACTGCTTCAGACGCAAGCTCAGGTGTCTGACTGCTTACAGCAACAGCCCCAAGCCATCGAGCTGAAGCCCGAACGGCGAACCTTTGCACCCCATGTCACTGTTGCTTCCAGAAAGCTTGACCGCATGACATTTCAAACCATCTGGTCAGAAGTACAAGAACAGGCGGTAGAGTTCGAATATGTGTGCGATCGCCTCACGCTCTTAATTTATGACCGACAGGGCTGGAGAATCCATCGCGAATTTCCTTTGGTCTGACAGTCATCAGCTCAAGCTATGCAGGAATGACGCATACCCTAACCCCGATATTCTTCTCGCTGAAGAAGCTCAGCCTGATTCTGAGGAGTCATTTCAGAATATTGAGACATAGGTAAAGCCTTAGATTCGGGTGGTGCTTCAGCAGAGGAAGACGAGAAATGCCCCAAAATCTGCGCCCCCGGAGCCACATCATATTCTTTTGCAAACACGTCTCCTTCTAGCCGTCCAGTACGGCTAATGCTGACACGCCCTTCAACGTGAATATGCGATTTGACGACTCCATGTAGGACAAGATTGTGGGCATGGATTTCTGGGCCTTCGACTAGACCACTCTGCCCAATTTCCATATCTCCCATCACCTCGACGTTGCCGTGGACGATACCATCAACCCGGAGGTTGCCATCCACATGGCAGTCTCCCTGAAATTCTGTCTTTTCTGCAAGATAGGTGATCGTCGAAGCGCGCTTTTGCCAAAACATTTAAAATTCCTCAAGGCGAATGGATCAATTCCCACCCCACAGTTCAACCTTGCCTAGGGTCAAAGATTTTTCAGCTTTATAAGCTCAATCTTTGGAAGGAGAGGAGCTGAGATATCGAACAGGGTCTACCGCTTCGCCATTCCAGTAGACCGAATAGTGTAGATGCGGCCCCGTAGATCGCCCTGTGCTGCCAAGAGTACCGATCGCCTGATCAGCGACAACAGTGTCTCCTTGTTTCACTGCCATTTCAGACAAGTGAGCATAGAGAGTGCGATATCCATAGCCATGATCGATGACAACATGATATCCGTATCCGCGCTGATATTCTGCCTTTTCTACCGTACCTGGCGCGGTGGTATTAATTGGGGTGCCTTGAGGGCCAGGAAAATCAATGCCATCGTGCATTTCATAGCCTCGTCCAAACGGATTGCTGCGCAGCCCAAAACGAGAAGAGATACGAAGATCGGCTTTGACGGGGCGTCCTTCGGGTCGGGCTGCGACGCGTGCAGCCTCTTCCTCTAATGTTTCAGCTACAGCTGGCTTCACTTCCCCATGAAACTGAGAAGCAAGGTTGGGAATTGCCGTCTTGGCGATCGCCAACAGCTCTTCTGGCTCAATCTGAACGGCAACACCCCCCCGAGAGCGATCGCGGTCGGCATCGGGAGCCGCGCTGGCTCGATCCGGAATTCCGGCACGCTCTTGCAGGTCTTGAATCTCGGAGTCGAGCTGATCGATCTCTTGCATGACCTCATCGGCAGACTCAGACAAATTCTCATTTTGCTGTTCAAGGGCACTGTTTTTCTCATTCAGCGAGTAAATCGTGAATCCTAAAATAGCCAATGGCGTGGCGACCAGCACACTGACAAGTGCAATCGTTGGCCAGACGCGCAGAGAGAGCGTAAGGGGCGATCGCCCAGTTTGCGCGATGAGAACAGTACATTCTTTCAGTGTAGAGCGACGCATTCTTCCTTAAAAAAAGTTAAACAAGACTGTCCACGGAATAATATCAGATTTCGGGGATCATGATCAGGCAAACCTTTCAAGTGATCCAAAATTGCGCCTCCGTAAAAATACGGAATCGACTTCCGAATCTCATGGGCTCTCCATAGAAAAAGCGATCGCCTCGGAGAACAGGGGAAGGTTTCTGATTGTGTCTCAGATCAAATTGACCAGGAGATCTGTTTGTTAGATGAAGGCAATTAAGCTTAAAACTCGGTGCTTAAAGCCGAATTTAATTGTGGGGAGAAAGTTGCCCTCATCCCAGAGTCATGAAAAAGTTTTAACTTCCACAAGTAAGTAAAAATACGATCAAGTTCAAGTTATCGAGCCCGATCGCTTATTTTTTATGAAGAGGATAAGAGTAGACTGCTTTGTAGCAAGTCCTTTCTATAGCGATATAGCAATGCGCAGATAGGTTAGGACAGATATTGATGGAGAAGCCGCGCACCGCGCGGCTTCTCCATCAACTATTGGTTTGATATCAGCGCGTAGCACTATACTAAATCGCTTGTGAACTGTTAAGTGAGAGGAGGCGCGGGCTGCGCCTCCTCTCACAAATCGTTTGAGATTGCTATGTGTCTAAACTAGTTTTGTCTGTGACGAATAAGAGCTATTGATGATTGAGGCGAAGAACCTGATGTAGATCGCTCACGGCTGCTTTGCTACTAGGAGTTCTAAGAGTTGTGCGATCCGATTCATATCTGCTCGCATCAATTGAAGCTCTTGCTCAATTCCTTCCAGACGCTGAGGGACGGAGACTTGCACGGTGGGTTTTCGAGCTTCGCTTTTTTTGTGAGTAGATACCTGAGTAGATACCGACGAGGCAGATTCTGCTGTGGGTGCTCTCGAAGGAGAAGAGGATTGGATTGAATCGTTGAGTTTGTTGACTAAAGAATCCCAGCTTCTTGCCTTTACGTCAAAATGAGCTTTGGCTTCGCTGAAACTCTCAAACTGTTGTTGTAGCTGTTCGACTGTATAAGGCTTGCTCACGGAAAGTTCGACAACTCGATCAAGGTCTTCCTCAACCATCTCTACAACCTCGTCTATGAGGCGATCGTGATTTTGGGCAAGTTGAGCAGCGGCTCCTAAGATGCGAGACGTGGCTTTGATTTGCACGTCATCTTCTTGCCGGAGCTGATTAGCAACGGTGCGAATGCGATCGCCCAAGGTTTGTTTTTTCGAGATAGACACGGAGACTCCTGATTCGT
>CAKZMO010000471.1 GCA_937128595.1 uncultured cyanobacterium | reverse complement strand
CTGTCATTAAGTCTATCTATCCAGGAAAGGAGGGGCGTGTTCACTACCAAGGAACAGATTGGTTTGCGGTCTGTCCCATACCAGGAATCATCATTCTTAGAGGTACGGTCGTTCCTGTATTGCGTCGAGAAAATCTGACGCTCTACGTCAGCATCAACATGTTTGATGAAAGAGGAAATAGAATTTTATGACCTGTGATGGGTCTGCCTCAGTTACGAAAATGAATCTGAAATAGTTCTAGTAGGTTGAAAAAGCACTAGCTGGAGGAGAGGTGACGCCCCTTACCCATTTCCACACACAAGCTTGAAGCCTGCTTCACCAGCAAGCCAAAACACCTACCAGCCATCATCAGGCTTATGAACCCTGCCGCCGTCGGATAATATTGGCGATCGCCTCGATCAAGTGAGCAAGCTGTTCGTCATCTAGAGTGCTGAGGGTTAAGCAAACGCTGAATCTGTTGCGTTTCTCTGCATTTGCTTGAAGCTCTAGAATGCGATTTAGTAAAATTTGACGCTAAATTTCATCTGAGTCTTCAGTTTTTTCAAGAATTCTCTCAAAACTATTTCTTGGTGCTCCAGAATTCCCGTGGTTTCGTAGATGCCCAGTCATTAACTCAAGTTAATCAAACGTTAAGGAGAGTTTAATAGGACTTACGCTAAAGCCATTTCGAGGGAAGGGGCTTTAAGCTGTTGACAGAGATAATCATCCAATAGCCCCTGTTTAAGCTGGTAAATCGTTGTGCCGGTCTGCGTCGCCAGTTGCTTGAGCCTTCCCCAGACCAATAATGCACAGCCAATGGGGTTGCGCTGAATTCTAGCTTTACGACATTGGCTGGCTTCAAGCCCCGTCACCTGTTTGCTTTCCTGATGCAGTTGCTCAATCTTCCAACGAAAGCTACACACCTCTTGAGTGGCCTGAGTAGAGCGTTGAGCCGTATCGTTGGTGACAACGAAGTCCGTGCGGTGGGTAGACACCTTGACCCGGAAATACTGCACCTTATGGTGTTTGGGAAAGCCTTTGGTCGCGTACCAGGTATCCATCAACACCGCGTGAAAAAGGAGCTGCTTGTGATGAACCGTATGGCTGAGCATCTCCTCAACAGGCACCAATTTGCTCTTGCCATCGCCTTCAGGATCGTAGATCCGATAGTCAATCAGCCAACACTGGTCTACTTCAGGGTTGACGTAGAGACAGATGGCCACGCCAATGCCTTTGAACACCCCGTGGGCATTGCCGCTGTACTGTCGTCTAACCAACTCGATAGCGGCAGAATACTGCTTATCCAAAACCGTGTCATCAAACACGACATAGCCCTGCTCCGTCCCCGTAATTTGAGCGGATACGTTTTCCCAGACCAAGTGAGGAGTAATCCGTTCTCTACGCAGATAGCGATTCACAGTATCGTGGCAGAAGCGCTCACTGTGGTCAGCAAAGTTCGTCAGCGTGTAATTGATCTGGCTGACTAAAAGATATTGGCAGTAGTCTAGGCGAGTGATGGAGTCTTTCATCGGTCACGATTCTTGCGGCTCTCTAGACAAATCCTAGCGCTGGTCTCTAAAACTGTTTAGCGTAAGTCCTGACACTTGTTTGATAACCCTATGGAAGCACTCAATCTTCCAATGGTCGTCATGAACGGCCTTAAAGTCATCGTGAGTCAGCTGTTCAAGAGTGGTGAAGTCTGATTGGTAGAGAATGTAATATCGCGGTTCGTTTTTGAACGGCTGACAGAATACTTTGACCCAACCAAATGCTTTTACATACACCATCAAGCCATCGTCGGGAATGTCTATATCCTTTATAGATAATGACGTTCCACGCTCTACTGAAACGTTACGATTACTGGCAATACCAAATAGAAAACCCACTTTCTCGTTTCTGAGAAACTTTAGATTCTCCAAGCTCGAATACCAACTATCGCCCGTCACCCCAGCGGGCTCAATCCCCCATTGAATGACCTCAAGTACCATCTCTCGGAAGTAGTCGTTTTTTGTCTTCCCCTCCTGTTTGTCGTAGAGTCTAAAATTGATTGGGTAGGAGCTACCTGCGGTATCAGCGTAGTAAAGCGTGAGTAAAGCGTGATTAAATTAATGCCTTTAACACTGCGCTTATGTTTACCTGACCAAAAGTAATCGACAAACGCACTTTTGCTCGGGTCACGATACGGTTTATCTTCTACGCTGTCGCCCACGCTCAAGGTGCCTGCCGACCAGATGAGATGGCCTTTGACTTCGTCAAATAGGTCACGAGGCGTATAGCGTTCACGTAGCAGGAAGCGATTCACGCTGTCATGGCTCAGGGGCTCCAGTACTTCTGAGATCCGCACACAGCTGACGTATTTTGGCTCTGATAGCAGGAATAACGTGTACAGCGTGCTATTACACTGAGCTGTAGACGGTGTCGATGGTTGGCGCATGATGACAACTGGGCGAATGCCAATCACTGATGATTCTTAGCCTACAACTTTGCTGTCCTGTCAATGCGTAAGTCCTAACAGATATGGAATTTCGCTTTCTTGTCTAAAATTTAAGCGACGATTCCGAAAATTTGATAGATGAACGAGATTTGTCCTATTACATCACGGCAATTGACATTTTCAACCTGTCCCTTGCAGATCATTGCCATTGCTTCGTTCCTTTGTAGGAAAGCTAAGCTGTCTGAATGAGCGTTGCGGCAGCGGCCTTAGCCTGGGCTGCTGCCGCAGGGCTTCGACGCATCATAGCTACCACAATTGCCCCTTCCACCAGCAGCAACAATTGTTCTGCCACCGCGTCAGGATGATTGATTTCGGCAGCCTTTACCAGTTGCAGAATGTAGTCATGAATTTCCTGTTGATGCTCGATCGACACCTGATAGCCGGGATGCTCAGGATCAACCAGCTCAACCGACGAATTGATAAAGGCACAGCCGCGAAAGTTAGGCTGAGAGAACCATTGCTCTAGTGCGTCAAACATGGCGAGGAGTCGTTCAGCAGGTTCCTGTGTCTGCTTTTCCACCGTTTCCTGAAACCATGCCCGCCAATTCGCATCGCGCTGCTGTAGCCAGGCGGCAATCAAGGCGTCTTTGGACTTGAAGTGGTTGTATAGCGACATTTTTGCCACACCGGACTCGGCGATGATGCGATCAATGCCGACGTTTTGCGTTCCCTCTTGATAAAACAAGGTGGATGCGGCTTGCATGATGCGATCGCGGGCTGAGGGCTTGGAAGACGATTTGGAACGAGGCATAGTAGAGACAAAAATATACAGACTTGTCTGCACAATAGCATTTTTGCTGATTATTTGTCTTGAAATCAACCATTGCCAGCGTCGTTGATATCCTTGGATCGCCTGTCTGGAGACGAGTTCCATGACCTGGGCGATCGCCTCCGCCTGCCCCAGTCTCTCCTGAGCAATTTGACCACAGCGTCTGATTTAGGAACATTTTAACGCTTGCATCAAGGAATAATGACATACGTCACTTGACAATATACAGACCCGTCTACATACTTACTTTAGACAGACCGTTCTACATTAATTAAAGCAGGACGATCCCATGCCTGAACTCGTAACGCCTACTCATCCCGTCGTTGACGCGACCGCAAACAAACCGCCGCTGCCTCCTTTCACCCTGGAAACGGCAACGGCCAAAGTGCAAGCCGCTGAGGATGCCTGGAATAGCCGCAACCCTGACCAAGTGGCCCTGGCCTACACCGTTGATTCGGAATGGCGCAATCGCTCGGAATTCATCCAAGGGCGTGACCAAATTCGCGAGTTCCTCGCCCGCAAGTGGAATACCGAGTTGGACTATCGCCTGAAGAAAACCCTGTGGAGCTTCACCGAAAACCGCATCTCCGTGAAGTTTGAGTACGAGTACCGCACCGACTCGGGCCAGTGGTACCGCGCTTACGGCAACGAAAACTGGGAATTTGCCCAAAACGGCCAGATGCAGCGCCGGGAAGCCAGCATCAACGACGTGCCAATCCAGGAGTCTGAGCGCAAGTTCCGCTGGGAACGGTCGCTTATCCAATAGTTCTAAACCCGAGTTGAAAGAATTGCCATGCTAGCCCCTCCCCCAACACCTGAAATGAATCCCTGCGACGGACTGCATACCCTGCCGCTCTATCTGGGTGGAGAACGGGAAAGTCTGCCCGTGGACTGTGGCCCTAATGCTGTTCTGACGGCCACCCAGTCTCGCACCCAGTCTGCGACCGTCACCTTGACGGACTATCGCCGCAGCCTCCGGAATCCGAACTTTGTGCCTCAAGCAGTGCGCATGGCGTTGATCATCGGTTCCCTGGTGTTTTCGATGAACCACGGCAAAGCCTTACTGCAAAACGAGATGAACCGCGATCGCTGGTTGTCTGCCGCGTTCTCTTTCGTGACGCCTTACCTCGTTAGCATCTATGGCCAGACCCAGTGCCAAAACCGTCAAAGAGTTTTGAATGATTAGTTTTGAATTTTGAGTTGGACAGCTCACTCAAAACTCAAAACATTCTGCTCCCTTCCATACCCAAACAATTCACCCATAAGGAGATTGACTCATGATTGACTTGTACACTTACACCACCCCCAATGGCCGCAAGCCCGCCATTCTGCTCGAAGAACTCGAACTGCCCTACACCGTGCACAAAATTGACATTGGCAAGGGCGATCAGTTCACCCCCGCATTTAAGGCCATCAACCCCAACAGCAAGATTCCGGCCATTATCGATCGCGACAACGACCTGGCTATTTTTGAATCCGGGGCGATCCTGATTTATCTGGCGGAAAAAGCCAGTAAGCTACTGCCCCTTGACGTCGCGGGTCGAGCCAAAGTGATGGAATGGCTGATGTTCCAGATGGCCAGCGTGGGACCGATGTTTGGTCAACTCGGCCACTTCCGTAACGCTGCACCTGAGAAAATTTCTTATGCCGTTGAACGGTATAAGCGGGAGACCTTGCGGCTGCTCGACGTGCTCGATCGCCAACTCGAACACTATCCCTATATCGCAGGGAATTACTCCATCGCCGACATTGCCACATTTCCCTGGGTGGCTGCGGTCAAAACCCCTTACCTGGGCATTTCCCTCGCGGCGTTTCCCAACGTTGACCGCTGGGTTGAAACGATGCAGCAGCGTCCCGCTGTGCAGGTGGGGATGAACATTCTCCAACCCGGTTTCAGGAGCAACTTTGGGCAATTAGCGACTGCCGATGCGGCAGCGCAACAGTCCGCAGCGTAATCATCGCTAAGGGATAGCCCACTGCCCTCCTCTCCATGCTCAACTATCGGAGCGTTGCAGAGATGACGCACCTTGATCATGAAAAATCCTACCCAATTGTCTGATTCATCAGGGGCTTTGGCGATCGCCAACCGCCCTCCTACTCCCATGCTCCCCAGCGGTGGACAACCTTTAGCCGCATCGCTATTCCCCAACCCGGTTTATCCATTCTTTCCGCCCAGCCCATCATCCCACCAGAGTCCCACCCGGCGATGGATGTCCCAGGGTGAGCAGGCTCTCTCCGCTGAAGTGGCTGCTTATGCAGAGGAGGTGCGATCGCTACGCCAGCAACTGGCTGAAAAAGAGCACCTGGCCGCCGTTGGCACCCTGGCCGCCAGCATTGTGCATGAAATCCGCAATCCCCTGACCACCGTGGGGATGTGGCTGGACTATTGCCAGCGCCAAAACTTGCCGGAACCTGCTCAGCAACGGTTGGTCTTAGCGATAGAGGATGGCGATCGCCTGCAACGCCTGCTCGACCAAATCTTGCTCTACGCCAAACCCCAAACCTTGTATCGGCAAGCCGTTGACCTCAATCAACTGGTGGCTGAAACATTGGAGACCTTGCAGCACACCCCTGTCGCCCGGAACCATCAATTGGAATTCTGGCCGAGCCGGACCCCGGCTACCACGTCTGCCGATCCAGACAAGCTGAAACAAGTGCTGATCAACTTAGTAACTAATGCCTGTGAAGCAGTCTCTGACGGCGATCGCGTGCATATCAGCGTGTCATCTAGAGGGAGCGATCGCAGTTGCCTTCAGGTTCACAATGGCGGTCGCCCGATACCGCCCGACCAGCTAGCCAAACTGACTGAACCGTTTTTCACCACCAAAGCGACGGGGACTGGACTGGGATTGGCGATCGTGCAACAGATTATCGATGCCCACGCTGGCTCCCTCAAGCTTGAGTCATCCGCTACCGCTGGCACCACCGTCACCGTCACCTTACCCAGTCAGCGCTAAATTTTTCTATCAAGTTTCTCAAATCGCCCGCTATTCAAAAGTTTCAGAGCTGGCTTCGATCCCGTGTTCCCGTTGTGTGAATCATCCCGGCCTCAGGGCTGGCGATCTAAAGAGGATGCCTCTCTGCCGCTAACAGGCAGGCAGGTGTTCTGCACCCAGGTTCTTATGAACCGTCATCAACCATCCAAACACTTTAGGAGTTTGTAACTATGTCTTTACCGAATCCCGGCATGATCATTGATGCCGAAAGAACCGCGATCGTCATTATCGACCCGCAAAACGACTTCCTCAGCCCCAATGGCGTTGCCTGGGGAGTCGTAGGCGAAAGCGTCACCGAAAACAATACTGTCGCCAATATCGAGGCTTTGATGAAAGCCGCTAAAACCTACGATCTGCCTCTGTTCATCTCACCGCACTACTATTTCCCGGCAGACCATCGCTGGAAGTTTGAAGGGGCGCTGGAAAATCTCATGCACAGCATCGGTATGTTCGATCGCCCTGGTCCGTTGCAACTAGAGGGGCTGGAGGGCTCCGGCGCGGACTGGGTTGATATCTACAAGCCCTATATCGAAGACGGCAAAACCGTCATTTGCAGTCCCCACAAGGTCTATGGCCCTGAAAATAACGACCTCATTCTGCAACTGCGCAAGCAGCGGATCGACAAAGTTATCCTCGGCGGCATGTCGTCGAACCTCTGTGTGGAATCGCACCTTCGGGAGCTGCTGGAGCAGGGCTTTGAAGTCGCCGTAGTGAAGGACGCCACCGCTGGGGCAAAAGTCCCCGAAGGTGACGGCTACGCTTCAGCGCTGGTGAACTATCGGATGTTGGCCAACACGGTTTGGTCTACCCAGGAGGCGCTACAGGTGCTAGAGCAAAGCCTGCCTAGCCTACAGCCTGCGTAAGTCAGCCAGTCATTTTGGGGTGAGTACCACAACTTGCCCCTCAGCATTGCTAGAAATCCAGTTTCTTCGTCAGTTATGGCTATCAGCCCCTAATTTTTCTCGAAGAAGTTGGGCTCGACTATCACATTAAACCCGTCAGCTTAGCCACTATTTGAGGACACCCATCATGACAACGATTCTGCAAATTGATGCCAGTGCTCGCGTCACCCGTTCTCTGAGTCGCGGACTGACCACCGCGTTTGCCGAACACTGGCAAAAGCTCCGTCCCAACGACACCTGGATCACACGAGATGTGGGGCTTAATCCCCCCTCCGCCATTAGTGAGAACTGGATTGCCGCCGCGTTCAAACCCGTCAATCAGCGCACGCTCGAAGAGGTCACCGCCCTGCGAGAATCCGACGAACTACTGGCAGAGTTAGAGCCCGCCGATGTGATCGTCATCGGCACCCCGATGTACAACTACGGCATGCCGTCGGCGCTCAAAGCCTGGATTGATCAGGTGATTCGCATCGGACGCACCTTTTCTTTCGATCTAGCGCGGGGAGAGCAACCGATTGAACCCATTCAAACCGGCAAAATTCTGGTCATCTTGACGGCCTCTGGTGAGGGGGGCTTTGAATTTGGCGGCGTGCACGCGGCACAGAATCATCTGGATACGGCCATCATCACCGCTTCCCGCTTACTGGGTGTGAGCGAACACCACGTCATTCGCATTGAATATCAGGAGTTTGGCGACGATCGCCACCAGCAGTCCAAAGCGGCGGCCTATGCGGCCATTCCTCAACTGGTGGAACAGCTCAGCCAAAAAGTAGGCATCCCTACCGTCGCCGCGTAACCCTCCCAATCGACATAAACGTCTAACCATTCATTCCAGGGGACAGCCTGATCTGATCCCCAACATCTATCTTGCTTCGACTGGCCCTTTATCCACACGAGGAATTTTCATCATGGCGCTTACTCAAGGCCCCCATCACATCGGTCTGACCGTTCCCAACATCAACGCTGCCCGCGATTTTTTCGTGAATGTTCTGGAATTTGATCAAGTCGGCGAAGTGCCTGACTATCCCGCTTACTTTGTCTCTGACGGCACCAGCTTATTGACGCTGTGGCAGGCCGTAGAACCCGATCACGCCATCCCCTTTAACCGCAAAACTAACGTCGGTCTGCATCACTTTGCCTTCCAAGTAGACGGCCTCGAAACTCTCAATGCCATCCATGAAAAGCTCAAAACCGCCCCAGGTGTTGAGATTGAATTCGCGCCGGAACTGTTAGGCAATGGTCCCACTCAGCACATGATGTTCGCCATTCCCGGCGGCATTCGCATGGAGTTGACTGCCCCCGCCCGTTAACTCA
Organism: uncultured cyanobacterium; assembly: GCA_937128595.1. Lineage (GTDB taxonomy): Bacteria > Cyanobacteriota > Cyanobacteriia > CAKZMO01 > CAKZMO01 > CAKZMO01. The sequence goes on along the minus strand of CAKZMO010000471.1, from coordinate 1,713 downwards.
AAAGATCAGCCTAACTCCCTGTAGGGGCGAGGTAACCTCGCCCCTACTAAAACCATTATTTTCAGAATTCAGGAGACCAACATCATGGCCATTCCCGGTTGGCAACGGGCAGAATCTCCCTTTCACAGTGGAGAGCGGGCGATTCAGGAACGCATGGGCGCTTTGGACAAGATGGATAATTTTGGCCGACGGATTATCCGCGAATTTTTGCCCGAGCAGCATCGCCAGTTCTACGCTCAGCTTTCCTATTTTCTAGTCGGTACAGTGGATAGTACTGGGAATCCCTGGGCGTCGATCCTGGTAGGTGAACCGGGCTTTATCTCAACGCCCAACGATCGCACACTGCACGTTGCTGCTCAACCTCTCCACGGCGATCCGCTGGTTGAGACGCTGCAGGTTGGCAGTGACATTGGCTTTCTCGGCATCGAACTGCACACCCGTCGCCGGAACCGGGTGAATGGGGTCGTGAGTGCGATCGCGCCCAACGGCTTTGAAGTTCAAGTCAGCCAAACCTTTGGCAACTGTCCCAAATACATCCAGGCGCGCCAGTTCGATCTCGCTGCTTTTGCCCCGACTGCGGTCAAGCCCATTCACACCCTGACCACCTTGGGGGAAGCGGAACGTCGGGCGATCGCATCTGCCGATACCTTCTTTATCGCCACCGCTTATCTGGATGACGCTGCCGGAGCGGCCAAGGGCGTCGATGTCTCCCATCGGGGCGGCAACCCCGGCTTTGTGCGCATTGATGGCGATACCCTTACCGTGCCCGACTTTGCGGGCAACTGCCACTTCAATACCTTTGGCAACATCGAGATGAACCCAAGAGCTGGCCTGCTGTTCATTGATTTTGAGCAGGGCAATCTACTTTATCTCACAGGCCGGGCCGAAGTCATTTGGGATGGCGACCCGGAAATTGCCGCCTATGCAGGCGCGGAACGGCTGTTCAAATTTCACCTCACCCAGGGCATCCGGGTGGAGGGCAGTCTGCCCTTAACCTGGTCTACCCCAGAGTACTCACGGTTTCTAGAACAAATCGATTCTTGATCAGAGGACGTTCTTCCATGACCTTCAACTTGGAAAATGGCTAGTAGTCGGGGTTTGAGTAGTAACAGATACTGTTGGCGAAGTCGAAACCCGGCGTCCCTGGCAGAATTGAGCTATCCCTACCCCACTACATGGGTTAGGGAAGTTATCTAGGAGGAATCGCCTCATGCTCTAAGTTCAAGCCACTGGCTTAGTGCCAGCTGAAACGGCTCGCATTGCTCATCAAGCCTTTCCCAAAGGGAACCGTTATCTGACCCTCCGCGATGAACTTGGCTCAATTTATAGCGACTGCGATTTTGCGGCGTTATAGCAAGCCGTGGTAGGGTTGCGACAAAATAGAGGGAGTCAATTGGAGTTTCATTGCCGCCTGGCATCAGCACACCCTCATTGCGCCGATGACCTATGAAGGCTATGCAATCGAGCGGCGTTCGAGGCGTGGTTAGAGCAAGGCTTGCTGGCTTCTCTGCTATATGGAAAGGTCATCGTCTGCGATAATGCCTCCTTCGATAAAGGAGGGCGCATCCAGGAATTGATCGAGCAGGCGGGATGCCATCTCCTCTATTTGCCGTCCTACTCCCCGGATCTCAATCCGATCGAGGGCGTTGCCTAGCATAGAATGATGCGGAAAGATTCAACTCATGGATGACCTGCTGTAGGGGCATCGCATTG
>CAKZMO010000470.1 GCA_937128595.1 uncultured cyanobacterium | reverse complement strand
GTCACCGCGACGATCGCCTTAGCGTGACGCAAAATTCCGGCGATAAACTGATAGCCCAGCTTCGACAGCTTGCAGCCGCGAGGATCATCGGGATCTTCGAACAAATTCTGGCCCGTGTTGATATCGGCCAGCGACATGTTGTAATGGGCACCGCTGCCCGTTTTGTCGCTCGCTATCTTTGGCATAAACGAGGCAAAGTAGCCCTGCTGCCGTGCCAGCTCTTTCACCATCAGCCGGAAGAAGGTGAGGCGATCGCCCATTGTCAGGGCATCGGTGTACATAAAGTCGGTTTCAAACTGACCCTGGGCATCTTCGTGGTCAAAGGAATAGACATCCCAGCCCAGATTGTTCATAGCGCTGACGATAGCATCCAAAATGGGATAGTTGTCGAGCAGCGTCGGTACGTCATAGGCGGCCTTGGGCAACGTGTCGCGATCGCTCACAGGCGCAAAGCCGCCATCCTCTGTTTCCTTGAGAATGAAAAACTCTGTCTCAATGCCCAGGTTAAAGGTGTAGCCCATCTCAGCCGCCTCAGCCACCACGTTTTTAAGAATAGTGCGACAGCACGCCTCAAAGGGCTGTCCCTTGAGATACAAGTCGCTGGCAAACCAGACGATTTCGGAATTCCAGGGCAAGATCGTGGCTGAGTTGGGGTCAGGCATCGCCGCGACTTCCTCATCACTGATCTCTTGAGGAACCCCATCCAGAGCTGCTCCGGTAAACAGCTCCGAGCCGTTCATCATTTGCCCGAGGTGAGCAATGGGCACCATTTTGGCCTTACACATGCCGTGCAAATCAACATAGCTGGCTAGGGCATATTTGACGCCCTGAGCTTCTAGAGACGATTTCAACGCTTCAATTTCAGGAGAGAGAGGCATGGTTGTCATAGCCTTGGGTCAACCTGTAGGACTGTGGCAGAGTTTTAGTCAGAATGCATCGGCTGAGGGGTGGCGATCGCCCCATACTCCACTCGGTCGATTTTGAGTTCGCGCCCAGAACGAATATCGTCCATGGGCGCGTTGCAAGTCGGACAGGCGTACTGAGTGCCGATGCTAGGTCGATACTCCGCCTCACAGGAATGACAAAACGCAATTAAGGGCGTTTCTCGAATCTCCAAGATTGCCCCCTGCAAAAACGTGTCTCGCGTTTGCACCTCGAAGGCAAACTGAAGACTAGCGGGTTCGACACAGGTAAAATTCCCTACCGTCAGATGCACCCGTTCAATCGGCGGGCGATCGGGCTGCGACTCCCACCAATCTTTCACCGTGAGAATGAGAGCCTTAGTCATGTCGGTTTCGTGCATGGCGTTTTAGGAGAAAACTACTGTGGCTTAAGGGTCGAACCATTTCAGAGGAATCCTTGTTCATATACATGACGAGAAGGATTCCAAGGCGTCATCTTATGTCCAAGCTTGGTCAACATTCATGTTGCATTCGTCGTGAATGTACTCAGGCTTTTCTTGACGAGGAAGCTGACCCGACAGCACCAGATGAGCCATCGCATCGCAAATGACGCGAGTCGCCATCAGTGAAGTCATATCGCTGACATCGTAGGGGGGCGACACCTCGACGATTTCTAACCCACACACAGGCGCACTGCGAATGATTTTGCCCAACAGATACAGCGCTTCGCGAGGCAGCAGACCACCCGGCTCCGGCCAACCTGTCCCAGGGACAAAGCCTGCGTCAATGCAGTCGATGTCGAAGCTGATATAAACGCAGTCCACACCGTCCAACGCTTTCTCCAAGGCAAAGTCTGCGGCGGCATCTAGTCCCATTTCTGTAATATCGGTGACGGTGAGAATGTTAGTCGATCGCTCGCGGCAAACCTTCACGCCCTGACGGGGCACCTGCCAGCCGCCAATGCCAAGCTGCACCAGGTTTTTGGCCGGAGCATTTTCCATGTTGGTGGCGTGGAACCAAGGACAGGTGTGCATCCGCTCATCCAGATCGGTCTCTTGAGTATCGACATGACGATCGAAGTGGATGATGCCCACTTTTTTGTCGCCCAAGTGACGGCAAACGCCCCGCACCGTCGGAAACCCAATGGAGTGATCGCCCCCGAGAATGATCGGAAACGCACCCGAGCTAAAAATGTGAGCAATGCCCTTAGAAATCTGGTCAAAAGACTTTTCGTTATTGGCCGGAATCGTGAAGATATCGCCCACATCACACAGGGTAATTTGCTCTCTTAGATCGATGCCCATCTCGAAGTTGTAGGGCGTGTAGAGCGCCGAGATGCGGCGAATCCCTTGGGGGCCAAAGCGAGTACCGGGGCGATAGGTAGTGCCCGAATCGTGAGGCACGCCCACGATCGCCACATCATAGTTGCCCACCTTACGCACATCTTCGATATAGGGAGCCTTGAGAAACGTGTTAATCCCAGCAAAGTGCGGCAACTCTCCCCGCGAGAAGGTGGGAATCGTGCGATCGCGAATGCTGTCTGCTGCCTCTAGACCATATTCCAATCCCTGTGAGACTTCCTGCTGCCAGCCTGTCATCGGCAACCGAGTTTCAAGCTCTAAGGCAAACTGCGCTTCGCTTTGAGAATCAGGCCGTTGAAACAGAGAATCGTTGTTCGTCATAGTCGTTGTTCGAGTGTTTGATTCGAGATAGATGCGGTCAAGCTAAACGTAAATCTGAACGTGAGTCTGAATTGCCTAACACCTCGCCAAAACGCCGTCTTCCCAGATGAGTGAGCCAGGGTAAGTGAGCCAATAGATAACAGGCCAATGCCCCGCAGCACTAAAAATTTAGCCCAGGAGAACTGCTGGCGATCGCCAGACTATCTCCCGGGCTTTTATCCCGCCGTGTGGCTAGTAGTGCTTAAAGGGCAATTTTCCTCTGGGAAAAAGCGCCTCAAAACACCTTTGAGCAAAAGGTAAATTCTGCCTGCAACTAGCTGGCTTCTCTTGGACCAGACATTTACAAGGTCAGCAATGGGTCTCTTGAACACATCGCTCATCTTAAACCGGAACCCTAGAAGCGCATCTAATTCAGTTGTTTCAGAAACAATCGTGACTTCACTCGTGATGGAGTAGTGCGACTGGAGAGGTTGTAACAACATTTCCAGAGGCTAAACCATTACGTCATAGATTTTTCACATTGTTCCGTGTATAGCCTATAGAGATACCAATGAAGAGAAGACAAAAGTGTATTTCAGGCTACGATTTCGTCCACTTCTTGTCTGTTGAACAAATGACAGCGGGATCAAACCTGGAAATTTTGTAAGTCTGTCGGAAAGATATGAATGCAAATGCAAGGGAAATGCATGTGCCGAATCAAAGACACCTCATACAATGGACTGTGTCACACGTATTCGAGCGTCAATCTCTCTGGGTGCTACCCGCATTCAAGTGAGAAGCATTCGAGCCATATTGAATCCTATGACATCGTTTCCATCCCAGAGTCCTCAATCTATTCAATACAGTACGAGAGTGATGAAGCGGGCAACTCGTGCTGTTAAGTGTTCTCCCTTTCGGTTGCCGCTGTTTCAGGTGATGCAGACAGAGGGTGTGAGCTTGAAGGCGATCGCCGGGAACACTGGTGTCAACCATCGCTACACCCATAGACCTCTCACCGAGCTTGTAGCTGAAAACCAGCTTATGTGGCTTATTCAAACAGGTCTTTTGCGACGAGAGGTAGATGGGCAAGGCCTGACCGACAGCTTTCGCTTGACGCCTCTCGGTCGGCAACTTGTCGTCAGATGGAAAGCTCGTGACGGTCACTCAATGTCTGCGACTTGGCTCGACCAGCTACTTAACGCGACTGCACGCTGGTTTCAAATTACCAATTTTTTCCGCTGACGCCATCAAAACGGGTCGTTACAGCCATGAACGAACACGTTTTTTTCGGACATTCTCTGAGCATTGGTTCACATCATGGAATATGGTTTGCGTGCTTTCGTAAGCGTGGTTAACTCAGTTCGAAGCGCTGACAAAAGCCAGTTCCGCAATTCCTCTATGAGAAACTTTTGATATCACAACGTCTTGATCACAACGTCTCGTAGAAATTTTTTCACTGGCTTCATTCCGTATGTTTTTCATCCTGTCACAACCCATGGTTCGTTCATCCTCCAGTCTCACGCCTAGTTCGATTTCCTTGTTGTCCCAACTATTCCAGTGCACCTCCGGAGGCCGCCGATGAAAGCCATCATGGTTGTGGGAACGACATCCCACGCAGGAAAATCGTTTTTGACGGCATCTCTCTGTCGAATTTTGTGTCGTCAGGGATGGCGTGTGACGCCGTTCAAAGGGCAAAACATGGCGCTCAATGCCTATGTCACAGCGAGTGGGGGAGAAATTGGTCATGCCCAAGCTGTTCAAGCTTGGGCTGCGGGCATCGTCCCTCGTGTCGAGATGAACCCTATCTTGCTGAAGCCTCAAAGTAATCAAACGTCTCAGGTGATTATGGGTGGGCAGGCGGTGGGTGAAGTGTCAGCCGCAGATTACTACGAGAAATATTTCGAGCCAGGTTGGAAAACTGTTCAGAAATCGCTGCAACGGCTGGCCGAAGAGTTTGACTTAGTCATTTGTGAAGGGGCAGGTAGCCCAGCAGAGATCAATCTCAAACATCGTGACCTCACCAACATGCGAGTGGCGAAGCACCTCAATGCCTCAACCATTCTGGTCGTAGATATCGATCGGGGGGGAGCCTTTGCCCATGTGGTCGGTACGCTGGAGCTGCTCGAACCTGATGAACGGGCTTTGATTAAAGGCATCGTGATCAACAAGTTTCGAGGACAGCGATCGCTCCTCAAGTCAGGTATCGATTGGCTAGAGCAACGCACAGGCATCCCTGTCATTGGCGTAATTCCCTGGCTCGATCAGTCGTTTCCGGCTGAAGATTCTCTATCTTTGCTCGAACGCCCCTCTCAAAAGAATGCGTCAGGCTTAAATATTTCGGTGGTTCGGCTCGGGCGTATTTCCAACTTCACAGACTTCGATCCTCTGGATTCAGAACCGTCTGTTTCCTTGAACTATGTGGGGCTGCGTGACTCTCTCGGCTATCCTGATGCAGTAATCATCCCAGGATCGAAAACCTCCATCGGCGACTTGCTTGATTTGCAGCGAACGGGTATGGCGGACGCCATCAAGGAATATGCCGCTGCTGGGGGAACGGTTGTCGGTATTTGCGGCGGCTTCCAGATTATGGGGCAAATGCTGGCCGATCCCGAAGGGGTTGAAGGTTACGAAGGTCGATTTAAGGGGCTAGGACTGGTTCCGCTCAAAACGGTCATTACCAAGCAAAAAATTGCTCGACAGCGACTGGTGACATCACATTTCCCTCAAATGGGGCTTCCGGTGTCGGGCTATGAAATTCATCAAGGCCGCAGCCAAATTATGCGATCTGAATCGGCTGACGCCGAGGAGCAGTCCTTCAAAGCGATGTTTGATGATCCCCATCTCGGGGTGGTCGATTCTAGCCTGTCTGTTTGGGGAACTTATCTCCACGGCATTTTTGACAACGGCCCTTGGCGACGGGCATGGTTGAATCGTTTGCGAAAACAGCGTGGCCTCAGCTCACTGCCAACTGGCATTGCAAACTATCGAGAACAGCGAGAAGTGACGCTTGATTCTCTCGCAGATATTGTAGAGTCCTACATCGACTTGACCCCGATTCTTGCCCATTTGGAATAGCATTCAGATCGTCTTATTTCTGCATGCCCTGTCTCACTACGACGTAAAGCGCACCCTGTATCGCGTATGACTGTGAAAGTTCACTTCTTGCCTGACAACATCGAAATCGATGCAGAAGCGGGTGAAACCATCCTCCAGGTTGCCAACCGCGCAGGTATTAGCATTCCTACTGGCTGTCTGATGGGATCATGTCACGCTTGCGAAGTTGAAATCGATGGAGGGCAAGTGATCTGCTCTTGTATCTCAGCTGTGCCTGCTGGGGTCAGCCGATTTACGGTGAATCTCTATGTTGATCCAACGTGGTAATGACATCTTGTCAGATGTTTTGCTGTTGTTATAGCAATCTCAAATGATTTATGAGAGGAGGGGCGGGCGCAGCCCTCTCACCTAGCAGTTCTCAAGCGATTTAGTATCGCTATAGTTATCTATTTCGTTCTTAAAGGATGAATATGATGGGTGAGCACTATTGATGGGCACTGTTCATGGCACGTTTGTTTTCTGACTCAGCGGCAGAGTCTTTCCACAATCCTCCATTTCTACATCAAGCGGCGATCGCCCTAGGCAGCAACCTGGGCAACTCCGAAGCCATTTTGATTGGAGCCTTGGAGCAACTTCACCAAACCCCCGGCCTTCAGATCAGTGCTGTTTCTCCAATTTTTGTGACTGCTGCTGTCGGCCCCCCCCAGCCTGATTACCTCAATGCTTGTGCTTTGCTAACGACTGACCTGCCCCCCCGAGAGCTATTGACCACGCTGCTCAACGTTGAGACCCAGTTTGGGCGAGAGCGGCGAGAGCGGTGGGGTCCAAGACGGCTCGATCTCGATTTATTACTGTTCGACAACGATGTGATTGAAGAACAAGGGCTGCAAGTTCCTCATCCTCGTATGACCGAGCGAGCGTTTGTGCTGGTTCCCTTGGCGGAGATTGCTCCTGATTGGGTGCATCCTCTGACGCGACGGGCGATCGCCTGCTTGCTTAAAGATGTTGATCAACGGGGCGTAACGCTCAAGACGGTGACTCCTTCTACGCCCTAGAATTGGTATCGACTCTACGCTGTAAAATCGCGTTGTTAGAGTTGTGCTGCATGTCTTCGTCTTGTCTGTGTACTCCACTCATCGGCTCATCAACATGTCTATTCAGCCTGAACCCGCTCAAATTCTTCAAAACAAGCTGTTTTATCGAGGCCGAAAGTTTGATTACGAGGTCAACCGCTTGCGATTGCCCAACGGTGTAGAGGGCGATTGGGAATGTGTTCGCCATCCGGGTGGAGCATTAGCCGTTCCTGTTACCCCAGATGGAAAGCTGGTGCTGGTGCGTCAATATCGCTTTGCCGCTGCCGGACGCTTGCTTGAATTTCCGGCAGGGACAGTCGAGCCAAACGAAAATCCGTCGATCACAATTCAACGAGAAATTGAGGAAGAAACTGGATATCGAGCTGGAAGCTGGCGAGATCTGGGAAAATTTTTCCTGGCTCCTGGCTATTCTGATGAAATTATTTACGCATTTCTCGCGCAAGACCTAGAACAGCTAGAAACGCCTCCTCAGCAAGATGAAGACGAAGATATTGAAGTCGTCTTGATGACGCTGCCTGAACTGGAGCAGGCCATTCAGGACGGTGAACCTGTGGATGCCAAATCGATCGCAAGTTTGGTGCTTGCGCGCCCGTTTTTGTCATAACCATTCTTGTCATAACCATTCTTGTCATAAGTACATTGCCAACTGATCTGGACTGTAAGGGACGGACTTCGATTCAGGCTAGGAATAGAGGGCGGTGTGGGAGGTATCGAGCGGTTTCAAAATGTCTTCTGAAAAAATGTTTATTCGGATCACACGGTGTGCTAACATCAATATTCGTGTGGAACGGGGGTCGGTGCCCGAGTGGTTAATGGGGGCGGACTGTAAATCCGCTGGCTATGCCTACGCTAGTTCGAATCTAGCCCGGCCCATCTTCCACCATCAGTCTTTGGAATATGATTGAATCAGGCGAAGGCTTTTGAGTTGAGCCCGTTGCCCGTGTAGCTCAGTGGTAGAGCGCACCCTTGGTAAGGGTGAGGTCACGAGTTCAATCCTCGTCACGGGCTTTTGTGAAGGAAATCATCTGGATATGGAATCTCAAGAGAAAGTTGCTCTGGTTACTGGAGCATCGAGCGGCATTGGGCGGGCGATCGCCCTACGTCTTGCTGAGGCCGGATACCGTATTGCTGTCTGTGCTCGTCGTCAAGAAAAGCTGGAATCGTTAGCAACCGAGATTCAGAATCTGGGTGCAGAGGTGAAAACGTATCAGACCAATCTGCGTCAGGAACCCGAAATTCTTGAGATGTTTGATGCCATTCGCAGTGAATGGGGCGGTGTTGATGTTCTGATCAACAATGCAGGATTAGGCCACAAGCAATCTTTGATGGAAGGGGCTACTGAAGCTTGGCGCGAAACGCTGGATGTAAATGTGGTGGCTTTGTGTATCTGCACTCGTGAAGCGCTGCGAGACATGAGAGCCAAAGGCGATCGCGGTCATGTGGTTCACATTAGTTCCATGGCAGGCCACCGCGTTCCAGGGAGTGGCATGTATTCTGCTTCCAAATTTGCAGTGCGATCGCTGACCGAGGGCCTGCGGCAAGAACTCCGGGCTGCTGAGAGTTCGATTCGGGTGTCTTCCATCAGTCCAGGATTTGTCGAAACCGAGTTTGCTGAAAAGTACACCCAGAGTGCTGAGAAGGCGCGTGAGACCTACAGCCAGTTCCCCGTACTTCAGCCTCAAGATGTTGCGGAAGCGGTTTTGTATGTCCTCTCGCAACCTGATCATGTCCAGGTTCACGACATCTTGGTGCGTCCGACTCAGCAAAAGAGTTAACAATCCTGACACGTTGACGGCGATCGCCTCGCCGCTGTACGAGAATACAGAAATCCGCTGATCTGGCGGATGTTCTCGATCAACCTGAGTCGAACCTTTGATATGACAGCTGATATGACAGCGACTGTTCCTTCTTCTCAAAACGTGGCTGGGCGACTGATAACGCCCCTGATCAACGGAATTCTGGCGATTCAGCCTTTAGCTAACTTTGCGAAAAGCCGTGCTCGTTCCATGATGGTCGATCGGGCGGAATCGCTTGGAGTCTCTTGGCGGCAATCGGTTAGGGAGTTGCGATCGCGCGGAGAAAGCCTTGACTTCTCGCCTCATTGGGAAGACGAACTGGGGGCGATCGCCAATCCCACCCTGGACTATCCCAGCTACTACACCACCAGCTTCCATGCATACAACGAAGGAAATCTGGGCTGGACTCCGGCAATGGAAGTGGAGGTTGCTGCTCAGGCCGTTCATGCGCGCATTTGGCCGGAGAAGGGGAAAGCAGGCGATTTGGCGCTGCGTCAGAGCTATCATGACGTACTCAAAGCACGGATTCCTGAGAAGCTAGGGGCGATCGCTGATCTGGGCTGTGGCGTAGGACTCAGTACCTCGACGCTGCAAGACACGTTTCCCGGTGCTGCGATGACCGGAGTGGATCTGTCGCCTTATTTTCTTGCGGTCGCTGCTTACCGCGATCGCCACCGTGCTCATACCGATGAGATTCGACCAGCAACGTGGGTTCACGCCCCGGCTGAGGAGACTGGACTTCCAGCAGGCTCGTTCGATCTCGTCTCAGCCTGTCTCATGTTTCACGAACTGCCCCAATCAGCGGCGATCGCCATTCTGCAAGAAGCTCGACGCTTGGTTCGTCCTGGGGGCTACATCGCCATTATGGACATGAATCCGGGTTCGGACGTATTCGCCAAAATGCCGCCCTTTGTGTTCACTCTGCTCAAGAGCACAGAACCCTACCTCGATGACTATCTCAGCCTGGATCTGGCATCTGCGATTCAACAGGCAGGATTCGATCTGCCTTTCGTGACCGAAAATAGCCCCCGCCATCGCACCCTCATCGCCAAAGCAGAGGCATAGCACGGCTTGCCTATCAAGTCGTGACCTTAAACGATACCGCTACAATTGAGAGTGCGATTGAGATCGAAATTGAGTGAAGACGATGACCGTAACCTCTCCGGTTGAATTTCAAGATGAATATGATGTCGTCGTTGTTGGCGCAGGCCATTCAGGGTGCGAGGCAGCGTTAGCCGCTTCTCGATTGGGTTGTCGTACCCTCATGCTCACCCTCAACCTTGACCGGATTGCGTGGCAGCCCTGCAATCCAGCTGTGGGGGCTCCCGCCAAGTCTCAGCTCACCCATGAAGTCGATGCCTTGGGTGGCGAAATTGGCAAGATGGCCGATCGCACATATTTGCAAAAGCGCGTGCTCAATTCATCGCGAGGCCCTGCGGTGTGGGCGTTGCGTGCCCAGACTGACAAGCGCGAATATGCCCGTGTCATGCGCGATATTGTCGAACGGCAAGAGAACTTGGTCGTGCGTGAGGGCATGGTGACGGATTTGGTGTTGGGCAAAAATGAGGAAGTGATTGGCGTTCAAACCTACTTTGGGGTGAACTTCAAGTGTCGGGCGGTGGTGCTGACGACAGGAACGTTTCTCGGCGGCGTCATCTGGGTGGGTGACAAGTCGATGAATGCCGGACGCGCCGGAGAGTTTGCCGCAGTGGGACTCACAGATACCCTCAACCGCATGGGGTTTGAGACGGGGCGACTGAAAACCGGAACTCCAGCACGGGTAGACAAGCGCACCGTAGACTACAGCAAACTAGAGCCACAGCTTCCCGACGAGGAAGTTCGATGGTTTAGCTTTGATCCGGAAGTTTGGGTCGAGCGAGAGCAGATGAACTGTTACCTCACCCGGACGACCGCTGAGACTCACAAAATCATTCGAGACAATCTCCATCTTTCCCCGATCTACGGGGGATGGGTCGATTCGAAGGGGCCGCGCTACTGTCCCAGCATTGAGGACAAAATCGTACGCTTTGCCGATAAGGACTCTCACCAGATTTTTATTGAGCCAGAAGGACGGGATATTCCAGAGCTTTACATTCAGGGGTTTTCTACAGGACTGCCCGAGACTTTGCAATTGCAAATGCTGCGATCGCTCCCCGGTCTTGAACAGTGCCGCATGATGCGTCCGGCCTACGCGGTGGAGTATGACTTCCTGCCTGCGACCCAGTGCTACCCCACACTGATGACCAAAAAGATTGAAGGGCTCTTTTCGGCAGGACAAATCAACGGCACGACGGGCTATGAAGAGGCTGCCGCTCAGGGGATTGTGGCAGGCATCAATGCCGTGCGCTTGGTTCGAGGACAAGAGATGCTGATCTTCCCACGGGAACACAGCTATCTCGGCACGCTGATTGATGATCTCTGCACCAAAGATTTGCGAGAGCCCTATCGAATGCTCACCTCGCGATCTGAGTATCGACTGCTGCTACGTTCTGACAATGCCGATCAGCGGATGACGCCCCTTGGCCGTGAGATTGGCCTGATTGACGATCGCCGCTGGAACTTGTTTCAGACCAAGCAGAACAATATTCAGACCGAAAAAACGCGGCTCAGCGAAACGCGAGTGAAAGAGCATGATGACGTAGGACGGGCGATCGCCCACGACACTCAGCAGCGTATCAAGGGGTCGATTACTCTGGCGGATTTGCTGCGACGACCTGGATTTCACTATGACAACCTGGATCACTATCAACTCGGCAATTCTGACCTGACTCAGGCTGAGCGAGAAGGAGCCGAAATCGACATCAAGTATTCGGGCTACATTCAACGACAGCAAAATCAGATTGACCAGGTAAGCCGCCAAGCCAATCGCCCTTTGCCAAAAGACCTCGACTATCACGCCATCGATACCCTCTCGAAGGAATCTCGTGAGAAACTGACTCAAGTGCAGCCTCTCACCGTAGGGCAAGCGGCCCGCATTGGCGGGGTCAATCCAGCGGATATCAATGCCTTGCTGGTCTACCTAGAAGTTCGCCATCGACAGACAGCGGCTGTGTGAAGAAGTGGGGGAGAGACAGAAAGGTGTCCGGTCAGAAGGTGGGCAACTTGTAAAGTAAACAGAGCTGGGCGTACTCTTCAATGCATCCAGTGCCTCGATACATCCATGGGTTGCCGGATGAGTGCTACTGGATGTTCTGAACGGACGTAACGCTACCTGTAGAAGTGAGTTATGTTGAAAAACCTGGCGCTCGAATCCATCAGAAGGTGTGCATTCCTAGAAAGAGAGGTTAAATTACAGTTGATTGAGATCCTGACTCAATCTCATATTTAGTCGCATAATAGTTGCACGGTTCTGAGTTGCCGATCCGCGATCGCCATCTCTTCTCGCACGACTTCATGGCGGCTCTGCACATCCCCATTGCAGTCACTTAGCGCATACATCATGTCTCAAGACGGTCGCACTCCCGACAATCGCTCACATTCGACACATCCGAACCTGTCTCAGCCTCATGTGGGTTCGAGCGGTGGTAGTGCGGCGCGCGCTCTTGCCGATTCTGCTCATACAGATGCTGGGGACAGCGAAGCATTTTCAGACTCTTCTGCTCCGAAGGGCGTGGCCGTTGCAACGGCTGTACCCAAGCAGATGTCTGAGTCGGAGGCTCAATCTGTATCGGGATCTGTTGAGAACCCAACTCTGTTTGCCGAGACTTCTGCCGATGATTTGATGCAAGATGTCTTTGGCGATGTTGACCGGATGCTTCAGACCGGAGTTTCTGTAGCACCTGAATCCTCAAAACCAACGTATGTCGATCTGAAGCCGCTGCCGCTGTCGGATCTGAACTCAGAAGCAGGTGGAGCTTTAGCGCCTCGAATTGAAGAAGACGTGGCCGATCTGGATACTCCAGAACAGGCTTCTACTCTCGATGCTGCAACGGGCGATCGCACTTCTTCTGAAGAAAGTGCAGCGCCTGCCAAACTTTCGACAATTCTCCTGCGAGTCGCTCTGGTTGTTTCGGCTTCGGTTGCGTTAGGCGTCGGTCTAGCGGTTTGGATGGCTCAGCGAAGTCAAACTCGGGTCGCCACTCAGACAACGACTGTAGAAGCCTCCTCGGGAATAGATTCTGCTCAACCCGACTTTGTCAACTACATGACCGAGTCTCTGGACGCCATCGACGCTCGCTATGAACAGGCCGATCGCCTTTCGGGCATGGCACCTGATAGCGATGGAGAGGACGTTTCGACCGCAAGCCGGGATAGCAGTACTCCCTTGCCAGAGCGGGTCTATATTCCGGTTTATCAGCCGCCTCAGGTGACAGCCGCCTTGCCGAGCCTGACTGCCTCCCCCTTTAGCACGACAGCGCCTGTTGAAGAAGTCGTGCCGACTCCAACTCCTGCTGCTCCTAGCTCTAACGCCAGTGCTACGGATGAACCTGCAACACAATCCAATGGCAGCATCCCCAATATTTCACCTGATACGAGCCATGCTCTCGTGGGTCTGCTGGAATTAGGCGATCGCTCGGCTGCAATTTTTGAACATAGCGGCACGGCTCACCGCATCGAAGTCGGCGCACAAATTGGTTCAAGCGGTTGGAGCCTTGTCTCTGTTTCTGCCCAAGAGGCCATTATTCGTCGCAATGGGGATGTGCGATCGGTCTACATCGGTCAATCATTCTAGTGTTTGTTCACAAGGACGTTGCTACATGGGCATATTTGAAGACCTGAGTCGTTTTCTGGAAACCCGACTCGAAGAGTTTCTCAAAAGCCATCCTCATCTCGAACTTCAAGCGCTTGAGGAACAGATCCGAGAGCAAGAAGAGGATACCCTTCGACTTATCGCTAGCTCTCGCATTCGAGAAAAGCAGCTCAAACAGCAGATTTTGGAAACGGCACAAGAGATTCAGCGCTGGCATACTCGAATTGAGAAAGCCAAAGCCGCTCAACGCTTTGATCTCGTGAAACCTGCTGAAGCTCGCGAGGCAGAATTGCTCCGCCAAGGCAATCAGCTCTGGGGCCAGATGAAAGGTGTTAAAGAGCGAATTCAGCAATCGATGGAGTTACACCAACAGCTTCAGGCTCGTCGTAAGGAAGTGCAAGCAGAAATTTCTCAAGCTCAAGCGGCTCGGGCTGCAAGTCAATCTCAGAAGACGGCTGCTACTCCAGGCTGGGGAACGGCTACAGATTTTCAAAGCCCTACCTACCGAGCCAGCATCGACCCTCTGGAAGCGTCATTTCAGCAATGGGAGACTGAAGACGAGCTGGAACAGATGAAACGCGAAATGGGTCGATGATTGGAAATTGTCGTGTTGGTTGGTGACGGTGAACATAGCTTGATTGGTAAATTATTTCACAGGGTCGAGCAGATCTTGCCTGCCTGTATTGTTTGCAGGTGCAGCTTATTCCTGTGAACCGTTTGAGCGAAGCGCTTCTGGTGCTTTGATTGTGAACGAAATAGGGTCTGGTGATGGCGGTTCAGAAGGCAAAACCTGGGGTAAGACGGGCGATCGCCACTTGCGCTTACCTTGCTCTTGGGAAGACTTCATCGCATCGACTTCGAGAGTTGTATTTTTGTTCTTTGTAGTTCTGTTTTGGTTTCCAGATGACCTAGGAGAATTTCTTGAATCAGCCTGAGCCCCAGTTTTGGAGTCGGCTTTCGATTCTAGAGAGTTCGATCGCTCAGGTTGTGGCTGAGTAGAAGATTTGCGGCTGACGCGAATACGCTTGTTGCGGTTGGAGGCGATCGCCAGCAACATACCTGCCAACACCAGCATCGGCATCGGTGGCGCATCCATCATCCACCATTCCATCAGCATTTCTAGGTCTCCTGCTGTTGCAGCGTTTTTCTATCTTGCACGTACATCTGTCTGTGTTTCCGTTCCCATCATACAGAGCCTTCTTAAAGTTGTGCTCATAATGGCTCACCTGTAGTATGAGCTACATGCACCGAAACACATCATTATGTTAAAGGTTGCATAAATAAGTGATACTGATGCGCATATTTGTCATCATCCATCATCTATTATTATCAAGTCCGACAAAGGAAAAACGTAGATAATATTTTTAGATTTCAGGTCTAAACAGTGAACC
The DNA here is from genome assembly GCA_937128595.1 of uncultured cyanobacterium. Lineage (GTDB taxonomy): Bacteria > Cyanobacteriota > Cyanobacteriia > CAKZMO01 > CAKZMO01 > CAKZMO01. The sequence continues at coordinate 8,917 of CAKZMO010000470.1, read as the reverse complement.
AAAGACCGAGGTGTTTACAGTGTCGGGCAAATTAAAATGGAGTCAAGCTCAGTTTTGTCGCAGACCGTTCTAAGGATACTAAGGATAAGGTACGGACACGAGTTCTAGGTCACACATTTAAACTCTAAGCCTTGTATCAAAACGGTTTAGAGGCAGCCTGATTCATCGATTACGGTAAGAAAACAAGAATTTAGAAAAGCTAAAAACTAGCTTCAGAAAAGAACATAAGCTAGTTTTAGAAGATAAGGTCAGGATTAGAAGCTAGAAAAAGTAAGTGTGACCCCACTGCTGCATGAGATATTCCCTAGCTAAACATGTATTTATCTACGCCTGCTCAAATACAAAATAGTTTTTCAATGTCTCAGCTTCGAATTTTGATTTTAGAAGATGACCCCGTCGATTTAGAACTGTTAGAGACAGCTCTAAAGCAAGGTGGCATTGACCGTGATTTAGTCAAGGTGAACTGTCGTCATGACTTCTTGGAGCAGTTGAAGAATGAGACTCCTGACATTATCTTGGCAGACTATGTATTACCTACATTCAGCGGAGCGTTAGCGCTTGAGCTAGCTCAAGAGATTTGCCCCCAAGTTCCGTTTATTTTGGTCTCGGGGGTGTTAGGAGAAGAGAAAGCCATTGAGGCGCTCAAGAGAGGAGCGACCGACTATGTTCTAAAGCAGCGGCTCGAACGTTTAGTCCCTTGTGTCGAGAGAGCTTTACGGGAAAGCCGCGATCGCCATGAGAGAGAAATTGTTGCTAAGGCGCTTCGCGAAACTGACGATTTGCTCAGAACTATCGTTGACGCGTCTCCGGTCAGTATCATCACATTGACCCATGACCAGCGAGTCATGACATGGAATGCAGCAGCAGAAGCGCTCTATGGGTATTCGGCAAATGAGGTGTTTGATCGAGCCCTCGCCTTAATTCCTGTTGATCAGAAGGAAGCCTTTGACCGCTGCTTTGCTCAGGCGCTACAAAGTCAGACGGTTCTAAACCAAGAGTTTCAGCACATAAAGCAAGACGGCACGTTGGTTGATGTGAGTTTGTCGTTGGCACCGCTGCATGACGCAGAAAATGTGGTGTACGGCGTTGTCATGACCGTCTCAGACATTACAGTACGTAAACAAATTGAAGCCCAAAGGCTCACTCTTTTAGAGCAAGAAAGCTCTGCTCGGGCCGCAGCAGAATCAGCCAACCGTATTAAGGACGAATTTTTAGCGGTTCTGTCTCACGAACTTCGTACCCCTCTCAACTCCATCGTGGGCTGGATTAGTCTAATTCAACGAGGAAAACTGAAACCTGACGTGTTTCAAAGAGCACTCGATACGATTGAGCGCAATGCCGCGGCTCAGACCCAACTGATCGAAGACTTGCTCGATCTGTCACGCATCATTCGCGGTCAGATGACATTGACGATTCAGCCTGTGAAGCCGGTAAACTTGGTGCGCTCTACAATAGAAACCCTTCGACCTGCTGCAGATGCAAAGTCGTTGACGATTGACCTCGACCTAGATGAAAACATCAGTCCGATCTTGGCCGATCCCAACCGCTTGCGACAGATCTGCTGGAATCTTCTATCAAATGCCATCAAATTTACCCCAAGGGCTGGCCAAGTTTCAGTGCGAGTAACAACCCTCGAACATCAGCTACAGATCATGGTGGCCGATTCGGGCGTTGGTATTCATCCAGACTTTATTCCTCATGTGTTTGATCACTTCCGTCAAGCAGACGGTTCTACCGTGAGAGCAAAAGGTGGGCTAGGTCTAGGCTTAGCTATTACTCGCCGTCTTGTAGAGCTTCACGGAGGCACGATTCAAGCAGAAAGCCCAGGGTTGGGAGAAGGTGCAACGTTCACAGTCATGCTCCCTATCCGTTCAACTGTGGATGCGCCCTCGAAAGCTAGTGCAGACGTTACAGCTAGTTTTAGTCTGGAGGGCACGAAAATCATCGTTGTAGATGACGAAGCCGATGCTCTGAACTTGTTGACTACAATCCTAGAGCAGCAAGGAGCCGAGGTCGAAAGCGCTAGTAGTGCTAGTGCAGCGTTGCGTGCAATAGAACGGTTTCGCCCCGATGTGATCATTAGCGATATCGCGATGCCGAACGAAGACGGCTATAGCTTTTTGGAAAAAGTGCGTGCTTTGCCCGATGCTCAGCTGAGCCAAGTGCCTGCTGTTGCATTGACAGCTTACGCTCGTGAAGAGGATCGTCGCCACACTCGTATTGCTGGCTATCACCATCACATCTCTAAGCCCTTTGATCCCATCGATGTCATAACGATTGTTTACCAACTCACTCACGTCGCCTAGCGAAGAGCCATGAGTCTTTTTGAGTCAGGCGCATGCAAGCCTTGACGTCATAGTTAATAGTCTTCCTCCCTCCTTGGGTTATGGCCGCTTGCAGACGATAGGCGCTCGGATGACTTTGAGGTGCTTGAGCTTAGTCTGACTGAAACTTTGCCCGAATCATTGAACTGACTCGAACAATCTGAAACGATGAGCTTACGAGGATTCAAACGTTGAGGACTTGATCAAGTACTTCATCAGCAAGCCACTCTGCGCCTAGCTTCATGTTTCGAGCTGGGGTTGGCATTAGGCTCAGATAAGTTGCATGTCGAATCAGGTGTCCGGCATGGCCTGAGATTCTAACTTTCCCCAGTATCTCAGCAACGCTTTCCTCGACCCCCAACTTCATCAGATACCCTCTCAAGTTCACGCTTGCAGGCTCAAGCTCTTCCTCGTCGATCAGTGCTTTGATGTTATAAGCAATGGTTTTCCCCTGCTGATAGGCAACCTGTGCAGTTGCAGGTTGTGGGTCTTCGATATTGACGGCACAATCTCCCCCAGCAAATACATTCGGGAAGTCGATGAGCTGCAACGTTGATGTCGTGTGAGGACGCTGTCTGCGGTCAGAGTGCTCATCTGCAATGGGCAGCGACTGAACGAGGGGATGAGTAGAAGAACCTGCCGTCCAAACTATTGTTTCAGCATCGAGATAGTGCTCTTGCTCGTCGTTTAGGTAAACCAACGACCCAGGCTTAACCTCTTTCACCGATGATTGAGTCAAAATGTCAATCCTTGCGCGGCGATTACCCAATGCTTTTTCTGCGGTCTCCCGTATGCGATCGCTGACCCCTTTTCCCAGAATCTCTTCTCCACGCTGAATCAACACAACTCGAATATCCTCTGGATCTCCACCCAGCTTTTCATACCAATGAGGTAGCAAATCAGCAAGCGTTCCAGACAATTCGACACCCGATGGCCCCGCCCCAACAATCGCTGTTGTCAGCAGCTCATCTTTTTCAGTCGAATCCTCTGCTTGTAATGCCTTTTGCAAATTTTGTCGCAAGTGCTTACCTAGCTCCAAAGCATCTTGTGCAGTTCGGAAGGTAAACGTATGTTCGTCAGCTCCTGAAACGTTGAAATATCCAGCAGTATCCCCTAGTGCAACGACGAGATACCGATATCCATAAGACAGACCAGAATCTAATTGCACCTGTCGGTTGTGTAAGTCGATAGCTTGGATGCTGCCCAACACATAAGCCACTCCTCGGTGTGTCAACAACTCTTCATAGCGAGGCCAGGTAACATCGACTTGAGTTTCGTTGCTCAACAACTCATACAGTAGCGGCTTGAAGACAAAGCGAGTTTCGCGGTCAATCAAAGTAATAGGCAGTGGACAGTCCAGAGAACTGAGATGAAGAGCAGCGAAGAGTCCTGTAAACCCTCCTCCTAAAATCAGAATCTGATTGTTTGCTGTTGTGTCCATTGAAGCTGACATGCCTTTTGCCTGAAACAATCACCGTCATGTTAAGAAAATTAACACTGGATGAAATGTCTCTTTGGAAGGACTCTTAACCCTATCTGACGAGGGGTATAGCAATGCGCAGATAGGTTAGGACAGATACTGATGGAGAAGCCGCGCACCGCGCGGCTTCTCCATCAACTATTGGTTTTATATCAGCGCGTAGCACTATATGTGGAGAGCACACAGAGTCTAGGTTGCATGTTCTCAGACAAGGATTCGTAACTAAATTATGGCTGTATCCGAAATTTCCATGCTCCTAGGATTAGCATCGCTTTCCGAAATGCAAGCAAAGTCAATCGGAACTCGTTGTAGCAGGCATCTGTTTTCTGCTGGAGAAGGTTGAGAAATGGGCGATACTGGATTCGAACCAGTGACCCCTTCCGTGTGAAGGAAGTGCGCTACCACTGTGCTAATCGCCCAAGGTCTTAGAGCTTAGCACATTGAATTTTGCGCTACAACTACAGCGACCGTCATCTTTCTATGGCTTGTAAATCGGGCGATCGCTCAGCCAAATGGCGATCGTTCGATTTACATCGGGGTAAAATTTCTTCATAATCCCAGAAGAGATTCTAAAATTTAAGACACCTTTTTAAAAGAGTCGTTAGATGTGGCGGACTCTATTGGCAAGCATCATACGGTAAGAAGTGTTAGGTAGGTAAGGACTATGGCTATGACGGTTGCTCCAAATCAAGTCGATCGCATTGTGTGGAATCAGCATCAAGATCCGTTTGAAATATTGGGGCCTCACAAAATTGAAGAGAACGAAAGCGTCGCTTGGGTCGTCAGAGCATACCTGCCAAACGCAGAAACTGTCTGGGTCGTCTGTCCTGAAGATCGCCAAGAATACCCGATGCAGTCCGTGCATCATCCCAACTTTTTTGAATGCATCATTGATGTCCCTGAACTTGCCAACTATCAGCTGCGGGTAAAAGAAGGAGGACAGGAACGGGTCATCTATGATCCTTATGCATTTCGTTCGCCCAAGCTCACAGATTTCGACATTCACCTATTTGCAGAAGGAAACCACCACCGCATCTATGAAAAACTAGGGGCACATGTCACAGAAGTGAATGGAGTGACGGGTGTTTATTTTGCTGTGTGGGCTCCCAATGCACGCAATATTTCTGTCTTAGGTGATTTCAACAAATGGGATGGACGCCAGCACCAAATGCGACGCATGGGCAACGGCGTCTGGGATTTGTTTATTCCTGAAATTGGTGTGGGTCAGTCCTACAAATACGAGATCAAAAACTACGACGGTCATATTTACGAAAAATCTGACCCCTACGGTTTTCAGCAAGAAGTCCGACCCAAGACGGCTTCTATTGTGGCTGAGCTAGATACCTATACCTGGCATGACGACGCTTGGATGGAGAGCCGCCGTCATACCGATCCCTTGACGCAACCTGTCTCAGTCTATGAAGTGCATCTAGGTTCTTGGATGCATGCTGCCTCTAGTGAACCTGCTCGTACTCCGGATGGCGAGGTCATGCCTGTCGTTCACCCATCGGAATATGACATTGGAGGCCGCTTCATCACCTATCGCGAGCTGGCCGATAAGCTGATTCCCTACGTGAAAGAGCTGGGTTTCAACTACATTGAGCTATTGCCCATCGCAGAGCATCCCTTCGACGGCTCCTGGGGGTATCAAGTTACGGGCTACTACGCTGCAACCTCTCGTTTTGGCACTCCCGAAGACTTGATGTATTTCATTGACCAGTGCCATGTCAACGGGATTGGTGTTTTAGTGGACTGGGTTCCGGGGCATTTCCCTAAAGATGGACATGGGCTTGCCTTCTTTGATGGCACTCATCTTTATGAATATGCTGACTCTCGAAAGGGTGAGCATAAGGAATGGGGCACTCTCGTCTTCAACTATGGTCGCAACGAAGTTCGAAACTTCCTTGTCTCCAACGCTCTGTTCTGGTTTGACAAGTACCATATCGACGGTATTCGGGTCGATGCGGTCGCGTCGATGCTCTATCTCGACTATTTACGAGACGATGGTGCATGGGTTGCGAATCAGTATGGTGGACGGGAACATATTGAGGCCGCAGACTTTCTTCGGCAGATGAATCACCTCCTATTCAGTTACTACCCTGGAACTCTAAGTATTGCTGAAGAATCGACGTCTTGGCCGATGGTGTCTTGGCCGACCTATGTTGGGGGGCTAGGCTTCAATCTGAAGTGGAACATGGGCTGGATGCATGACATGTTGGATTATTTCAACATGGATCCGTGGTTTCGTCAGTTTCATCAAACTAACGTTACCTTCAGCATCTGGTATGCCTTTACTGAGAACTTTATGCTGGCGCTCTCGCATGATGAGGTGGTGCATGGCAAGAGTCCGATGATTGGCAAGATGCATGGAGATGAGTGGCAGAAATTCGCAAGTCTTCGCTGTTTGTTCACCTTTATGTTTACCCATCCTGGGAAAAAGACACTCTTCATGGGTATGGAGTTTGGTCAGTGGAGTGAGTGGAATGTCTGGAGCGATTTGGAATGGCAACTGCTGCAATTCAAACCGCATCAGCAGCTCAAGCTGTTTATGACTCGCGTCAATGAGTTTTATAAGAGTCAGCCCGCTTTATACACTCAAGACTTTAGTCAGGAAGGGTTTGAGTGGATTGATTGTAGTGATAACAGCCACAGCGTTGTGTCTTTCATTCGGCGGGCCAAAGATGATCCGGATGAGTATTTGGTGACGGTGTGCAACTTTACGCCCCAACCTCATTCTCACTATCGCGTTGGAGTCCCTGAGCATGGCTATTACTCAGAGCTGTTTAATAGCGACTCTAGGGAATACGGCGGCAGCAACATGGGCAACATGGGGGGCAAGTGGTCAGATGAATGGTCGATGCACAGTCATCCTCACTCAATTGATCTCTGTTTGCCGCCATTGGGTGTGATTGTGTTGAAGCTGAATCGAGAGCGGACTACAGCAGAGTTGGCTAGCCGAGGCTAGGGTTTGAACAGGCTGGAAAATGGCGATCGCCCTTCTTTCAGCCGATTGGTTCAGCTTGTTGATATAGCAATGTGCAGATAGGTTAGGACAGACATTGATGGAGAAGCCGCACACCGCGCGGCTTCTCCATAAACTATTGGTTTTATATCAGCGCGTAGCACTATATGGAAGAAGAGGTTCTGGCACGTTAAGATTTAATGGTTTCTTTAAATTTGCGACATATCTCTTTTTATGCCGATTTTGGTGCTTGGGGTAGCAAGCTTTGTGGCTTGGTTTATCAGCATGTTGGCTGGGGGCGGTAGTCCGTTCATTCTCATCCCTCTAATCACGCTGTTTTTTGGAGCCCAAGCGGTTGCTCCTGTGCTGACCACAGGCTTACTCGTTGGCAATGCTCAGCGATCGCTCGTATTTTGGTCAAGCGTCGATTGGCTCGTCACGGCCTGGTATTTGCCGGGGGCGGTCGCAGGAGCGGTGCTGGGTTCTTACGTGTTTACCAAAATTCAAGCGGAGTGGGTGCAGCCGTTGATTGCGGTGGCGCTGCTGTGGATGGTAGTGGATGCGGCTTGGAGTCGGCGATCGCCCCAATCTCCTACAGATTCGCACCCCTCTGATCCACCTGAACTCAAGTCATCCAAGCCCTCTGGCATCCGCCCCTGGCATTTTGGTGTGTATGGATTTTTCTACGCCTTTGGGTCAGGGCTAATCGGCAGCATGGGGCCGATTATGAATCCGCTGTATCTTAATTACGGTCTCGAAAAAGAGCGGATGATTGCGACAAAATCGACCAATGTGGTGGCTGTTCACATCATCAAAATGCTCACCTATGCGACATTGGGAGTCTTTACGCCGACGTTGCTAGCTTATGGATTGCTGATTGGAGCAGCGGCGATTCCGGCAAACTGGTTGGGCAAGCGCGTCCTCGATCGCATGAGCAGTGCCCAGTTTCGTCAAGCTGTTTTGACTTTTGTCGCCGTTAGCGGTGTGGTGATGCTGTGGGAGCAGCGCAGTCTCTTGATGATCTGGTGAATAAATGGGGTGAATTGAGCGGAATCAATCATGTTAGTCAGCCACCGCAAACGCTTTATCTATACCAAAACCGTGAAGACTGGGGGCACCTCTGTCGAGGCTTATTTTGAGCCTTATTGTATGCCAGAAGGGGAATGGAGCTTTGCCCATGAGCGCGATGAATATATCAGCGAGGCAGGCATCGTCGGCTGTCGGGGAGTGAATAAGCAGGGTAAGACCTGGTTCAACCACATGCCTGCTCGACGCATCAAGCGGCAGTTGGGTGAGCCGATATGGCATGACTACTTCAAATTTTGCGTGATTCGCAACCCCTTTGATAAGTTAGTGTCGGCGTTTCACTTTTTTGAACAGCGGTTTCAGATTGAAGGAAAGTTTCCTCGCACCAAGCGCATGGTCATGGATGAGGCAGAGTTTCTTGGAGCCATCCAAGGAAAATCTTTGGAAGAGCGGTTTCGGCTGTGGATTGCGGCGGGTGGCGGTGTTGATGATCGAAACAAATATATGATTGATGGTGAAATTTGTGTCGATTTTTTCATTCGTCAAGAACGATTGGCGGAGGATGTCGAAGCCGTGTGCGATCGCCTCCATCTGCCCTTCGAGCCAGAGCGCATCCCTCGGCTTAAGTCGGGCGTGCGTCCTGGCGATCGCCAACTCAGCGACTACTATGATGCGGGGGCGATCGCCCAAGTCGAGCAGGACTATGACCTAGAGCTAAGTCTTTTCCATTACCCATCGCCTGTTTTGTCGGGTTAGGCTTAACAGCCGGAAGGCACTTCCATTTCTAGATGTCAGCCCAGCCACAATCACATGGGTGTCAATCACAATTTGCGGACTGTGCATGTGATGCAACCCTGAGAATGATCATCGGCAATCCCTCAATATTATCTTTTCAAGATGAATGATAGGAGGTGATTTTTCATTCTCACTGATCGACTGTTGCGTTACGCTAGCGCTAACACGTCCCACTGGAGAATTAAGGCTAATTACTTACTGGGTTTCCTTTCGTCAATCCAGCTTACAGCGATCGCACTGACTATTTCTTACTAGATAGTTGCTCACACCCAAACGTCGGTTTGATGCGAAAGCAGTCTTTTTCGTCTCGGCCTTATATGCTGCCTAACG
>CAKZMO010000469.1 GCA_937128595.1 uncultured cyanobacterium | reverse complement strand
ATCACTGTGGAACGCCAGTCATCCATGCGGGTGAGATAGCCCTCATAAGCGGCGACTACGGGCACCTCACCAGTGGCACCATCCCCGAAGATGTCAATCCCGGTGTGGCGACGCAGCAAGTTGTAAGGCCGGGCGGGGTCTCGCCACAATAAGCCGATAAACCCCGACGATGGCAGCAGAAAGGGTGCATCCGGGCAGGGTGCTGCACGGTCTGTTGTTAGCTGGGGCCGGGCCTGTGGATCACGGAACCATTGCGCAATATAATCGTTACTATTGCTCTGCAATTGCCTGTAAGTAAAGTACCCAATACTTACACTCAGTAATATGAGCATAAGTATAATAAGCAATACCCTTTTGTGTTTATTCATCTACAAACCTTATGCTTACCTTGAGAAATATTACCTAAATTCTCAGCTAGAATGGTTGTGAAATTAGCAGCATATCAAGTATAAATAAGGTAGGAAAATATAAACACCACATATAACATGTATTTAACATATATTAAATAGCGGCATATTATCTACTGATCTATTCTATGGATGGCGAAATGCACAAACACCAGGGTTAATCAGGCATAAAAGCCTATTTTGTGCATTTGAGTGTGGATGCCCTGATAAATAATCGAAAAGATTACTTAATAATCATTGTCAACTATAGACAATTAATTTAAAATATATTATACAATAATTATACGAATAATATATTGAGAAAATTAAGCTAGTGGTGGTTCGATAACACTGACGATAGGTTTAGCCAATAGTCGAGTTATGGATCTTACATTAAATTACATTAGTCTGATAATATAACATTCTAAACCATTTACATTGTAGCCGTTAGCATCGCAGCAGATGGTATCCATACACTATGAGCATGGGGTTTGGCAGGCACATTTATGGTCACGCCATCGAACGACCAACACACAGATGGGCAAGGCTCATCATCAAATCGTTTGCGCTTGTATCAAGCGATGCTTGCGCATGCTTCCCAGGGTGTGTGGATTATTGATCAACATGCGCGGACCGTTTACGTCAATGCGGTGATGTTAGCCATCCTTGGGCGAACTGAAAATGAGACTATTGGTAAACGCTTGCATGATCTGCTGCCCCAGGACCAACATGAAGCGGCAACGCAGGCGTTCACTGCTCGCAAAAACGGTCATAGCCAGTACGTCCATTATGATGTACACCGGCCCGATGGCACGACGATCCCTACCAGGGTCACCGCTAGCCCGATATTTGATGAAGATGGGACGTTCCTGGGGGCGTCTGCATTGTTCACTGAAGTGGCGATCGCACCACAAAATCGTACAAAGCCGGAGCATTACACCGCACACCTGGAAACCATGCTGGAAAATTTACCGGGTATTTTGTGCGTAATAGATGGTGAGGGAACGATTTTATCAGCACGCGGGGCTGGTGTATCCTCGCTGAACATAACTGCTGATCAAGCCATCGGCAAAAATATAGTAGATCAATTGGCAGAGTTACCTAATGTAGCAAGTCATCTACAGGAAGCAATGCGCAGCAAGTCCTTACAGACACAACACACCATACACGGGCGCACCTATCTTACTGTTTTTGATCCAGTCATTTTAGACGAGCAGAATCTAAAAAACGGAGTAATCGGTGTGGTGATAGATATGACTCAACAAGCAGATAAAGAATCAGTTCCTGAAGTTGATGATATACGTAATCAGATGATTCTGGAGACAATCAGCGACATCGTTTATACGCAGGATCGTGCCGGGTGCTTTACAAGCTTGAACGCCGCCTTTGGGCAAGTGCTTGGGTTAAATGAGCGCGATTGGATAGGGCAAACTGTCACCGACCTGTTGCACCCGGAAGACATTCACATGCATCAGATGATTGCCCGCACACTGGATGGTGCCCATGTGCCCATCTATGAGGTGCGCTTATGTGGTAGTGATGATGACTACGTCATGCTGGAAATTAACCAGCAACCCATCTACCAGAACGGGGTAATTACCGGCGTCCTTGGCATTGCCCGTGATATTACCCAACGGCGACAGGTGGAAATACGCAGCCTGGAACTGGCCCTCGAACGTGAACGGTTGGTCATGCTGGGGCGTTTCGTGCGGGATGTCTCCCATGATATTCGCACGCCGCTGAGTGTGATTAGCTCCAACGCATACCTGGCCCGGCGCAAACTGAGCGTAGGCCGTGAGGATATTGAAAAACATCTACACCGCATTGAAGCTCATGTCAATGATCTGGGGCAGCACCTCACCGAATTGCTCACGCTGGATCAGTTGAGCCGTCATGACATCCACCCCAATGAGGAGATTGATCTCAACGCATTGGTCAGCCATGTGATGGCCGAATATGACCTGATGGCGCGGGGTAAACGTCACGAAATGGTGTTTGGTCCCTCTAATAAACCGGTGATTGTGCAGGGCGATGGCGATGAGTTGATTCGCGTTGTTCGGCACCTGCTGGTGAATGCCATCAACTATTCTCCGTCTGGTGGTTCTATCCGGGTGACGGTGCGGGTGGAGGAGCATAATGTCGTCATCACCGTGCAGGATAACGGCATCGGCATTTCAGCAGAGGCGCAGCAGAGCATTTTTGAGCCGTTCTTCCGTGTGGATACGACCCGTAACCACGATACTGGCGGTATGGGCCTGGGTTTAAACGTCGCCAAGGTGATTACAGAAGCGCACAACGGCCATATTGAAGTCTCCAGTGCGGTGGATGTAGGTAGTACCTTCCGCGTGGTGCTGCCGCTTAAAGACTGATGTACCTGCACATCCAGGGTGAACCCCGCCACCTTGAGGACATCCGCGCCTTTCGGGAGGCGCATCATCTGCCGGATACGTTCGGGGTTGCCCATTTTGAGCCGAAAGATTTTACCGGCCTGGCCCGCATAGACGATGCTGGCCCCGCATTGAAGCGCGTTCGGGAGAATGTGCTGACCGCCGTACCGGATCAACTCAGTGTGCAGCAACTCATGCTGTTTGAGGATCTGCTCACGAAGGTTTTTCACAACGCCCTGATTGCCGTCAATGATCAGGTCAACTTAAAAACCATAGAAATTGATTTCGCCGTCAATGGCTTTCGGGCCGTCATCAGCGCGGTGATCATCGCCAGCATCCGCGCTAGCCTCACTCACTCATCCCCACCCACCTTCACCGAATGTTACGGCCAATGGCTCAATGATGGGGTGCGTGTTTCCGCACAGCAGCATACCTACACCCATCAAGCTGTAAACTGGTCTGTGCAGGTGATCAACACCGCTTACGGGCGGGCCGGTTTGATCGTACAAACCGCAGACTCAACCCACTATCTAGCGGATGCCGCGCTTGGCTGCCCGGCAGAGGGATTTATGTTCAACCTGCTGAAATCCACGT
>CAKZMO010000468.1 GCA_937128595.1 uncultured cyanobacterium | reverse complement strand
GCCAGTGGACGCAATGTAAATGTGCTGGTCATGGATACTGAAGTTTACTCAAATACGGGTGGACAAGCATCTAAGGCGACACCACTCGCCGCCATCGCAAAATTCGCCTCAGGCGGTAAACCGATAGGCAAAAAAGACCTCGGCATGATGATGATGAGCTACGGTAATATTTACGTGGCACAGGTTGCGATGGGCGGTAAGGATGAGCAAACTTTACGCGCTTTTCTCGAAGCTGAAGCCTACGATGGTCCTTCGATTATCATTGCATATAGCCACTGTATTGCACATGGTATTCACATGCCTACAGCTTTACAAAATCAAAAGGCAGCAGTCGATAGTGGGCAATGGTTACTCTATCGCTATAATCCTGACTTAGCTGATGCTGGCAAGAATCCACTGCTATTAGATTCACGTCCACCGAAATTACCTGTTATCGAATATCTACGGATGGAAAATCGCTTCCGTATGCTAGAAATGAGCAACCCGGACGTTGCTAAACAACTCTTTGCGAAAGCACAAGTCGATGTTGATAAACGACGGTCACTTTATGAATATCTAGCGAAGCGCCCCTTCAATACGAATGATGCAGAAGAAGCACTTGAGGAGGTTCAAAACTGATGAATCTAAAAACGACCTATTTGGGAATGGAACTTAAGTCACCGCTGGTGGCTTCGGCTTCTCCCTTAATGCAAGATTTGGATAATATCAAAAAGTTTGAAGATGCCGGCGCGGCGGCAGTCGTATTGCACTCACTCTACGAAGAAGAAATTCGTTTAGAGCGTCAGGCGCTGATGCACCATCTGGAACATGGGACAGAGAGTTATGCAGAAGCACTTTCATATTTCCCTAAGCCACAGGTTTTTTATGCCAAAACCGATGCTTATTTAGAGCATATTCGCAAAGCTCGTGAAGTAGTTGATATACCTGTGATTGCAAGTTTGAATGGTTCATCGCTGGGTGGGTGGATCGATTTCGCCCAACAGATGCAAGAAGCCGGTGCTAGTGCTATCGAGTTAAACACTTACAATGTACCTACTGACCCGAATCAAGCTGGGTCTGAGGTCGAACAACTCACCGTCGATATTGTTGAGGCTGTGCGTGATGCAGTGAGTATACCGATTGCAGTTAAGCTATCCCCTTATTTCAGTAATATGGCGAATATGGCAAAACGCTTAGACCATGCCGGGGCGAATGCGCTGGTTTTGTTTAATCGCTTCTATCAACCAGATATAGATCTTGAAACTTTGGAACACGAGCCCAATATTCTTCTAAGTACGTCTTATGATATGCGTTTGCCACTCCGTTGGATAGGTATTCTATTCAAACAGATCGAAGCTGATTTAGCGGCTACAAGTGGTATTCATAGCGCAGAAGATGTGATTAAGATGCTGATGGTTGGGGCGAATGTCACCATGATGACTTCGGCGGCGCTTAAGTATGGTATAGACATATTCCAAACCATTGAAGCTGCTGTTGCTGAATGGCTACGGGTGAATGAATATGAATCGGTTGAGCAAATGCGGGGTAGTATGAGTCAACTTCATAGCAGTGATGCTTCCGCATTTGAACGTGCACAATATATGCGTGGTCTCAAAACGTATTTTTCACCAAACTCAAAATAGAGACAAGAATCTCTGAACTTTGGGGGCAGACAAATTTCTTGCCCCCATACTAATAGTTTGTTTCCAGAGAGAGATTCAACGACTAACGGTTACTGTCCACTAAACACGGGCAAGATCAGAAGACAAATTCGTATTATGTCGCGGAATGCATTTTCAACTCTGAAGTTTGGGTTGATCTTCTGAACTTGCTCTACAAATAATCGCGTTGATTCAAGTGAATAGAGTTTGTCACTATCTAGCATATCTTCGGGCGGAGTCGATAATCCATTTACAGTATAGAGCCATTCCTGTTGAAGTTTCAGTGCCTCACGCGATGTAGTCAAAATCTTGACCTCTCACGTCATGTCCAGAATCTCCGTAATCAGGTTTAAGCCTTGTGAATCTATAAGATGTTCGTAATTATCCTGAATCAGCAGGATAGCTTTACCGCGGAAATAATCTAACAATATTTGCTTAGGCTCTTGAGCACCTTTCAATGGTAAGTCAAGTTCATCAGTAATGGCGAGGGCAATACGTTCACTAGCTGCAACAGATTGTAATCGGACAAAGCGAACGCCGTGTTCGAAGTTTCCCAGTTCGTTTCGGGCAATCTTGAGAGACAAGCTGGTTTTTCCAATCCCACCAGGTCCTACCAGAGTCAATAAACGGCAATTGGGGTCTTTGAGTTTGCCAACGATTTCGGTTCTTTCTCTCGAGCGCCCAACAAAATGCGTTAGTTGCCCTGGAATTTGATACTCATGCATAAGGGTATTTTCATCACCAATTGTCGTATCTGTATTTTACCTCATGATAATAAACCCTCATCGACATCACCCACCTAAGACCATACATATAGTTTTGAAAAGCGAGCACAAATTTTTTCTTTCACATTCCATGCGTTCTGAACCCAATTATTGGTAACTCAAGTTGTATTTTCTGCTTGTATCTCGCACAATATTGTGCTCATTCTGACTATATGAAACTGAGGAGGCAACGCATGATTTCTGAAATTCATGATCGTATTCGTTCTGCTGTTCAGCCTTTTCCGCGCACGTCTACATCGCCACCGAAGATGCTCAGATCAGGCTTTACTGAGCATTTACTTCAGGCTTACATTTTCGCCATGCCACAGCTTCACCAATTCTGTTGTGTTATCAGAGAAAAAGCGTTCAAATTCCGAGTAATATACTAGCATCTCTTTGGACGTGATATCGATATCGTTTCTGTTCTGGATCAAACTAGCACGCGCTATATATTCCTCATCACTAAATCGTTGTTCTGCAATAGCTTCTAACATATGATTGGAGCCTGCCCCTTGCGAAAACTGCTCTTTTCGTCGCCAAGTGACATGCTCCGGCAGAATATCGCTGAATGCCTGGCGCAATACCCATTTTTCCGTTTGCGTTGATGGATGGATTTTGTCTGATTTCGGAACACGCATAGAAAGAGAAACGAACTCAGTATCGAGGAAGGGAACTCGTGCCTCAATACTGTGTGCCATAGTCATGCGATCACAACGTTGCAAGTTACAATTGTAAAGATTTGCTGTCAATTTAATCAGTTCGTCATGTAATGTGTGGTCATCAAATTCCTTGAGATAATGATAGCCTGCGTACAATTCGTCTGCGCCTTCACCAGTAAGAACAACTGTCACATACTCATGTGTCATACGAGCGAGGAAATAGTTAGGGATGGCGCTACGAACTAGTGACGGATCAAATGACTCCAGGTGGTAGATGATCTCTGGTAGGGCCTCCAAAATCTCT
>CAKZMO010000467.1 GCA_937128595.1 uncultured cyanobacterium | reverse complement strand
TTCCGCCAACAAAAAATAACTCGGCTCAGCCCCACCAGGAACCGTGACGGATAGCTGCCGTTGTGCCGGATCAAATGACCATTGCAGCACTTCATTGGCGTGAGCCGGGGATGCCACACTGGTCATTGCTGCCAGGATAGCCGCGCTACCGCCCCCCATCGCCAATGGGGTCAGCATCATCCATGCGGCGATCGCGGTTTGTAGCGGTTGTTGAACGATAGCGTTACGCACGATTTCCCCCTAGTTCTCGATGTCAACTGGTAATGTCAACTGGCTGATTAACTGACAAAAGATCCTGCATTGGGCACGAAAACCACTCTCCTACGGGATTTTAGGCAATGTAGGGGTCAGATCTCCTGACCCGCCTAGCGATTAGGGTTTTACAAGTTTTGTCAGTCAACCCGGTCAACTGGCAGCGCGTCCAATCCCCCAACGCCCCTCGCTCTAAACTCTAGATGTGGAGGCTTTAGACCAATCCCAAGTTCCTATTTGAACCGTCACGATGCATTGAACCATTCGACTTGTCAAGCCGAGATTATTCCTCAGTATAGCAACCGATCCCAACAGGCGATCGCTATATCTGGCGTAGGGTAACTAAACGCTTCACGTTCACCAGTCATCAACACAGCTACGATTGCTAAATCCAATTGCTAATCCGATTTGCTAATCCGATGTCGTCTTCCAATCCTGCTGAGCCTGATCCATCACGTAAGCCGCGATCGCTTCCAATTGTTCGGGACTAAACTGGTCGCCAAACGCTGGCATAATATTTTTCCCATGACGAACCTGCCACATAATGGCGTCTGCGGAGTACATCCCATAGGTTCGCAGCGTTTCATAATGCAGATTCTTTTCGGGAATAATGAGGTTTTGCCCGTGGATATGGCAAGCCACGCAGTTCATCGAAAACAGTGCCGCGCCTTCTTGGATGGGCATTGTTAAGGTTGAAGCCGCGATCGCAGGTGTGGCAACCCACATCAACCCGCCTATGCCAATCGCCAAACCCCTAACCAGCACCCGACGCCAATGCCTTGCCCAATCAAACCTGCTCTGCTCGGTAACCACACCGATACCGCTCCAAAAACCTTTCATATTCTGCACAGGTTCGATTACAGTTCACGATTTTCAGTCCGTTCATGTCCGAGTGATGATGGACACATTCAAGCGCTGACCATCGCTGCTTTTTCAAGCCGCAGTCTCAGCATAGTTACAATTTTTCACATTTATCCAAATTCTTCAATGGCGATCGCTACGCTAATGCAAAGACGGACGGATTGCGATCGCACACCCATACCTTGCCCCGTAAAATGACGCGATGAGATGACGTTGCGGAAATGCGATCGCGATCGTTGAAGTCACTCAATAGTCAACATAGGCAGTCCTGCGAATCTCTCCACCGAATGAAACGACGAACCGTAACCGCAAGTCATTCACCCATCTCAGATACCACCACGACGCAGGTGCCGTAATAATTCGGACTCACTCACAAATCATCACCTTCTCTACATTCATGAGTACCTTCAAAACTGGCAGTTTAATCCTTGGTGTCACGCTCATTGGTTTGGGGGGGGCACTGGCCGTCACCAATCCCGACCAAACCACCTACGAAGACTACGCCACCCGCCAACTAACCGCCTACTTACGAGATCAAAGCGGTGAACTGTGCAGCAATACCCCCGATTTCTTGGAGGGGCTACTGCAAGGGGGCGATCGCTGTGAGGCTTTAGTGGAAGACTTACTAACTGATAATCAAGACCAGGTGCGTCAGTTTATTTCTCAACAAACCGAACGCCAAAATTACTTTTTTGCCAGCGTTTATGAAACCGATCTAGAGGTGCATAGCCTGCTGCCGTCCTACCATTTCAAAACGGTCGGAGTCTTCAATACATTTTTTATCTATGAAGCTGACCAGCAGTAATGAACCCCTTGCACAAACCCATGGCGCGATTCTGCAACCCACGGTTAACCGTCATCACCATTCATGCCGCCCAGCGGTCAAATGCGATCGCATTAAGTACAAATGCTTAACCCTTGAAACCAGCGACCTGTAAGGGTTCCAAACTTTCTGGAATTTGTCTACGAACAGCCAAAATCCGTCACATTCAGGGGGATGTCTCGTGGTAATCTCGTACATGGCAGGCTGAAGTCGTCTCGAATATCAGTGTTCTCAAGCGATTGATCCCTCTTCTTGCGATCGCACTGCTGCACTGTTTGGGTCAGTCTTCAGTGTCAAGATTTGGCTTTAAATTTTGACGGTAAAGAACGGTAAATAGCAGATTAAACCTGCCTAGTCTCCCTCGTATTACTAACGTCAACCATTTAGTAGAACCTTCAAGGAACGATCGCGGCAATGGGCATTATTAAAAAGATTTTTGGTGGAATTTTTTCATTCTTAGGCGGAATTCTTAAAGTGTTTGGGATCGGAAAGTCCGATTACTACATGGAAGCTGACAGCGTGGCTCCCTCGGCACCCGCAACTCCACCCGCACCGAAACCGGCCCCTGCCAAGGTAGAAGAGCCAGCAAAAGCAGAGGCCACCGCACCCACCGCATCGACTCCGGCACCCGCCCCCAAGCCAGCCGGAACCTTACCCCAACCGGCACCTGAACCCACGTCTGAACCAACCCCGGCACTCATGGAAACCTTTGCACCCAAGTTCCTGACGCCAACATCGAGCGGGAAGCGCCGCCGTCCTGGCCCAAGTCTGGGTTCCTTTATGGACATGGCCCGCCAGGTCAAAACGCCAACGACGTAAGTGCAATCAGGCACCTTTGCAAAATCCCCGGCTGACGGATCAGCCGGGGATTTTGATTTCAGGGTAGTGGTATTCATGTAAGGATTTTTGATGGTGTGGACACAGCCCACACCATCAAAAATCCTTACCAATTGAAGGCTACTGATTTCAACGAATAGCGAATATGGAGACTTCCGTAGGCATGGTGGCCCGCATCCACGGGAAAGACGAAAAATGCTCTTGCATCAAAAACGGCTTAGGCAGCGCTATATATCAATTCATCCAGCGTCAACTGTCCATCAAACGCTTGGAGAACAACGCGAACAATCTGCTGTCCACGCGCACTCAGCAGCAAATTGGATTGAAAAATTGAGGTATCGTCTCGCAGGTTCGAGCCAGGAATTTCAGCTTTAGCCACCAGTTCATCCTTGGCATTGTAAGCCGATAGGCTAATCTGTCGAGAACTGGTGACAAACGCCCCCACATAACTCACCGGATAGCGAAACTCAGCACCAATCCAACCGCTTTGGGGTGCGCCCGTGAGTACGATAGCGCCAGATCGAGTCGGAAATGCAGGATTAGAAGGATGAAGCGCGATCGCATTCTCAAAGACAACGCCCCACTGCTCAAACT
>CAKZMO010000466.1 GCA_937128595.1 uncultured cyanobacterium | reverse complement strand
GTGCGCGGCTTCTCCATCAACTATTGGTTTTATATCAGCGCGTAGCACTATAGAAATTACGCCGCTGTCAGAGATATGGATCGCTATCAGCAGCATGGAGATTATCTAATGCGATCGCCATACACCACTTTTGTGACTCAGATTCAAGAGATGTGCTACGGTCTGCCGCAATTCAAACCAACTGTCAGGAGTTCGGAACCTGTAGCTGTGAAGGGGGCTAGTTCATTACGAGCAAAAACGGAATGAGTCGAACGATCAGCATAACGGTGGTGATGAAGGCCGATCGCCCAGGTGCCAAGTTACTCATATGAGTACAGCCGCCGTAGAGCAACAGAGTTGTGTAGCTGAGGGCGATCGCCCCAATCATCAGCGATGCGGTTCCCGAAAAGACCGGGATCAGCAGCATTGCCGCACTAGCCGGAATTAGCGATATTCCAGAGGCGAACACATCCCCTGCAAACCGCCCGGAGCCACCTAGAGTACTTCGCGTTAGCGTATACAGTCCTGTCACCCCAGCGAAGGGCAGTAGGCCCAGCGAGATTGCTCGCACCACAGAAAACGAGTTGGACTGTAGGGTCAGGGTTAGCAAAAGCTTGAGACCAACGCTGAAGCAGATGACATAGGCCGCCGCCAGAATGAGACCGATGGCGATCGCCATTCGCGGACGATAGTGGCGATAGGCTGCAAATCCGCACTCAATCGGATTGAGCAGAGTAATCAGCACTGTATTCCACAGAGCTAGTAGTAACGAGGTTAGACCATCGAGCCAGCCTCGCCAAGACTGCGGACGAGTCAGCCGCCGATAGACCGCTTCGACCTCTAGCTGCATCATCCGATCGCCTTCTGCCTGAAACAGTCGAGTTGCCCGCTTCAGATCCGTTTGAGCGATGTCCATTTCATCAATGTCTGCATAGGCTAATCCCCGGCGATAGAGAGCCTGCGCGTTGTCAGGGTTCAACTCTAGAGCTGTGGAATAATCTTCGATCGCCGCCTCTGAGTAGCCCAGCTTAAACCGCGTCAACCCTCGAAAATAGTGGGCGATCGCCAATGTCTCATCTAGGCGAATGGCTTCGGCATAGTCTGATAGAGCCGCAGAATCTTGATCGAGACGTTCGTAGGCATAGCCTCGGTGAGCATAGGCTTTGGCGAACGATGGTTGCTGCTTGAGAGCCGCGCTGAAAAGTTCGATGGCGCGTTCGTATCGCTTAAACTGCGTCTGTCGAAAGCCTGCCTGATAAAGCTCGGCTGGAGTTTGGTAGGAGTAAGAATCAGGGGAATAGGATGCGGGCGATCGCCCTTGAGATGTTGATGCTCTGTCTGTGGCTCTGTAGGTTGTACTCCGTGACCCTGTTTTTGAGTCGGCATCAGAGTTTGTACTGGAATCGGTGTCTCCCTGTTCAACTGTATTGACGCCAATGCGCTGATCATAGCGAGCCCGAGCCGTCGGATCAGACAGCACCCCGTAGCTCTGACTAATCCGCTGAAAGATCTCAACCGCCTCAGGATTGTCGGGATTGACATCAGGATGATATTTCCGAGCGAGCCGCCGATAGGCTTGCTTGATCTCGGCGGGTAAAGCATGGATAGACACTTCAAGAATGTCGTAATGAGTAGTGTCCTGGGGCGATCGCTCCACGGAACTGCATTCTCCTAGTATTTGATCTCTAGTGAATAGGTGGACATAAATAATCGTCGGTCTGGAGAATTAAAGCTACCTACTTGAATGAAAGCTACTTACTTATTGGACAGACGACGATTGGCTGGTGTGAGCTGGCGTTCCCTTTTTCACGTTTCATCCAGTTTTAAGTGTTCCAGTTTTATCTATTTCAACATTCAACCGTAGTGAACAAAGCTGCCTGAATCTTGTGTAAAGCTTCATCAAGAGCATCATTCACAACTTGAATATCAAATTCTGGTGCGGCTTTAATTTCAGTTTGCGCTCGTGACAGTCGGCGTTCAATTGATGTTTCGTCATCGTGTCCCCGACTTCGCAGGCGTTGCTCCAGCTCTTCGAGCGATGGAGGCAGCAGGAAAATCGTAAAGGCATTGGGAAAAGCGTCTCGTACCTTGCGAGCACCGATCAATTCAATTTCTAAAATGACCCATTCTCCTTGGGCAATTTTCTGCTCCACTGCTCGTCGAGGCGTTCCGTAATAGTTGCCTGCAAACTCCGCCCACTCCAGCAGTTCGTCATGCTCTATCATTTGTTGAAATTGGTCACGGTTGACAAAGAAATAATGTTCGCCATGCACTTCTCCGGGGCGGGGCGGACGAGTGGTTGCAGAAATCGACAGATTAAGTTCAGGATGATGTTTGAGCAGCAGCTTCAGGAGAGTCCCCTTACCGACTCCGCTGGGGCCAGTCAATACGATTAGCCGTCCTTTTGCCATGCTCATTATCCTTAACGTGTTTATCGCTACTTGTGCTGAAATATTCTAACCAGTCTTATGAACCGACCGTATCCTTGTCAACGAGAAATCGATGAGCTACCGTTTCTGGCTGAATGGCGGACAAAATGATGTGGTCTGCGTCGGTGATGATGACGGCACGAGTTCGACGGCCATAGGTGGCATCCACCAGCTTTCCACGTTCTCTCGCTTCAGAAACAAGGCGCTTGATGGGGGCTGATTCAGGGCTGACAATGGCAACAATGCGATTTGCACACACAATGTTTCCAAATCCGATATTGATCAACTTCATATCCATAATCAGTTCCTGTTGATAAAAAGGTCGTCAACACCGAGCAGCGCCTATAACTCGCGACATCGAATATTTGCGGATTGGACTCCCCAAATATCTGAGTTTTAATGGCATCCAAAACGATCATAATGAAGATTGATAGAAGCGTTGGTCTTAACGCACTATTGCTCTCTTGTGAAATGCAGCAAGCTTATGCAGTAGAGCAATAAGACAACACATTTTTGAGGCTCAGTGGCGATGCAGACCGTTGATTTCACGACTCTGGCGGCAACTTGTGCAGAACTGCGCCAGGGATGGATTCCATCGCGGTTTGAAAACGCCTATCAGCGCGATCGCCATACGGTTTCTCTTGCCCTGCGTACGTTTTCGGGTCGAGGTTGGCTGACGCTGTGCTGGCATCCCCAAGCGGCACGACTCTGTATTGAAGATGCCCCTCCTCGCGTTCCCGATACCTTTACCTTCAGTCAACAGCTGCGCCATCAGCTTGGCGGACTGGCGCTGGTTGCAATTGAGGCGATCGCCCCTTGGGAACGAGCTGTTGATTTGCAATTTGCCAAGCGTCCCGGTGATCCGGTGTTGTGGCACCTCTATGTCGAGGTCATGGGGAAATATAGCAACGTCATTTTGACAAATCAGCACAATCAAGTTGTGACTGCGGCGCATCAGGTCGGAGAAAAGCAATCGAGCGTGCGTGCCATTCAAACAGGGCAGCCCTACGAACCGCCACCGTCGTTGTCCGAAGCGATTCCTGCACAGACCGAATCCCTAGAAGTGTGGCGTGAGCGAGTTGCCCTGGTTCCAGGAAAGCTCTGGCGCAATCTCCTCACGACCTATCGGGGAGTCAGTCCTGTTCTAGCACGGTCGATGGCTCATCGAGTGAACCTCGATCCGAACCAACTTACCGCAGAGTTGGAGCCCCAGGAATGGGCAGCTCTGTTTCAGGTATGGCAAGAATGGCTGCATCTGCTAAAGACCGAGGCGTTTCAGCCGGGATGGCGATCGCAAGGCTACACCGTTACCGGATGGGACAGAGTAGAGCCCGTGGAATCAGTACAGATTTTGCTGAAGCGCTACTACATCGACCAGCTCAACACGCAAGAATTTGCCCAACTGCATCATCAGCTAACCCAGCGGGTAGCGGGTGCGGCTAAAAAGTTGAAGCTGCGAGTCGATGATTTTGAACGGCGGCTCAAGCTATCAGATCAGGCAGATGAGCTGCGGCAGCAGGCCGATTTGCTGATGGCCTATTTGCAGAAGTGGGAACCGGGAATGCAGGCGATCGCCCTACCTTCTTTCGAGACGGGAGAGACTGTCAAAATTCCCCTCGATCCGACAAAAAATGCTGTGCAGAACGCTCAAGCGCTCTATAAGCGACATCAAAAAATGCGGCGATCGCGCGACTCGATTACGCCGTTGCTAAAAGCGGCTCGGTCAGAATTGCATTATTTGGAGCAAGTTGAAGCGGCGATCGCCCAGAGTGATACCTATCGGGAACCCGATGATCTCGCGACCCTTGAAGAAATCCAAGATGAGCTTGACCAGCAAGGCTATACCAGTCGCAATCAGGGGCGATCGTCTGAGCGATCGGGTGAGACCGACTTTCGCAGATATCGCTCTCCTAGTGATTTTGAAATTGTGGTCGGACGCAACAACCGCCAAAACGATGAACTGACCTTCCGACTGGCAACGGAATATGACCTCTGGTTTCACACTCAGGAGATCCCTGGCAGTCATGTGTTGCTTCGTTTGCCGCCGGGTCAAGTTGCTGATCAGGCAGATCTACAGTGCGCTGCCAACTGGGCTGCTCACCACAGTCGTGCCCGTCAGGGCGAACAGGCTCCAGTGGTTTACACTGAACCCAAAAATGTCTACAAGCCCAAAGGTGCTAAGCCAGGGATGGTGATTTACAAGCACGAGACGATTATCTGGGGCTACCCTCAGCAGGTGGATAGTGAAAAGCGCCCGTCTGAATGAGCGGGAAAATGTCACGATCTCCTGTTGGTGTCAGGCGGTTTGCCAACTATAGCAAGCCGCAGATAGCTTAAGCCGAATTTTGGAAGGCTTCGTCCACGCCTT
>CAKZMO010000465.1 GCA_937128595.1 uncultured cyanobacterium | reverse complement strand
CCGCGCGGCTTCTCCATCAATATCTGTCCTAACCTATCTGCGCATTGCTATATCGGTGTTTTAGTGAAATATAGCTGCAATCAGCTAGACTCATCAAAGCTTCGTAGATAATTTTTGTATCTTTAATACGTGGAGTACTAGATACGTGGAGTACTGGATTGAGATTGTCGCATCTCACCTTCATTAGAAGTGAGCTTCGAGTTTCAACAGAGTACGCTTAATACTTTTGGCAGCATAGCGATCGCGCGGATATTGGTCGATGTGTCGGCAAATGGAGATAGGGGGTTTGACGCGACAAGTAAAGAATTCTACAGCAGCCCGACCGTCTTCTAGCAAGTTGACCTTAGGTACTAGATTTTTGGGCTGGGCATCGTTCCAATACGGCTTCAGCGCTTTGGGAACAGAATCGATCAAGCGATGGTGCATCCAACTGTTGAGATGGCTGCGAGAACCAAAATCGAGAAACTCTCGGCGGAGAATGGATGCAATGAGAAAAGAGGCAGGAGAGCGATCGCCTTCAATCGCATCCATAAAATCACTTAGAGCTTCGGGGGGATGGGGTGGGTGTTGAAGATCTCCTCCAAGCATCAACGTATCTTCTAGGTAAGCTGTTCCACTGTAATTTTCGGGCACTGCCCAGATAATCCCTGCGGTCTGTTCAGCCAATGGATAGAAAAAGCCTACTAGCCGAATGTAGGGTTTCACACTGAGTCCGGGCAGCTTCAGCAAAACGTCTCCTGGATTGATAGGACTCACCACCCATTGGGGATTTTGATAGCCCACCGTAACTGGGGCTGCAAAGTCCGAAAATCCTCCTAGCTTGAATACCTCTCCCAAATCGTCTAGGGAACTAGGTTCTGGGATATCGTCATCTTCTCCCGATCCGTTTCTGAACCTCAGTTTTAGCTCTGCACTAGGAAGAGCAAGCCCGTTCACGATGTACTGTCTAATTTTGCGGAGAGAACTAACAGGAAAAGTGTGGACTGCCATGACCAACCATTCACAAGAGCACCGATTAAAGCCGTTGATTCCCCTTCTACATCAGATTTATTCCTTAGACTGGCGTACTTGCTTTCGTCCGCAGCATGCAACCCTACGGATCAATCGCTAACATCGATCATCGTGTAGGAATGATGAGAGTTGCGAGCATGTTTTCATCACGTTAATGGAAGAAATCGTGAAAGCTACGCTTTGTAAACGGATCTGTTGTAGAGACGAATCTGTGACGAAAATTTGCTTTGCCTCAGGCGAGCGATCGCCCAAATGACATCACACCCAACCTCATCTCAACGAATATGGAGATGAAATGTTTGTCGATTCAGGATTGTTTGTTGATTCAGAAACACCTTCAAGTCTGGGAACAGGCTGCGCTGCAGAGGACTCGACTGATGAATTTGCCGTCGAAGATGCTTCGCTTGCCTCGTCAGAGACGGAGCGGCTTTCCCGGATAATCGTATGTTCTGATGCGTTGTTTTCTACAGAGTCATCAGAAGGGGAAAATACAATCTGAGCTTGCCCAGGCTGCACTCGATAGCTTTGATCCTGCATAATGCTTCGTCCTTGGGTGGGATCAAAGTGATACGAGAAGTCTTCTCGCTCTGCATCTAGCTGGCTCTGACTCGCTTGCACTTCGGTTTCGAGCAACTGAAGTTTATCTCGTTGAGCAATGTTGTAAGACGACAGACGCACCAAAGCGACGATAGCAACAATTCCCAAAAGTCCATTGACACAGAGCTTTGCGATTGTCTCTGTTGCAAAAACCTGCGCAGATTCTTTGGGCTTGCGCCGAGCCTGCGGCCTGCGTGAAGGACTACTTCTTCGCAACTTCTGGATATCTTTTGCAGAAGTGCGTGTAAGCATCCGATGTGAGTTTCGTGTGTCCATAGTCTTGAGCAGAAAATGTATCGCTCGTTACAGTTCAAAGGAAAATCAAATCGAAGGAACCTCAACCCGCTGAACTCGAACCCGTTTCTAAATGCAGCTAGGCACAGGTCATTCTTGCTCTTTTACCCTATGTTAGAACTAGCTAATTGCGCCACAAAACCTTCAATAGAGTTATTTATGTCAGTCAATGAAAACTTTGTCGAGACAGTCAATAATCAAATGGGGACAGCTGAACTGTCCCCATTCAATCGTCTGTGCCCACCTATAGCCTAGATTGTTAAGCTGGACACTGAGACATTTTATTTGTAAAGTTCGGTTCCTAGACGGAGAGCCAACACTGCAGGAATAAGGGCAATCAAAAGAGCTACAAAGACCTGAGCATCCGACATTGTTTATAACTCCTCTTAACTTGAGTTTTTACGAGACTTTTTACGAGACTATGAGGTTTAGTAACCAGGAAAGCACTCTTGTCTATAAAGTTTCGGGCTGCTACCAAGGCATCGCTGTCTTGACAAAGCCTGAAAAGGTAAGAGCACAATAGCTTCCATCACTTTGAGACAATCTGGAGCAAAGGGAAACCTCTTGTCACAGACCTTAACACTGGCGATCGCCTCACTCAGCCGCTCAAGCCTATGATGCTCTTGATTAACAGAGCGTCCTTCGGGGAGTTGCCACCATACTCCTGGCACAAGAGCCGCACCTGATCTCTGCACACTCCTGAATATTCCAGATGAGTATTTCAGATGAATACTTTAAGATGAATATCTTAGAAAACTCATGCGGCTGAACGGACGAAAGCAATGACTTATACATGATAGTTTCCTGACCGATGACATACTTTAGAATGGGAGCTACTGACCTGCATCGTCTTTCATAAATGCTTTAATGATTGTCCACGCTTTAAATCAACCCATTCAGCTCTGGACAAATGTTGAATCCAGTACTGTGTTTTGATATTGCCTCGAATTGTGGCGATCGCGCATGGTTGTTTTCTATAGCTTCTTATTTCTACCTTCGGTGTGTTTCCCTGTTCACGACTCAGTAGAGTGCTTTTCAGGTTGTGCTGAACTCGTTCACGCACAATACAATACTTTATAAAATTCTCAGACCCTCATGGATGCAAGTATTTTTTTAAGCGACTCTAGACCGACTCGACAGCAATTTAGTCGGCGGGTGCGTCGAGTTCAACGTGATGTCTTACTAATGGGCGCACTGGTAGAAAATTCTTGCCTGCTGGCCTGCAAGGCTCTATTTGAAAGGGATTTATCGGCAGCCCAGAAAATTAAAATTCAAGATAAACAGATTGACAAATTCTACAAACAAATTGAGCTGGACTGTATCAGTTTGTTGGCACTGCAAGCTCCGGTCAGTCGCGACCTGCGTTTGTTGAGTGCGCTTATGCAACTCGTGCGCGACCTAGAACGTATTGGCGACTATGCCGACGATTTGGGAGAAATTGCAGTCAAGTTGTTTCCTTATCCACCTCACGCCTGTTTCACAGAGATTCAAATTATGGCGGATCGTTGTCGAGCCATGCTGGCAATGAGCCTAGCAGCTCTCTCTAATCTTGATGCTCAGTCTGGACTGGAAATGAAGCTGCGAGATGATGCTGTAGATGCCGAATACGATAAGCTGTATGACGTTTTGGCTCAGCAACGGGACGTCCCAGGGATTGTGGAACCCACGGTATTGTTGGTGCTGGTCATTCGCCATCTTGAACGAATGGCTGACCATGCGACCAATATTGGCAAACGAGTTGCTTTCATCGTCACAGGACAGCGCTAGAAACCCAGAAGAATCGATGTATAGAGCTTTTTGAGGTTCTGCTCATCGGCTCTTTTTCTGGTTTTGACCACAGCTATGTTCGTTCTAGCTGGAGCCATTAAAAGTAGCTGAACAACAGAGGTAGATCGCGACTTATCCCTGTTGTTCAGCGCGTCACCCCTAAACTCTGGTAAACAGGTTATCGGTGATGTCGCTGGCATCAACATCAATCAGCGTGGCAAGGCGATCGCCCCCTTGCCGAATCAGTGCCCCTTCGTCGCGCTGAACGACTGTGATCGCCCCCAGCCTCACCCCTCGGGTGAGACCCAACAAGTCTTTGTTGAGGTCGAAGTCTTGGATCATATCTACGCCGTTGCCTTTTTCGAGCAAAAACGTGTCGCGCCCAATGCCGCCCCACATTTCATCGTTACCTGCGCCGCCACTAAGGACATCGCGACCCAGATTGCCGTAAAGTTTGTCGTCGAACCTGCCACCGTTTAAGATATCTCCTGTTCCACCGCCGACAAGCCTGTCTTCGCCACTGCCGCCGTTGAGTACGTCTCGGCCTGCCATGCCTATGAGGTCGTCATCCCCCTGATTGCCGTTGAGGGTGTCTTGGCCGCCGCCGCCCTTGAGTCGGTTGTTGGCTTGGTTGCCGATCACGATATCGTTACCCGACCCGGCGATCGCATTTTCGATCGTGACTCCATTGGCGATCGTGAAACCTCCATAAACACCATCGACCGTCGAGAGAAATCCGCCCGCATTGCGGCCTACTAAAGGAGCCTCTTTGAGATTGATAACAGTGTCACTGTTAGATGAGCGAGCTGAAATCGTGTCAGTACCATCCGCATCCCAGAGAGTCGAGTAGAAAGTACCCGGTCTATTTTGGGTTGGGAGACGGTAGGTGTCGTCTCCGGCGTTGTAGCTAGTATTGGCTCCATACAAATACTGGATTGCCGCAATATCAAATGCCGTAGGCGTGCCTTGGTAGCCAAAACCTCTACGATTGTTGCCGTCGTCAACAAGTCCGTCGTTGTACGACATGGTGGTGTAGATGCCTTGGTTTTGTCCATTCCGGCCTAAGTCATCAGGGGAATTAACTCCAGGGAAGAAGGAAGATTCCCCGCCATTGTCATGGGGGTGGGCAAGGCCAAGACCATGTCCAAGTTCGTGGATGAGAGTGACGAAACCAAGTCCGCCCTGTTGGAGGCCGAGTTCCCCCCACCCTGATCCCTGAATGTTGAAGTAACCGATGCCTGCATTGTCTTCTCCAGGAGGGCCAAACCGCCCTAATACACCGTCGCCTAAGTCTGCATTAGTGACTAGAAAGAAGCCAAAATTAGCGTCAGCAGCGTCATCATTTTCCTGAACAAAAGAAATATTTGCGACGTTAGACCATGTGTCCAATGCGACGAGGGTTGCTTCTCTTTCGAAAGATGACCAGTCGGTGTCTTCGGTATCGACATCTTCGACATCGTTGTCTAAGGATTCGTCTTCGACAAAAGAGTAGGTGATGACGTTTGAGTCGAGGCGGTTGCCACTCCAGAGAAGGCTATCGACATATCGATTTCCAGTCAGGTCTAGGGTGTCGAAGTCGCCGCTGTGCCCAGAGTCGCCGAAGCTGTAGGTGTGTGAGTCGTGAGCATGAGAGTCGTGGGTATGAGTCATGGGGGATTCCTCTTGTAAAAATTCCTTTGGTGCGTAGCAGATACGAAAGGACTCGTTTGAGAAGAAAAAATCGCTTGGGTATTGAAAACAAGCCACATGTTGGATCGCTGTCCACACACTCTTAGTTCTCAGCCTTGAGAAGTGATGCACTTTATTGGCTCTAAACGTCAAAAAGTCTCGACAAGAACCCGCATTAGGAGAGTTTGGGCAGGTTTGGCGAGGGCAAAAAGTTTGACCAATCAATCGGGTGCGAAACGGTGTCGATTGAGGAAGACGATATGCTGAGATGGTTGGAAAACAATGAGTTGAAATCTCTTCAGTAGAGGCCGGGTGCTACTGCAGGGGGAGGTGGACACATTGTTCAGAGCGGCAAATAGTGGTGACGAATAAGGGAGAGGGTATGGAGTCTCATTCGTTTGGGGCGCGGCCTCGAAAGCAGTTGGGTCAACATTGGCTCAAGAGTGAGGCCGTGCTGAGTCAGATCGTGGAGGCAGCGCAGTCAGACGACTCTCTTTCGCAAGATCGTCTTCTCGAAATTGGCCCCGGAACAGGAGCATTGACGCGAAGATTACTAGCGACGTCGGTTCATGTCACGGCAGTCGAACTCGATCGCCATCTGTGTGAAAAGCTGCGTCAGCAGTTTCAGAATGAGCCTAAGTTCCAACTCATTGAAGGAGATATCTTGGCTCTTGATTTGCGAGCGGTGAATGCCCAGAAGGTGGTGGCGAATATCCCCTACTACATCACAGGGCCAATCTTGGAGCTGTTGCTGGGAAAAATTGCGTCGCCCAATCCTCAGCCGTTTGAGTCGATCGTGCTGCTGGTGCAAAAGGAAGTCGCTCAGCGCATTTGTGCAGAACCGGGATCCCGCGCGTTTGGGGCGCTGACGGTGCGGGTGCAATATTTGGCAGCTTGTGAATGGGTGTGTGTGGTTCCGGCAAAGTCATTCCAACCGCCGCCAAAAGTGGACTCAGCCGTGATTAAGCTGATGCCGCGCCCATTTCTGGTACAGGCTAAAGATCCGTCGAAGCTGGAAACTCTCGTCAAGGTTGGCTTTGCCACAAAGCGCAAGATGCTGCGCAATAATCTCAAGGGAATCGTGGAGCGCGATCGCCTATTTTCTATATACGAAGATTTGGGCATCAAGCCAGAGGCCAGAGCCGAAGAGCTAAGCGTAGAGCAGTGGGTCATGTTGAGCAACCAACTGGCCTGACGAGTCTCGTGCAGGAGGCGTCAAGAATGCGAGAATAAACGGATGCTTCTCGCCTGGCAACCCCTTTCACCGTTCATCTCTAAATCACTTGGCTATGCGCTCTTATTCTCTGGCCGCTCACGCAAAGATTAATCTCTACCTGGAAATTATCGGCGATCGCCCCGATGGCTTTCACGAGTTGGCGATGGTGATGCAGAGCGTGGGTCTGGCCGATCGGATTCACCTAGAGCCGTTACAAAATCACGAAATTCGCGTGACCTGCGACCATCCCCAAGTCCCCTCTGACGAGAGTAACCTGGCCTATCGAGCTGCCGATTTGCTCCGCTATACGTTTCCAGAGGCGTTCAAAAAATATGGCGGAGTCGAGATTCAGATTCAGAAACAGATTCCCGTAGGAGCAGGCTTGGCGGGAGGGTCAGCCAATGCAGCAGCGGTCTTAGTCGGACTTGATTTGATGTGGCAGCTCGGCCTGCCTCAAACTGAGCTTCAGCAGCTTGGAGCCAAACTAGGATCTGATATTCCTTTCTGTATTGCAGGAGGGACAGCGATCGCCACCGGGCGAGGTGAAATCATCTCTCCACTGCCAAGCTTGGATGCGGCATCTGTGGTCTTAGCAAAGCATGAGAGCTTGCTCGTCTCTACACCCCAAGCTTACAAAGCCTATCGCGAGCAGTTTTCCGAAACCTATGTCGCTGATCCAGCAGAGGTAGGCGATCGACACCATACCGTCCACTCTGGGCCACTGGTGTCTGCAATCAATCGCCAGGACTATGCTCAGATCGGAGAATTGCTGCACAATGATCTAGAGAAGGTGGTGTTGCCTCTCTATCCTCAAGTGGAGCGACTGAGGGATGCAATGCTCCAGCTAGAACCGTTTGGAGCCATGATGTCGGGATCGGGGCCAACTGTCTTTGCCCTTGCCAAGTCTCTTGAACAAGCGGAGCACATCAAAATACAACTGGGCGATCGCCTTTCAGATCCAGATTTGGGGATCTGGGTGACTCAACTCGTTCCGACAGGAGTTCAGCTCATTCCCTAGGCGATTGGCGTCCATGTAGTTCTCAGTATCGAATTCTGAATGAAAAGTTTGATTCAGAATGGAAACCTGAAAATGTAAAGCTCGTTGTGCCGAAGTCACAGTATAAGTCACAGTATTTTGTGGAACAGCGTTTCTCAAGCGCAATCACAGTACAACATGCCTCTACCTGTAATCTAAACAGTCTCGAACATCGACCTATGAAAGCTCCTACTCCTCAAGAATCTAAGCCTGAAACTTCAGCTCCTACTCCTGCCCGGTGTTTTCTAGGCGCACTGATTGCCAGCCCTTTTGCGTATGGCCTCTACTTGCTCACCTCGGCGATCGCCACATCCTTTGCCGAAAAGCCCATTTCCAGCAGTAATGAAATGGCCGTCAAAATTTCAGTCATGGTGCGCACTTTAGTTGTGGGTATGGGAGCGCTGGGGACTGGGATCTTTTGCCTCACGACTCTGGGGTTGGTTGCCTTGGGCATTCAGCTTTTGCTGAAAAAAGAAACCCCGACCGAAAATGAGCCCACGTAAGGATCAGCATCAAGGATCGGCATCGTGATGACCGTTGGTATTTGGATCTTAGGGGATCAGCTGTGGGCTGATCAGGCTGCGCTCAAGTCCTGTGAGCAGCCTGATCAAGTCCGCGTCTTGTTTGTTGAGTCAGCCCAGTATGTACGACAGCGTCGATACCATCGCCAAAAGCTGGTGCTGGTTTGGTCGGCCATGCGCCACTTTGCAGACAAACTGCGTCAGGCTGGGTGGACGGTAGACTACGAAATTGCTGAGGATTTTGAGACTCCGCTGAAGCAATGGATTAGAAAGCAAGGTATTGACGAACTCCGCATCATGGAGCCGAGCGATCGCCCCTTCGCAAAACTCATTCAAAATTTGGATTTATCCTGTGAACTAACCCTGGTTCCCAATAATCACTTTTTATGGAGCCGGAAAGAGTTTCAAGACTGGGCAAAAACGCGAAAAAGCCTGCTGATGGAAACCTTCTATCGAGAAGGGCGCAAGCGGTTTCAGGTGCTGTTAGAGGGCGACAAGGAACCCACTGGTGGTCAGTGGAATTTTGACAAGAAAAATCGAAAGCCTCCCAAAGGAGAGCTCAATCCGCCAGAGCCGCTAGAGTTTGAGCCAGACGACATCACTCAAGATGTCATGGAGTGGGTGTCTTCTCAGGATTTCTCGTCCTACGGAGACCTCTCTTCGTTTCGCTGGGCCGTGACTCGCGAGCAGGCACTAGAAGTCCTTAATGGCTTCATTCAGGTTCGACTTGAAACCTTTGGCCCCTATCAAGACGCCATGGTAACGGGGCAATACACCATGTGGCATGCCCTGTTGTCTCCCTATTTAAACCTAGGGCTGCTGCATCCGCTTGAAGTGATTCACGCTGTCGAACAAGCGTATTACGACGACGACTTGCCCCTCAATAGCGTCGAGGGATTCATTCGGCAAGTCTTGGGTTGGCGCGAATACATGCACGGCATCTATCACCAAGTTGACGAAGACTATCCCGAACGCAACTGGTTTGGTCACAAGCGATCGCTCCCTGAATTCTTTTGGGATGCTGACAAAACAGACATGAACTGCTTGCACCAAATCCTCAAGCAAATAGAGCAAACTGGCTATGCCCATCACATTCAGCGACTCATGGTGTTGAGCAACTTTGCATTGATTGCAGGGTTTTCTCCCCAAGAAGTCGAGAACTGGTTTCACGCTGTCTTTATCGACGCCCACGATTGGGTGATGCAAACCAATGTCATCGGCATGGGCTTGTTTGCGGACGGTGGCATCTTAGCTTCCAAGCCCTACGCGGCTTCCGCTAATTACATCAACAAGATGAGCGACTATTGTCAATCCTGCTCTTACAGCAGAACAAAACGAACGGGAGACAATGCCTGTCCGTTCAACTACTTTTACTGGGATTTCTTATCGCGACATCGGAACACGCTCAAATCTCAAGGTCGCATGAACCTGATATTGGCAAATCTCGACAAGATGTCATCTGATGAGCTGGAGCAGATTCAACAACAGGCAGCGGACTGGCACAAGGCCGACTCTCCCACATCATCGTCTAAGGATTAGGCACTAAGAAACCCACGGTTGAACTCGGTTTCGGCCTTGTTCCTTTGCTTGATAGAGTGCTTTGTCTGCATTGTGAACGAAGGATTCAGGAAGAGAATTGGGTTCTGGAATGCAGCTTGCCACTCCGATGCTAATAGTGACGTAAGAGCTGACAGGCGACGTTGAGTGGGCGATCGCTGCAAGATACAAATGCTCTTGGACACAATCGCCGACGCGACAAGCACCTGCAATATCGGTGTTAGGCAGCAGGATGGCAAATTCCTCACCTCCATAGCGGGCAACTAAATCGGCAGGTCTCCGAGCAGATTTTGAAATGAGGTGGGCGACTTGTTTGAGGCAGCGATCGCCCGCTTGGTGCCCATAGGTGTCGTTATAACTTTTGAAAAAATCGATATCACAAAGCAACAGCGAAATTGCAGCCTGTTCTCGGGCTAGCCGCTGCCATTCCTGTGAGAGAGTGACATCGAAACAGCGTCGGTTTGCTACAAAGGTGAGACCGTCTTGAGTGGCAAGACGAGCCAATTCTTGATTGGCCATTTCTAGCTGCATCAGCGTCCGGTTGCTGCTGAGCAACCGCTTCAAGCGATGGCGCAACACTGGCCAGTGAATGGGTTTATAGATGTAATCTTCAGCTCCAGCCTCAAAGGCTTTGTCGATCGATTGCTGATCGTTTAGGTCAGTGATCACGAGAACTGATACATAGGTTGAATCATCACGGGCAGCAAGCTGAGTGCAGCAGTGAAGTCCTTCCATGTCAGTTAACAGCCCGCCCAACAGCACGATATCGGGCTGCAAGCGATTATAGAGCTCCAGGCCATCGGCTCCACTTTGGGTCATGACAACCTGATAATTCTCTGGCTCCAAAGATGCAGCAAGACTCGACTGGGTGTTCAAATCAGCATCAATCACTAGAACAATTGGTATGTCACGGACGAGACGCACAGCCGAGGTCATGGGATGATCCCCTAGTACAGAGAGGGTTCTAAAAGAAGGGACTTCACTTTGAGACGAGTTGGCCAATGAAGAACAAGCCATAGCTGAAAACCATCCATATTGCTCAGTTCAGTTGTTGTTGATCGAACCCACGCCCTCCCAAACAACTCGCCCGTGACTGGTCGAAGTGATAGAGATTGACGATGATGAGAATTGAAGGCTCCCGTGTTCAACAAAGCGTTGTCAACGATTGAGATCTCAATACAGAGATGCCTAAAATTGGAAATCAGCTCTATCATCGCGCTACAAATTTGAGGCGCAGGGCAAATTGAGGCTTATTGAGTGGTATCGAATCCATGTATTTTACCTACGTGCTGCCCCTTACCGTTGTCTTGACACAAGTCTTGCTGTTGCTGTTGGCGATCGCTGTCGAGGCAGTTGTATTTCAGCGGCAGTTGAAGTTTGCACCTCGCAAAAGCATTGAATATTCGGCTTCGCTCAATCTTCTTTCAACCGTATTGGGGTGGTTTGTCTTCTTCGTGATGGTCGAAACTATCCCTCTTCCCGAGGTGCTTGAGCTGGAAGTCCTTAATCTAGTTTTCTTTGATCAGTCCGTTGAGGGGGGGCTAATCTGGCTATTAACCACTGGACTGATGACCTTTTTCGGCACAATTCTGACGGAGCGCATTGGCTTTACGCTGCTGCAATGGGTGTTGAATGAGAGTAAGCCCCTTGAAGGGAACGAAGAGATCGCAAAAATACGAAAGAAGTTGCCTTGGAGGGTTAGCAGTCGTTCGAGAACGATTAGCGCCAATCAAGATCGAGAAGGAGGAGATCCGCTATACGCC
This sequence comes from uncultured cyanobacterium, assembly GCA_937128595.1. Lineage (GTDB taxonomy): Bacteria > Cyanobacteriota > Cyanobacteriia > CAKZMO01 > CAKZMO01 > CAKZMO01. The sequence goes on along the minus strand of CAKZMO010000465.1, from coordinate 5,988 downwards.
CTTGTGTGGGCCAATTCCTTCAGTTATGTGACGATTCTGGCTGTGTTAGCTGCTGTTCGCATTGCCATGACCTTTCAAGAATCATGATGCTTAAACACCGAAGAACGAAATTGATATGAATTGACTCAAAATTGACTCAGAACTGTGATGACAAGGTCAAAAGCTGAGCTGGGGGTCATTGAGGGCAATTTATCAGAACAACGCTCAATCGCTCACGGGCGAAGAAGAGGAGCAATGCTAGAAAAACTACTCAACCAAGTCGAAGAACAACTCAGGCAGCTCGGAGGTTCGATCGGAGACTCCACCAAAGAAACACTCGAGTACTTTCGCCCTAAAGATCCATTTTCATGGCAGACTCTCTTCTTGCTGGGGCTATTCTCTTGGGGCATGGCAATCCTAAGCCTTGAGCGCTTCGAGCTGAGTGCCGATATGGTGATGCCCCCAGTCACCTGGGTGATGTTTACGATGGGTTGGATTTTCATCACCTTTGCCGTGGGATGGAGCATGGTCAACCAAAAAGTAAAAGTGCCCTTTCTCAATGTCACCATCAAGCCCGCTATCTGGGTCACGAGTGCATTGGCGAGTGCTTTTGCTTTTCAGGTTTGGAATCCTTCGACACGGGCGATCGCCTTCGTCAGTTGGCCGATTGTGTTTGCTCTGTTTTCAGCAATACCCAAGTTTGTCATCATTTCTGAAAACAAGTACAACGTGCCAAATACAGCTGTGCGGCAGGACATTGTTCTGACGACACTGATATGCTTTCTGCTGAGTTCATGGATTCGCCTTAACTTCGTGGTACAAGATTGGGGGCTGACTAAATATCCGGCTCTGGCGGCAGGAGACTTTAGTGACAGCACGTTTGTGGTACAGCTAGGGGCACCGCCTCCGGTGCTCAACATTGCCGAAAGCACTGTGAACGATACGTTGGCGGCTCGTCCGATTCCAGAGGTGCGGAGCTGGCTTATCCGGCTATCTGACTATGTTCCTGAGTTGAGCGAAGAATTTAGACGACAACTTGAGAGCAAGAACGTTGATCCTCGATGGGAACTAAACGTTGTTGCCGACAAGATTTACGACCCTGCACTCCGACTCCGGGTATTTCCTATCGTGTCTGCTTCAGAAGCGGAAAATGAAGCACCGTTGAGGAATCCAGAAGAACGAGAAGAAGCGGAGACAGAAGACCAGATGTCACCGGCCGAACGGTTGCAACCGCGAGCGGCTCGTATTGGTCTAGAGCGGAATTGCCGCATTCTCTCACAAGATGAATATGAAGAAGAAGTTGGAGCCGAGCAATCGCCAGATGAGACTGAGACTGAATTAGAAGGAGACACTCCATCGTCCGGGAATGACAGCAATGCTGAAGAGCCGTCTGAGCCTGAGCCTCCTGTGCCACCATCGCAACGAGGGCAGTCTGCTGCTGGCGATCGCAGCCGCATGGTGTGCGATCGCGCGACGATGCTGGTTTCTCGTCGGGGTTCCTGATAGCGAAATTTCCAGGCTGAAAGGTTTTACAGAAGAAATTCTGAACCATATTTTGAACACAATCAGTTGAACCCTGAATGAGCACTGATTAAAGCCAGCCTTTACGGTTTAATCGCAGGCACTCCGATGGATAAATTCAAAATGGATGGATTCCAATGGATAGATTCAAAATGAACTCAAAACAGAAGTTCAAAACATAGAAGAATGGACAAAATTGGGCACAAGTTGAGTCGATTACAGTTCGGTTACAGTACGACTCAACGGTAGTGAATGGTTACTGTGAACAGTAGCTGCAAAGAAGTCGTCGTGAACGTTTAGTCTGAATTGAGGAGATTTCATGAGTATTGGTCGCGTTTGGGTCATCGCCATCAATGTGTTCCGTGAGGTGATTCGCGATCGCATCCTGTATCTCATTGGCTTTTTTGCCATTGCGCTCATGGCGATCGCCTCTCTGTTGCCTTACGTCGCTGCGAATACCCAAGACAAGATTTTGCTTGATGTGGGCTTGGCAGCGTTGGGACTTTTCGGTTTAGTGACAGCGGTGTTTGTCGGCACAGGGCTCGTCAACAAAGAAATCGAGAAACGAACCGTCTTTGTCCTCATTGCAAAGCCGATCAGCCGCAGTGATTTCATCGTTGGTAAGCACTTGGGATTGACAGCTGTGTTGGCCGCACTGGTGGGTGCCATGATGCTGATTTATCTAGGCGTTTTGCTGTTAAATGGGGTGTCGTTTCCTTTTTGGAGCATCTTGCTGGCAGTTATCTATCAGCTCATTGAGCTTTCGCTGATCACCGCAGTTGCGATTTTGTTCGGCGTTTTCACAAGCTCTATTCTGGCGATTGTTCTAACGTTCGCAATATATTTGATGGGTCATTTCAGCAGAGACTTGGTCGGGTTCGGTCAAATTTCTGAAAATGCCACCATCGAGCGAATTACAGAAATTGCCTATCTCGTCTTGCCCGACTTGTCTCGCCTCACCTGGCGCAATGAGGCCGTATATGGCTTTGATTTGTTTCCGTCGCCCCTAGCGATGCTTGGACACGGACTATACGGAATTGTCTATGCAGGGTTGTTACTGGCGATCGCCACCTTTGTTTTTTCCCGCAAAGAATTCTAGCTCGCAGCAATTCTCTTCAACGGTTCCTCAGCTCGGTGATGACCACGCCGCTTTGATTTTGACCGTTTGCTGATCGGCAAGAACGGTAACTTCAGCAAAAGCCGCATCACGGGGCTGAATGACATAGTGGCGATCGCCAAAGCTGGGCTTCTGATCAACCTGAGATGCCGTACCATCTGACGCGGCAAGCCAGCGCTCAATGTCATTGGCATTTGCTTGGAAGCTGATCGTATAGCGTTTGTCGAATAGCTCTCCAGAAGAATTGATGATGAGGCGTCGAGCTGAGTGGGGGAGGGGAGCGAGCCTAGCCCAGAGACATACCGTCTGAACTACTCGCGATTGGTTGATCGGACTGTTTTCATCGTAAAGCAGCCAACGGACTGGATTTGAAGGGAGTAATCCAGGTTCAACCCCTTTCCATGCCGGACTAAACACAAGATTGAACAACAAGAGCAGCGCTCCTAGCAGCAGTCCGCCGACTGCTAGCGCATTGATCAAAAGTTGAAGTGCTCGGCGCATGATTCAAGAAGAAGTTCAAAGGAGACACAAGTCTTTAAACATGATAAGCAGGTGCTGATTGACTTGAGGCAGAAGACTGAGAAAGTTGAGATAAATGGCGATCGCCATCATCCGTGCTATCGTACGGGACAATGTTCAGTCCAGGAGTAACACAAGTCCCCCTTCTACTCTTTATCTAAACTCACATGGGGTATGACATCACTGGCGGTCTTTTGTTCTTCACGCATCAGTTTTTCCGTATTGGGGAAAGACTATTCATTGCTCAAGACGTCAGCTTAGAGAACAATGCATCCTACTGCATCGACACAGCTAAAATCGTGCTTTAGGTAGGTTGGTGTTGAACGGAGTGAAACCCAACGACAGAAAATGTTTTGTTGGGTTTCGTTCCTCAACCACAACCTACAACTTTAGAGATGTCGTACCACTACGCTTTTTCGCAGGTTTTGCAATTTAACTGAATAACATTAACGTCTCAGCTTGATAAGATTTGAATCAATGTAGCCTCTAAGAAACAAGCTATCAGACTTGAAATCAGTATCGATCCTGACTTGTTCTGACTGAACTCTCTGTGACGCATGTCTTGTTGCTTGTACTCACCGTGGAGCGTATTCCTGCAAATTGTTACGAGAGCCTGGAAAGATGGGTTAAATATGGAGACAGACACTTGGAGAATTCCAGTATGATGACAAAAATCCATCATCAGCATTTTTATCGTCTGAGGTTCTCGGATTTTTCGGATCTGTGAGACGAGAGACTTTTCTTAAAGACTTCTTGAAATTTTTTTAAAATTCTTCGAACAATTGTATTACATAACTTTTTAGATAAATACCTAAATCTATTATCATCAGTGCGTCCCTTGGAATTAATGTGATAATTAAATTTAGGTCGAAAGTTGCTCCATTCGTGTTGCTGATCCATGGCTAGGATTCTAATTGCTGAAGATGAGCGAGTTGTCGCTTGGAATGTCGAAGAGGTGTTGAAGCTTATTGGTCATGACGTCATTGCGGCTGTTGCGACGGCTACAGATGTTATAGCGTATGTCGATCAGCATCGTCCTGATCTTGTTTTGATGGACATTCGTCTCGATGGCGAACTCGATGGCATTGCTGCAGCGAGGACAATCTATGAGCAGTACTGTATCCCCAGTGTTTACCTCACGGCACATGCAGACGATGCAACCCTTCGGCGGGCGATGGAGACCTCTCCCTTTGGCTACATCTTGAAGCCTTTTAGGCGCAGCGATTTGCTGTTAGCTATCGAGGTTGCGATCCGGCGGAATCACCAGGAGCAAGCGGTTCGTGCAGCACAGCAAGTGATTGAGTCTACGAGTGCCACAGCAAAACGTAAGGACAATGGTGTTGTTACAGCGTTGATTGACTCTGAGCACAATAGTCACCGTCGTCCAGCAGATCGGACTGAAATTCAGGAACCAGTTCACGAATCAGCGGTTGTAAAGACCTCAGGTCGATGTTCTGACTCTCCTCTGGAGCCCTGGACAGACTCTGATCCTAGCCGAGACGTCTCCCAGCAGAGCAGCGCACAAACCACGGAGCTTGAACGACTGCTAAGCTACAAGAAGCTGCTGGGTCAGATGACTCAAAAATTGCGAGATAACTTTGACCAATACCACATCGTTCAGTTTGCGGTTGAGGAAGTGGCAAAACTGCTAAGCGCAGACTTTTGTAATGCTGTGTTCTACAACACGATTGAACGATGCCCCACACCCGTGATCGTAGGCTCAGCGGGCGATCGCTCTGAGTTCAGCGATATTATTTTAGACGGAGAGGTGCAGGTTACCGTACACCGTCAACTGACACAGCAGCAGCGCGTCGATGCATGTTTCTGGCTCTTATCTACTAGCGACAATAGCGACAACCCGATTTCTGAGTGGTTTAATGTTGTGCTGTGCCCAATGGTGGACGAGCAAAGGCATGTGGTCGGTGATATTTTAGTGGCGCGATCGCCCCAACAGCCTTTTGACACCATCGACGGCGATCTCCTGCAGCAGATCGCTGATCAGTGCGCGATCGCCGTTCGCCAATCTCATCTATACCAACCGGAATCACAGGATTCAGAAATCGATCAGCTTTATCGCCTGAAGGATTGTTTCCTCAACGCTATTTCTCATGAGTTGCGGACTCCTATTGCGTCTATCCGCATGGCTACCCAAATGTTGGAACTGGTGCTCAAACCATTGGGGGCTTTGGACGAAGAGAGTAATCAAGCTTCAAAATACGTCAAAATCTTGAAGCACGAGTGTCAACGGGAAGCCCATTTAATTGAAAATTTACTAGACATTACGCGGCTTGATCAAAGACCCTTATTGGGAGCTGCATATCCGGTTGAGATTGGCTCGCTAGTCGAAGATACCGTGCAGGAGTACGCGGGGCTCATTCATCAAAACCAGCAGCGATTTTCTATCTCTTATCCACCTGAACTACCGACTCTCGTTACCGCACCTTCCTACTTCAAGCGAGTTCTTTCTGAACTTATGGAGAATGCTTGCAAATACACTCCTACTGGGGAGCATATTCAAGTTACCCTTCAGGTAGAAGCCGGACAGCTAAAGCTGGTTGTCGCCCATTCTGGCGTATCTATGCCGACGTCAGAGCTGACGCGTTTATTCAATCTGTTTTATCAGTCGCCGCATCAGTATTCTTGGAAATATGGCGGAACAGGTTTGGGTTTGGCATTGGCAAAACAGCAAACGGATCAGTTAGGCGGTAGTCTGAACGTCGAAACGGCCTACGACAATGACGGCTGCCCCTGGATTCGGTTTATTCTCTTGTTTCCCTTCTCCACCGATACAGATGGGCTGTAAGAGGATGTTTGAGAAGTCGTCAATGCTACTTCAGATCCCCCCTAGCCCC
>CAKZMO010000464.1 GCA_937128595.1 uncultured cyanobacterium | reverse complement strand
CGGTGCGCGGCTTCTCCATCAACGATTGGTTTTATATCAGCGCGTAGCACTATAATTTCAATCAAAAAAGACCAGCGCGTCTTCAGGGTTAAACAGGTTTGCACCGACCTGCTCGAATAAGTCCCACTCGTCGGGCGATCGCCTCACCTTGAGAATCAAACGGCCCCCACCTTTGAGCATCTTCCACATTCGGTGATGAATCTGAGGAAACCACATCAGAGAGTCGATTTTCAGAGGCCGAAACGATATCGCAATGCCCACTTTCCTGCAACACGATATACCAGCCATCGGAACTAGGTTCAGCCATGATTGACGATCGCCTCCTGTTTGCAGACTCTCATTTACAGACCAGATTGAGCATATTCCTCTTCAGGGGCAGACGACTCAGTGCCATTCGAGGCGTTGTTTGAGTGAGCCCCGTTTGTGTCTGAACTGCCGGAGGTTTGTGAGGTCTGGAGCGATCGCTCTTTTTCCGCCTCAATGAGGCTAATTGCCCGAGTCACGCTTTCAGGCAATACGACGACTAAACTATCGTCAGGCGCTTCAGCCAGGGCAGTGGTGATTGCTTCTGTCTCATTCAAAATCGTGGCGTGATTCACCTCAATGCCCGCCTGTCGAACTCCTTCTAAAATCAGCTCCGCAGCTTCTCCTCGCGGTCTTCCACGGGTATCGTCGTCTTCTTTGACAATAATACGGTCAAACATGCCAGCAGATAGACGACCCAGCGTCACAAAGTCTTCGTCGCGGCGATCGCCAGGGCCACCAATGACACCAATGCAGTCTCCAGGCCAGTTTTTCATGAAGCCGCCAAGAGCCTCATAGCTAGCCGGATTGTGAGCATAGTCCACAAGGGCGTGAAACCGTCCTAGGTTAATCATATTCATCCGTCCAGGGGTCTGATTAACGGATGCCTCAAAGGTCATCAAGGCTTTTTGAATCAGCTCGAGTTCAACTCCTTGAAGATAGGCTGTAAGACTTGCCGCCAAGGCATTTGCAATCTGGAAGGGAGCCCGCCCCGACATCGTTAACGGCACGTTTTCGGCTCGCTCGATCCGCATCGTCCAGTCGCCTTTGAGAATCGAGATGAAGCCATTTTCATAAACGGCTGCAATGCCCCCTGTTTCAGTGTGCGATCGCACGATGGGGTTGTCAGCATCCATTGAAAAATAAGCGACTTTGGAAGCCACCCGCCGCGCCATCTCGCTCACCAAAGGATCATCAGCATTAAGCACCGCATATCCGTCAGAATAGGCTGACTCTACTACGACACTTTTGAGATGAGCCAGATCTTCTACCGTTTCAATATCACCGATGCCGAGGTGATCTGCCGCGACATTGAGCACAACACCCACATCGCAGTGGTTGAATCCTAAGCCCGAACGCAAGATACCGCCTCGTGCCGTTTCCAACACTGCAATTTCAACTGTCGGATCTTGCAGAATCACCTGAGCACTTTGGGGGCCGGTTGTGTCTCCTCGCTCAACTAGATATTCGCCGATGTAAATGCCATCGGTCGTGGTGTAGCCCACAGTCTTTTGGGTTTGTCGAAAGATATGAGCCGTGAGCCGTGTAGTGGTTGTCTTGCCGTTGGTTCCGGTAATAGAAACAACAGGAATCCGAGTCGGCTCCCCTGGCGGAAACAACATATCGAGAATCGGCTCTCCGATATTGCGAGGAATGCCAATACTGGGGCTGATATGCATCCGCAGCCCTGGTGCTGCATTCACTTCCACAATCACCCCATCCACTTCCCAAATGGGTTTGGAAATGTCCGTTGTCACAATATCAATGCCGGCAATATCGAGACCAATAATGTGCGATACACGCTCAGCTAACCACACATTCAGCGGGTGAATATCATCTGTCCGGTCGATGGCAATGCCGCCCGTGCTGAGATTGGCCGTCGCTCGCAGATAACAGATCTCATCCTTCTCAAGCACCGTGTCAATCGTAAAACCCTGGCTCTCTAGCAGTTGCCAGCTCGTGCGATCAACCTGAATCCGCGTCAGCACATTGTCATGCCCTTCCCCACGACGGGGATCGCGATTCGTCTCGTCAATCAGCTCTTGAACCGTCGAACGCCCATCTCCGATCACATGGGCAGGAACTCGCTCTGATACCGCAACCACTTTATGATTGACCACCAATACTCGATGATCCCGTCCGGTATAAAAGCGCTCTACAATGACGCCACTGGAGACTTCACGAGCTGCGTCGTAGGCATTCTCTGCTATTGCTCGCGAGTTGATGTTGATTGTAATGCCTCGCCCGTGATTCCCATCTAGAGGCTTAATCACAATGGGATACCCGCCCACTAATTCGATGGTCTGCTCTAGCTCATCAAAAAAGTAGATCACTTCCCCTTTTGGCACAGGGACTCCCGACTCTCGCAAAATTCGCTTCGTGCTCTCTTTGTCGCAGGCTAGCTCGACCCCTAAAATACCCGTTTGACCGCTCAAGGTTGCCTGAAGACGCTTTTGATAGGCTCCATAGCCAAGTTGAATCATAGAGCGTATCTCTAGCTCCGTCCAGGGAATATCTTTTGCTTCTGCTTCTTTGACAATTGTTTCTGTGCTGGGGCCAAGAGCAGACTGCTCTCGATATTCGTTGAGGTCGCGCAGATCTTTCTCAATTTCTTTTGCGGGATAGTGACCTGTCTCAACAATGCTGCTACAAAGCCGAAACGCCGCTCTAGCAGCGTATCGTCCGGCTTGTTCATACTGGTATTGAAACACAACTTGATACACGCCCGGAGTCGCTGTTTCGCGAGTACGGCCAAAGCCCACAGGCATGCCTGCAAGAGACTGAAGCTCAAGGGCAACATGCTCCATGATGTGGCCCATCATGGTTCCCTCTCGGACGCGTTTCAGAAACCCTCCGCGATGCCCAGGAGAACAAAAGTGCTCAACCATACTAGGGAGCGCCTCAACTAGCCCGTCATAGAATCCTGGAATCTCATTGGAGGGGCGCTCTGCTAAGTCTTCCAAATCAAGCCGGACGATGATGAGCTTACGATGGCGGATGCTCCAGTAATTTGGACCCCGTAGCGTTTGAGTTTTGAGAATTCGCATAGCGGTTGTGTTAGTCGTAGGGCGGATAGATTTGGCGACGGATATTCACTCTCTAGTCTCAAACCTAAGAAAACTTTGAAACTGTTCATTAAGAACAGTTTTGCCTCAGAACTGAAAAGGAAGCATGTCAAGATAGTGCCAAAATCTAGAACAACTTGCCGTAACAAGGCCAACGAAAGGTTAGGTGCCGAGTTTAGACTTGATCGCTCGCGATGCTCATGACTAGCTACCCCAAGCCTGTTGTTATAGAGAAGATAACATTCGGCGGCTGCCAAAATCGTAGCGATCGCCATGTTTGAGGATATGGACACGCAAATTATGGATGCTCAAGGGATCGGTTAGCTCAGCATCGGGATAGGTGGTGTGAGTCATTTCAGCCGCGTCAACCACAGTGACGGTGCCCTTGCCGATCACCTGAAACACGTCATCACTTTCGAACATTGCACAGGTATCTTCATCAATGCCAATGCCCAACTTCTCAGGATAAGCGGCGATCGCACTCATCAGCCGAGCCATCCGATTGCGATTGTGGAAGTGCTGATCAACCAGAATTTCAGGAATGATGTCAAGACCATCTGCCAGATCGACGAGAGAGCGATTGGGCGACTCGCCACTGCCACCCCCGGCAATCATAAATTCGCCCATCACAGCAGCTCCAGCACTCGTCCCGGCTAGAGCAATTTCACCCATCTGAGCCCGCATTCGCACCTTGTCCATCACGGTGGTGGCAGCCATCATGCCGCTGAGGCGTAGCTGATCTCCCCCCGTCATAAACACGCCCGTACACCGAGCCAAAAACTCGTGCCAGCGTTCATCATCGCTTTCTTGGCGATCGCGAATGTCGAAAATCTCGATATCTTTCGCCCCCATGTCCTGAAAAATTGTGCGGTAGCGATCGCCAATGGTCGCAGGCTCCCGAGACGCACAAGGAATAATCGCAATTATGGCGTCTTGTGCCCCGGATCGCTGAAAAAAGGTCTGGAGAATCAGGCGGCCGTGGATTTTGTCCTCAGCGCCGCCAATCACCATCACTGCCGATTTCTGTATTTTCGACATCTCGTCCTGCGCAGATTTGGATTCCAATTGCAGCATAAAATTGCTCCTGGGTCTGAACTGAGTCAACTGCTCCAGCAACCTACCAAGGCCGATATCCCGCTTTTTCACAGCTTCCCTCAGTGTTAACCTGTCTAGTACAAAGCCATCTATCGTACAAAACAACTTTCATTCTAGGGCAGCACGTAGATGAAAACAGAGGGATGACGAACCTGACTTGATAAAATCCAAACTTCGGGACATTTTTCCTAGGAAAAAGTCCACAGCTGGACGACACAATTTGGTAGCAACTAAAGATTGCCTCATTATTGACTTTCAAGTACAGGCAGACCATATCCCGAACTTATCCAGATTGCTGTTTAGATAAGCCGAGACCGTCAGTTCTTAAGGGGCACGTCGCAAAAACATGCCAAAAACAGGATGTCATGATTAGAGTGCCATTCTCGATCGGTCGGAATGACTCAAGAGAACACCCGTGGCGACCATCGGCAGTTGAATCTCCAAGTAATATAAATCACCATCGGCCACTCAGACGATTGCCTCACAGCAAACGACCTTGGAAACTAAGTCCGTTTCATGCTTGGCTCACCCATTCAACGCCAAGCAGTAATGCTAAATTCTATTTAAAAATTGAACCACAGACGTAAAACAAAGGAACTCTCTATTTTGCGGTTTGACATTGTCACCTTGTTTCCTGATTTTTTTTCCTCGCCTCTTCAGTCTGGGTTAGTCGGTAAAGCGCTAGAGCGGGAAATTGCGTCGGTCAATTTGATCAATCCTCGTGACTTCACAACTGATAAGCATCACCGGGTTGATGACGAGCCCTACGGCGGCGGTGTCGGCATGTTGATGAAGCCTGATCCGTTATTCGCCGCAGTAGAGTCTTTGCCTGTGCTGCCTCAGCGAGAAATCCTACTGCTGACGCCCCAAGGCCAACCAATGCACCAGCGAATGTTCGAAGAACTAGCGACCTACGACCAGATCGTCTTGGTATGCGGACATTATGAAGGGGTGGATGAACGAGTCCGGCAACATCTGGTGACAAGGGAAGTATCCTTGGGAGACTTTGTCCTCACTTGTGGCGAGATCCCAGCGCTGGCTTTGCTGAACGGAGTCCTACGGCTACGTCCAGGAACCGTCGGCAAAGAAGAATCTCTCAAAGCTGAAAGCTTTGAGACGGATCTGCTCGACTATCCTCAATACACTCGCCCTGCCGAATTTCGCAACTGGACAGTCCCCGACATCCTCCGGTCGGGCAACCACAAAAAAATTGCTCAGTGGCGTAAGAGCCAGCAAATTGAACGAACGCGCGATCGCCGACCTGACCTCTATCAGCAGTGGCTTCAATCAGAAATGGGAGACGACGTTTGACTTACCATTCGCTCACCGAATCAAGGGGACGGCGTTTATGGGGAATGATTAGCGATCTTCCATCCTCTTGGTTGCATGAACGCTGTTTCACCCTGCCTCTAGATTGCCGAAAAATACGCCGTAGGGAGGAAGCTCAATCGTGCCTTGGTAAAAGCGATCGGCAAAATCTGGCTCATCAGATACCTGACAAACCTGCATATCTGAAAGATCGTGGTAGACCGTTTCAGGACTGAGGTTAAAAATGCACAGCAGTTGCTGGTCATCGCATGTCCGAAGAAAACCAATCAGCGGCTCCTTGACCTCAATCAGCTCCAGACTGCCTTGAATGAGAGCGGGCTGTTCTTTACGCCATGCGATAAGACGGCGGTATTTATTCAGCAAAGAATCTGGTAGAGATGCTTGAACATCGACAGCCTGAGTCAGGTGCTCCGGAGGAATCGGAAGCCACGGCTCTGCGGCTTGAGTAAACCCTGCATGCAGATCCTCTTTGCCCCAGGGCATTGGAGTTCGCGAACCGTCCCGCCCCAACACTTTGGGGTAGCCCTGAATCCCAAAAGGATCACGCATTTTCTCAAACGGAATATGAGCCTGCGTTAGTCCTAACTCGTCGCCTTGATAAATGCAGCAGCTTCCCCTTAGGGACATGATCAGAGCCGCAAACATGTGGTCGAAGGCGTTTTGCAGAAAAGCACTGCTAGGTTGGTACTTGCTCCATCGACTCTTGAGACGAGGAAAGTCGTGGGTTCCAGCCGTCCAGCACAGTACTCCATCGTGAAATAGATCTTCTACACGCTGAATCAAATGGTTCACTCGAGCCGACGTTAACGCCTCATCGGTCATCAGTGAGGAGTTATATGCCATATGAAGGCGATCGCCCCCCCTCACATAGTCACTAGAAGCAATCAAAGTGTCTTCTGCACTGCTGATCTCGGCCAGTGAAGTCTTACCCTCGTAAGAATCTAGCAATTGACGGATCGGTTGAATCACCTCAAGGGTAGCTGGTTGGCAGAGATTGTAGAGATTGATCTGTGAGAAAAACGGGTCAGACTGTGATGCGCCCGCTGGACGAGGAACATCGTGGGGGCGGATGGGGTTGTCTCTAAGCGTGCGATCGTGGGTAAAGAAATTCACCACGTCCAATCGAAAACCATCCACGCCCATGTCGAGCCAAAAGCGAGCCGTGTCGAGAATGACCTCAACCACTTCTGGGTTATACCAGTTCAGATCTGGCTGCTCGACCAAAAAGTTGTGCAGATAATATTGCTGTCGTCGCGGTTCCCATGCCCAAGCACTGCCTCCAAAGGTTGCCAACCAGTTAGTGGGCGGTGTGCCGTCAGGTTTAGGGTCAGCCCAAATATACCAATCTGCTTTTGGATTTGTCTGATTTTCTCGACTTTCCAAAAACCAAGGATGCTGATCAGACGTATGATTCCACACCTGATCAATTAAGACTTTGAGATGGCGATCGTGAGCCGCATTAAGAACTTGCTTGAAATCATCTAGCGTCCCAAAAATTGGATCGACGGCTCGATAATCGGAAATATCGTAGCCAAAGTCTTTCATCGGCGACTTAAAAAAGGGCGAAATCCAAATCGCGTCAACGCCCAAATCTTCAACATAGTCAAGCTTTTGAAGAATTCCAGGCAGATCGCCTATGCCGTCGTTATTACTATCCACGAAACTGCGGGGATAAATTTGGTAGATGACAGCACTTCGCCACCAGTCAGTTGAGGAATATGTCATTGTGCTAGAGGATACGATTGTCAGTTCAAAACGGTGAGCCGTCTCACGGCATCGAGGAAAGGCATAGATGCATCGCTGACCTATCTCTTAACTCTGAGCTTGACTCGGAAAGAAGTTATCGTTTGGAGCTCTGTGGCTCTGCAATTTCAGGAGATGGGGGGTCAGGCAAGCTTTCATCTTCACTGTTAGAACCATTGGCTGTTTGGTTGAGCTGCGCTTGCACTTCAGCAATTTCATCTGTACTGATAGAGAAAGCTTCCTCATTTTGGAGACTCTGCACTTTGCAGGCAGGCTGCAAATTACAAAAGAAATAGCCATAGCTGCCTAGCCTCAAGTGTTGCCCTTGGTTCTTTGCTGTTGAATTTGCACGCATAATGGTCAGACAAGGCTCTACCTTTTGAGGCAGTTTGTAGTGAACCGTTTCAGAACTTAGGTTAAACATACACAGCAACCGTTGCTCAGGAGATTCACGAATAAAGGCGAAAATTGATTCCTCTGTCTCCAAGATCTGGCAAGTCCCCTGCGTAATGGCGGGCTGATGCTTGCGCCAGTGAAGCAATCGTCGCCACGTATTAAGCAACGAATCAGGCGATTGAGTTTGCACATCTACCGCACGCTCTAAATGAGATTCAGGAATGGGAAGCCAAGGTGAGTCATGGCTTGTGAAGCCGCCACTCGTAGCGTCCTTATTCCAGGGCATTGGAGTCCGAGAGCCGTCTCGTCCTACGACTTCGGGAAAGAGAGCCTTCCCAAAGGGATCTTGAAGCTGATCTTCGGAAATATCTTGTGGAATTTGGGCTTCGCTAAGCCCTAACTCATCTCCTTGATAAAGACACAAAGCACCAGGCATCGTAGCCAGGATGGCTGCAGCCGTGTGATAGAAAGTTTCGGAATACGGTTCTCCTTGCTGGTCTCGTCCTGTCCAGCGCGATCGCAGTCGTCCATAATCATGGTTGCCCACCATCCAGCAATTTCCGCCTTGAATGAAGTGATTCTGCACCTTTTCTAAGGTGCGACGCATCAGTTGTGCGCTAATGGGTTCATCAACCAAAAGTGCGCTGTTGTAAGCAAGATGGGCGTAATGGGAGCCTTCTACATATTGGCTAGACAGATCAATCGAATCTTCACAAAGGGTCACTTCGGCAAGAATGACTACACCGGAATATTGATTGACCAACTCTCGGATAGGCCGTAATGCCTCCAGAGACTCTGGACGACAAAAACTATGCTCAAACCGATACTTTGCCATAGGGTTTTTTGGGTCAATCCCGTCTGGAAGAGGGCCTTTCTCTGGACGAGGTTGCTCATCACGCAATTCAGGATCGTGAATGAAAAAATTGGGTGCATCGACGCGGAAGCCGTCAATGCCTCGGTCTAGCCAAAATCTGGCTCGCTTCAAGATTGCGTCGATGACTTTGGGATTAGTCCAGTTCAGTTTGGGTTGACTCGACAAGAAGTGAAACAGATAGTACTGTTCTCTCTTGGGTTCCCACTTCCAGGCAGAATCACCACTGAATGCAGAAAGCCAGTTGTTCGGTGGAGAGCCGTCAGGCATAGGGTCTGCCCAGATATACCAATCCGATTTAGGATTGTCTTTACTTTCACAGCTTTCTAAAAACCAAAAATGGTGATCGGACGTGTGCCCCCAAACCTGATCCAGAATCAGCTTTAGTCCTCTGGCATGAGTTAGTGCCAGCAACTGGTCAAACGTTTTCAGATCTCCAATCACCGGATCGATGTCGAGCATATCGGTGATGTCGTAGCCCAAGTCGTCCATTGGAGATTCATAAATGGGCGTCAGCCAAATGGCTTCTACTCCCAATGCCGCGATGTAATCAAGTTTTTGAATAATGCCGTCTAGATTTCCTCGGCCATCACCGTCTGTGTCTAAAAAGCTCCACGGCACAATTTGATAAATGACTGCATTTTGCCACCATTGTGTTGCTCGCATATTGCTATTTCTCTCTAATCGATTAAGAGTGAGCTTCAGGTAAGATGGACATCGCAATGATTCATCTCGGAACTCAGCAATGGCCTTGCGGCTCTATTCAGTATCGACGATGAGTATCAGCCCCCAGCATGTCGATATGTTCAGTCGGCTTTCATTCAGGGTTGACAGCCTCTTCAGACCTTACCTGTAAGCTCTCTTGGATCTATTGAAAACGATGAAAGTGCCAGAATTAACTACTTAAGGGTAGAGTTTTAAGCGCATTTCAAGCATGTACTTCTGTCGGAATAGCATAACGATAGACAGCCGCCGCCGGGGCATCAGTTGGCATGCGATCGCCCTCCGGCATGTACACCGTTCCACCATTCAAAAAGGTGTGAACCGCGATGAAATCAAGCAGGTCTAAGTCTTTGGGCTGGCTCTCATCGTGACGTCTAACTTCGCCCGATTGTGGATCAACTGTGCCCCAGCAATAGTGACTAGGAGCAACCCAAACCGTATCAATTTGTCCTCGATAGGCAGCAAGTGCTAACCGCTCAAGCTGGTCGTCAGCCTGATCCGTACTTTTCAGCGTGTGATACTTGTTTTCGGCTTCCTGATGAGACTGTTGAAGCAGAGTTTCGACCTTTGGCCACGCTGCCTCTCTTAACTCTTCAGGCTCAGTAACGTCTGGATTTCCAGAAATTCCTTTATCGAGAAGATAAGGATAAGTATTCACCTCTCGATAGATAGCCTGTAGCTCATCCACAGCCGCCAACACCAAGGGTGCTTGCTGATGGCTTTCAACACGATTGAGGTGGGACTGTAACCCATGCTCGACCTTGTTCAAAAAGCGGCGAATGGAGCTATTTTCGCTGTCATGTCCAGTTCCCTGTCCGTGGTAGGTCGGTTGCCCTGAACCCGGTGAGTTGGTGTGATATTGAAGCTGTTTCTCTGGATCGTCATACTGAAGCGCCTCGTCCAAACTATTTGGAACTCCTTCGATATGCATCTCTTCGATCTGATAGCGAGTCGATTGAAAGAATCGAACCTTGTTTTGACTGAACGCCAAAATATAGAAGAGCTGATCTTCAAAGAGAAGTGGAAATAGCGGCTTCAAGTGAAACCGATCGGATACGACAACGAGTGAATCAAAGGAACGAGGAAGGCGGTACATTTCGAACGAATCAGACGTACGAAAGAGTGCTAGACCCTGACTCTGATGACGCCAAAACTCTTCATCGCCCAACAGCTTAGACATGGGATCTAATAGCTTCCGAATCTCGCTTTCGGGCGTATCTAATTGTTGAAGTTGCTCCTCAGCTTCGCTCAAAAGATTCTTGAGACGAATGGGATCTTGCTGGATTTCAGCCCCCTTGATGTGGGTAGGGAGATACATTGAAATCGCGCGATCGCCACTATGTTGACTTAAAGATTGAAGGACTGAATGAGGCAAAAGTTGCATAGATATTAGAAAAGTTGTCAGCTGTTCCTAACAAGAATAGCGGGTCTCTCAGAACGTTGTCTTCTATCATTTGACACTATTAGTTTCATCGAAGGGAAGATTCTGAAATCATCCACGAGTTCAATCGCCAGCAGTTACATCAAGCCTTCTAGCTTACGACGAATCCGATCGAGTTCTTCCTGAGAGAATTCTGGTGTACCTGAGGCTTCCTGATCTGACTCTTGCTTAGGATTAGACCGCTCCTTTTCCTCCGGAGCGGCATCCGGATCCCAATCTTTGGAGTCAACACTGGCTTCAGGCGGCATTTCTAAGGTGCCGGGAGGAATAATTTTTGATTCATAGTTGGCTTCTACGCAAAACGCTTCGATATCCTCGCTTTCGAACGCCTCTACAACAGCGGTCGGAAAATCTTGAGCTTCCAGCATCAAGCTGTAGCGGGTCGCGTCATCCTCTTCCTCAAACATCAAGACAATGTTGCGATCGCCAACTTTCAGCGTGTGAATCCCCTCGTTATCTGTCCTCGCATTGAACAAAAGAACAAATACGCGCATGATATGTGAAACCTTCGACTACCAATTTCCCGTCTACTAAGTTACTGCGTTTCCTTACGCTAAATCTTCGACATCAAAAAAACTTAGGCCAAAACTTATCATTTTTTACAATAAACCAGCAAAACTATAACAATCTCAAATGATTTATGAGAAGAGGGGCGAGCTGCGCCCCCTCCCAGGGTAAGCGCAAGAAAAGCATCGAGACATTGTGCTAGGATGCGAGCCCTGCAGCGAGAACAGTGATCATGTAGTCAGGACTCATTGAGGCTCGCTTTGCCTTTTGCTTGAGACTTCGTTTTTTTGAGGTCTCTTGGTTCAGCACACTGATGGCCAAGCGCCTCAGAAGCGCCATATTCTCGCCACCGTGGCGCTGTTCGGGATCCCAAAACCTGAGTTCTCCCATGATACTGATGACGGGAGTAAAGACACCTCATGATCTCATAGTTCTCACTTCTAAGGCAAGTTCAGCTTGCCTCAGACTTTGACTACAAAGCAATGCGTACGGCTCGCTATGCTGCTGATTGATACATCTGTCTGGATTAGTGACTTTCGCGATCGCACCTAGCTGAATGAGTGAGCGATCGCGAAAGACAATTAGACGCCACACTTATACACTTATGCCAATTCTTCAAGATG
>CAKZMO010000463.1 GCA_937128595.1 uncultured cyanobacterium | reverse complement strand
ATGGCGCGGTTGCTGAAGCCCAAAGAGGGAGTGGTTTATCTGGAAGGGGATGCGATCGCCCACCTGCCCACCAAAGAACTCGCTAAACGCCTCGGCATTTTGCCCCAAAGCCCCAGCGCTCCCGAAGGGCTGACGGTACGAGAATTGGTCGCTCAAGGACGTTATCCTCATCAAAACTGGCTCCAGCAATGGTCACGGGACGATGAGCTTAAAGTGGAGGAAGCCATTGCAACCACTCACCTGCACGAGTTTGCCAACCGCCCCCTTGATACCCTCTCCGGCGGGCAGCGTCAGCGGGCCTGGATTGCCATGGCCCTGGCTCAAGACACCGATATTCTGCTGCTGGACGAACCCACCACCTACCTGGATTTGGCTCACCAGATCGAGGTACTGGACTTACTCCACGACCTGAATACCCAGCAGGGCAAGACCGTCATCATGGTGCTCCACGACCTGAACCAGGCCTGTCGCTATGCCGACTACCTGGTCGCGCTGCGTTCAGGCACGGTCTACGCCCAGGGCAAGCCCCAGGAGATGATGACCGAAACCCTGGTGCGAGAAGTTTTTGGGTTAGACAGCCGGATTATCCGCGACCCTGTGGTGGGGACGCCGCTGTGCATCCCAATTAGTCGGGTGCGATCGCTCGAAAACGGTCATCAGTAGCCCCGCTCGCTGCTTAAATGCCGGGGGCGATCGCCACGCGGTGTCGCCTGATATACTACGGGCTAAATTGTTGAGAAGCAGTCTCATTAGTTAAGTGACAAAGCAGAGGTTGACCCGCTAATGACCATTACTTTGTCGATATTCACCTTGATCCGGCGGCGCTGCTGGACTTAATTGCAAACTCCGGCGGCGCTGCCTCCATCGCTGAGGCAGATGCTAGGTGGGCAATACGAACGTCCCTTCTTGGACCCGATCGCCATTACCCCGGCGATGCAAACGGCTCTGAGGCAGATTCTCCAATGTCCCTATCAAGAGCTGACGCGATCGCTGTATCTGGAAGCGAAGTCTATCGAATTGATTGCGCTGTATCTTGACTCAAACCAAACTCACAGCTCAGCCAAAGCTCCCCTGGGTCGGTAGGATTGATTCTTTATCAGGAGGAATACAAACTAGACGTGTTGTGAGTCGGTGAGTGTCATGGGAGTAGACGCCCTCATTGAACAGTTGAAAACGATTCCAAATTGGAGACGCGGTCGAACCGTTCAGTATCCTCTGTGGCTGATGCTGTTGATGACGCTGCTCGGGGTGATGAGTGGATACAGCAGTCTGCGAGGCTTAGAAGATTTCATGAAACGCCACCAGAGGGAGGTCGCTGAATGGTTGGGCCTGAGCAAAGCGAAACGGCCCAGTTACTGCACATTGAGGCGGATGACAGCCCAGGTGGATGCCCAGAAGGTCGCCGAAATTTTCTTGCTCTGGGCGAAGCAATCTTGTCCCCTTCAAGAGGGAGCCGTGATTTCGATGGATGGTAAAGCCTTAGGCCGTACCGTACGAGATTGCTGCGGGCAACAGCAGGATTTTGTCACGGTGGTGAGTGCGTGTGTGCAACAGCACGATTGGGTGATAGGACAAGTGAGTTTTCACAATGGTGAAGGCAGCGAGATAAGCAGCGTCCGGCAACTGCTCCAGCACCTGGAGGTCAGCGGGGTGTGGGTCACCCTGGATGCATTACACACTCAAAAAAACGGTTTGTGAGATTGTGGAGAGTGGCAATCACTACTGTATGGGTCTGAAAGCGAATCAACGCAAGTTACTCGAACAGGCTCAGCAGTGTGCTCAAACCCAACCCCCATTGAGTGGTCACGAGGAAGAAGACACGTCACAGGGTCGAGTGGTCAACCGTCGCGTGCAGGTCTTTGCTGCCCCTGCTGAACTCGCCCAACAGTGGACGTCACTCGCCGCTTTCGTTTCGGTTGAGCGTTCGGGAGTTCGACAAGGACGCCCCTTTCAGCGGCAATCCTGGTTTATTATCAGTCAGACCCTCCCCGCAGAATCGTTGGCTCAGATGATTCAAGCGCACCGAGGCACGACTGAGAACAAACTGCATTGGGTGAAAGATGTCGTGCAGGGGGAAGATAACTCGATGATTCAATCCGCCAATCCGGCCACGCTGATGGCGCTGCTGCGCTCCTGGGCGATTTCGATATTTCGCAAAGCCGGACATCCCTCCCTCACAAAAGCGATGCGCGGGTTCCGCCATGACTTGCCCACCCTTATTTCCTTTCTCTAGAGAATCAGCCCTACCTCCCGGCGGGGGGCACACACCGTTCGCTTTAGTTTTGACCACACTCTTAAATGAGAAGCCATTGAAAGATTTAACTCTGGGATAACATCAGTTCAGAAATAACGTCAGTTCAGGTTAACGGGTTGCCCGCATTTTTCGTTTGTGAAGCAGATAGAAAATGCGGGTTTTGCATGTCGGGTGATAACGTTATCGGCAGCGACATGAAAAGCGTTGGTTTGACTGGTCGTAGCCAGCATCGCCTTCGCTGCAAATCGCCTTCGTTACAATAAGGACGATGGGATCGTTGAACCTATGACACATCAGCCCTACTTCTCAGGCTTTGACCCGCTTCCTTCTGATATTGAATCATCATTGATGGTCGAGGCCAAACCGCTTTATCTGAATTCTGAAGGCAGCGCTGATACTGTTGTGATCTGTCTACATGGGTTTACAGGCGTGCCTTATGAAGTCGCGCCTGCGGTAAAGGCGATCGCTGCAACGGGCTTGACTGCGGTAGCTCCTTTGCTTCCAGGTCATGGCTATCGACATCGACCCGACCAAGAGCGAGAATTTGCCAGAATTACAAAAGCTGGAATGCTGGCGGCAGCTCGACAAGAAATCGCACGAGCACGGGAGCACTATTCTCATGTGGGCATGTTGGGTTTCTCGATGGGAGGGGCGATCGCCCTCAGCATGGCAGCAGAAGGATTGCTCGATGCTTGCGCGGTGGTTGCGCCTGCATTGCGACTTCCGTTAAGAGGAGAACTCTTGATTCCGCTGTTGACCTGGCTCCCTTTTGTGTTACCTGCAAAGCCGAGTGAACCGTTTCACTTACCTGTATACGAATTTCATCATTCTTGGGCGTTGAGAACGCTGTGGCAACTTCGTCGTCATGCTCGACGGCAGCTCCCCCAGATTCGATGCCCTCTGCTTGGCGTGCATTCTCAGAATGACTTAACCGTGCCGCCTGTCGTCTTAGATTTGATGCAGAGCAAAGTGCCCAAACCTGTCGAAACCGTTTGGTTTAATGACTCTGGTCATGTCATGTTGTTAGATAAAAGCGGTGCTGAAGTTGCCTCGACCGTGACTGAGTTTTTCCAGCATCATTTATAAGAATGGGCATATCAGTTCACTAGATGGCAGGCGACATAATGCCCATTTCCGGCATCTTTGAATTCGGGTTCGGGTTCATGGCGGCACTCGTCTATGACGTAGGGGCAGCGCGTGTGAAACCGACAGCCTTGGGGCGGCTTGGTCGGACTCGGTACATCGCCTTGGAGAATAATCCGCTCTCGTTTGGCTTCAATGGCCGGGTCAGGAATCGGAACTGCTGAAAGCAGGGCTTGAGTGTATGGATGCAGCGGATTTTCATACAGGGATACCCGATCGGCGAGTTCGACGACTTTGCCGAGGTACATGACAGCGACGCGATCGCTCCTGCTAATTTCCACGGCCTTCTGGTTTTTCCATGATTTAGGGGGAGCCATCTACGAGCCAATGATTCTGGCCCGCACCGACGGCAGCGCCCAAGTCCTGGCAGGTACCGCCTCAGCGGCAGGCATTGGCGGCGTCACCGGAGCGATTGTACTCAGCTTCTGGGGTGGTGGCCCCAATCGGCGGGTCACTGGGATGCTGGCAGGCTTCATTGGGGCGGGACTGTGCAAAACCGTGTTTGGCTTAGGTCGAGTTCCCCAAATTTGGATACCCGCTCAGTTCTGTTCCTCTCTGAATTTTCCCCTGCTGGGCAGCTCTGAAAACGCCCTATGGATGACTCAGATTACGCCGGAGAAGCAGGGGCGGGTATTTGCGGCGAATGCGCTGGTGCTGCAGGGGGTGAGTGCGATCGCGGCCTTGATTGCCGGATCACTTGCGGATCAGCTACTTGAACCCGCCATGATTTCACCTGGCCCCTGGATCAAGTTATTTGGCGAAATTCTCGGCACCGAACCCGGCGCGGGATGGCAATGCTGTACAGTTCTTGTGCTCTGGCCATGACTGGGGTGGGGTTAGCGGGTTTTTGGCTCGCAGAACTCAAAACCCTGGATGTCAGTCCTACTCCTATCAAAGAAATGCGATCGCCCCCTTTAGCTCTCCTTCTCATTCTGAAAAAATATAGTGCTACGCGCTGATATAAAACCAATAATTGATGGAGAAGCCGCGCGGTGAGCGGCTTCTCCATCAATATCTGCCCTAACTTATCTGCGCATTGCTATAGCTGCTCCCTATAAACATCAGGTTGCGGAACTTAGGAAAGTTCAGAACGCTTATTCGTCCGCAAGACTTGAAGTACAGCTCTGGGATGAGAGGATTGAGGCTCGTCTACAGTCGATCATTCAACAGCAGGAAAAGCATCGAGGCTCGTGAGTATCCCCCCTTTCATTAGGAAAGAGAGATCTTTTATGTTTTCTTATGTCTTGTCTCAAAAAGCCAGCAGTATTCTCTTATTCATAGAGTAAGTCTATCTAGACTCGGTCACACAGGCTTTATGAAGACGAAGCAACTGATTTTGTTAGGGCCGCCTGGTGCAAAGGTAAAAGAACACGCCGTTGAACTGGCAAAGCAGTGGCATGTTCCCCATGTCTCTATGGAAAGGCTGTTGAATGAGGCGATCGCCCAACAGACTGACTTGGGCATCGAAGCACAGCCTTACGTGGAGACAGAAAAGTTAGTGCCCGATGCACTCATGCTTAAGTTGGTGCGGCGGCGATTGGAACAGCCTGACACTGTTCTAAATGGGTGGGTATTAGAAGGGTTTCCACACACGCTGACTCAAGCGCAGGGATTCGATCAGTGGTGGTCGTCTATGGAAGAATCTGCGGCAACGGTCGTCTATTTCAAAGTGATGACGGGTATTTTAATCAATCGCTTGTCTAGTGAACCAGGGCTCAATGAGACGTTGCCAAAAATCCGTCGCCGGGTCGAAGGCTACCAGACCGAGGTCAAACCGCTGCTGGAATATTATCGGCAACAAAATCGGCTCAAGGCTATCAACGCTAGCGTGTCCTTTGCTGAAGTAGCGCGAGATTTAGCTTTCTTAGGACAAGAGAATACTGATTCAGCTCCGCTGATTGAGGATGAAGCCGA
Organism: uncultured cyanobacterium; assembly: GCA_937128595.1. Lineage (GTDB taxonomy): Bacteria > Cyanobacteriota > Cyanobacteriia > CAKZMO01 > CAKZMO01 > CAKZMO01. Next base: position 6,514 of record CAKZMO010000463.1, on the reverse strand, counting down.
ACTCGATACGCTCATCGATAGTAAATCGATGCTGGTCGTTGACTGTATGGCATCTTGGTGTGGATCGTGCAAACAGGTGACTCCATCGATCGACAAGCTAGCGAAGAAATATGGCGATCGCATCAAAGTGATGAAAATTGACTTCGACGCGAATCAGCACATCACCCAGCGGTTTGGGTTAAAGGGCATCCCAGCAGTCATGTTCTTCAAAGATGGTGAGCTGCTAAAAACTCTAATCGGCGTCAAGTCTTATGCGGAATACGATGCTGCGGTTGCTAGCCTGTTCGAGCAACTTTAGGAATCCATGACTCCTTCAAAAATATTGACCCGTAATATTGACCCATTGACGAGGAGCGATCGCCACATCGGGGCACGCAATTGGACAGACCCCATTCCTTCTCTAGACAACGATAAAAAAAGAGGAGCGATCGCCTGTTGGATTACGGGCGATCGCTCCTCGCTTTAGATTTGCTCTGAAATGGTTCTATCCTTTATTCGAAGATCAACGAGAAGGAGATCATTCTGATCTAACACCAAGCACCCAGAGTTCTTGACCATTTCCACGTCCATCTCCTGTTTGACCGTTGTTGGCTTTGAAGAAGAGACGATTTCCGACTACAACCAAGTTCTCAGGACTCGAAGATCTAGTGATATTGGGATTGGCAGGATCGACCGGGATAGTGTTGATATCAGACACAAGTTCTGTGCTAGCAAGGTCGCCATCACTCGTCCACAGTTCTACACCGTTCACTTCATCGTTAGCTGTGAAGTAAAGATTGGGCGTGACGTTTCCAACAACTGTCAAATTATCGAGATTGCTCAGCCCAGTCGTTTTCTGATAGTTTCCAGGCGTAGCGCTCAAGAACAACTGCTGCGAACCATCCCCAATCCAAAGCTCACGATCGCCACCCGTAGCAGATGTATTGCCAACAAAATAGAGCTTGTCGCCCACAACTGTCAGTTGCTCAGGAGCTAGGTTAGCCGTTCCGCCTAACTCTACGACTTGTTCAACTCCATTGCCAGCAGCATTCACCTTCCAGATCCCTGAGGTTCTCGCATCATCTCGTGCAACGAAGAAGAGCGTGTCTTCATACTCCACGAACTCCCCATATTCGGGTGCTCCGTCTGCTTCCAGACCAAAAGCAGTGGAATCGACAATCTTTGTAACCGTTGCTGTTGCAGCTGTTGGGTCGTCAATGACCCAGAGACTCTCAGAAAAATCATCTGTCGAATCAAATGCACTGAAGTACAGATTGCCGTTTGCGACCGTAAGGTTGTCAGGAAAGGCTTCAGCATTAAGCTCCGCAGAGGTGACTGGCTGGTACGTCGTTGTTGGATCGAAATTAGTACTCAGATTCAATGTGCTGGTATCGAGCCGATATAGTCCATCGTCCCCGTTGTTGTTCGATGCTGTGAAATAGAGCTGATCGCCCACCACGGTCAGAGAACTCGGATTAGAGTTAGACCCGGCATCACCGATATCAATATCAGCAACCAGTGTTGTATTGACTCCATCCGTGGCCCATAACTCTGCACCGTTTACCGTGTTATTAGCAACGAAAAACAGTTTTTCTCCAATAACCGTAAATTTTGGGTCAGTAATGCCTGAAGGGATGCCTGGAGCAATATCAAGCACCTGACTGATGGCATTGCCGTCATATTTCCAAAGTTCGGTTCCGGCGTTGTTTCCGTTCGAGGTGAAGTAAATCGTTCCGTTGACGTTGGTTATGTTTGCAATGTTTGACGCGGCCCCGATCTTGGTTGTGGTTGGAAGGGTTCCTTGGCTTCGCCAAAGCGCTTCACCTGTTCCGTCATTAGCCGCAAAGTAGAGAATTCCCGTTCCTGTTCCACTTTCATCTCCAGCGAGAATACTACCCGTCATCGAGCCCAGGATGCCTGGGTTAATATCGCGAGTCAGTGCTGGAATGCTGTCTGTACCGAAGGCAGCTACGCTGATGTCATAGAAGGTTATATCGTCTGGAGATGCTGGATAAACGCGAATGAAATAATCGCCTTCGTCGAAAGACCCCGCGACTTCTTCTGCGATGCCCACTCCTAAACTTGACGTAGTAATCAAATCAGGATTGACGATAGCGCCATTATCAATCGCGGCTCCTGGAATGATTTGCAGATTGACGTTGGAAGGTCTTCCATCTATATCAGTGTCTTCATTTGCATTCACCAAGACACTGATGAATCCGCCCCCAGCAGGCAGCGTGACTTTGTAGTAATCGTTGATATCAGAAGCCCCAATGAAATCACGGGGTAACGCAATTAGATTGTCGAAGTCAGATTCCCCGAGACCATATATGGGTGTGTCGTCTAGGGGAAGGACACGAGCACTGTCAAAGTCATCTCCAGCATCGTTGGGATCAACGTCTGCGAATGCGGCCGACAAGGTCAACGCATACTCTGATTCTCCGCTTAAAGGTCGGTTGACGCGAATCAGATAGGTGCCCGCTTCCAAAGGTGCCTCTGTAATACTTTCCGAGGCCAAACCTGGGTTTAGCGATTCTAAAGAGGGAATGAGAAAGTCGCCGCTTGCATCACGAAGTTCTACATCCAAATCGGCATCAAGACTGTTCGTCGATAGCCCTGTCATCTCAAGGTTGAAAATAGAGTCTGTTGCCAGATTAAATTTGAACCAGTCGGAGGTGTCTGAGTCGCCTAGATAAAAGGTTCCTTCTACAAAACCAGCGGGCAGATTGTTGTTGCTGTAAGTGCGCTCTCTGAAATCGACAGGCAGCAGTTGTGCGTTGAGAAACGAGTCGTTGCCGTCAGGAGCAGGGGCTGGATCTGCGCCCGGATTAGTTCCTGGATCGGTGCCTGGGCCTGTTCCTGGATCGGTACCTGGGCCTGTTCCTGGATCAGTGCCTGGGCCGCTACCTGGATCAGTACCCGGATTTGTTGGATCGCCTGGATCGACTACAGGAGGAAGCTCTCTACCCCTCATCACCAGTCGATATCGGGTGCTATCGCGGTTGGCTCGACGAGGAGTGATCCGCACGTAGTAAAGACCCGGATCTAAATTTGTGACGATTCTCTCGTTGGAACGACCTCGATTATTAGACCGCGCAACTCGGTCTAACAATCTGTTCACCCTTCTTCTGGGAATATCGCTGAAGGGGGTTCGACCAATCCTGTTTAAGACCCTCGCCTTACGCTTGTCGAATGTGTAGACTTCGACATTGGCGTCGTCTCGCAAGCGCTTCAGGTTCAGTCTCAACTGACTTCGAGAACGAAACCTGAATTTATAGATGTCATCGTCATCTCCGTCTCCGATAAAGTCATTGAATCTGAAGCGACTATCGAGCCGTGCCCGTCTGGCACGTCTCAAAAAATTCTTAACTCTATCTCGTTGAGCCATAGCAATCCACTTCTCCCCGGTAGGTGCATGAGCGTATCTTGCCCATGCTGTTTCACAAAGTCGTCACTGTTAATCGCTAAATTTTGAAAAGCCTATTGAAAACAACTCAGTAGATGCACTAATTTTCTTGTTGTTCCAGCTCCTGCAATATTCCTTCATTGAATAGACCTAAACGGTAAACAATCGCCACCATTATCGGCTATGGCGATCGCCCTACGAGCAAGGTATCGAGCACCAAACGGAGCATCATTTTTTGTTAACATTCCAGACATTACAATTTAGCTCATATCGCGGCATTTCCGAAACTAGTTTACGTTTAATCGTTCGCTCTCAAGTCGTGTAAAGTGGCGTGCATCAATTCAACTTTCGCGAGGCGATTTTTGTCAAGATCAAAACATTTGATATTTATCGTAGGCTTCATTCCTAAAAGTAGTCGGGAACGGTTTTCTGGCTGCTAGATACTGCTTTTACAAGTTGAACATCTGAAAACTGGTCTTGAAATAATGAGTCGATTGTTTATGAATCACCTGCAAGGTGTAACGATGAAAATCTGACTCTCCAATGAACAATTTGGGCAATGGGAAATATCGCCTGAAACAGCGTTCCTTGTTGCAGAGGCTCAAGTGATGATGAAACGTATCGAGGGTGTCTTTGGAAGTATGGATTTGGAATTTTTTTCTTGCTCGACGAGAACCAACATATCGTTCGTTGGGGACAAACGGGCGAAGAAGAGGGTGTCAGTTGTCGGTTCTATCCCTTCCAGAGCTAAATACTTTATCCAGAGCTAAGTACTAATGTGGTGATTCTCAGCACCTAGAGCGAATCTGCAAGTGCTCTAGGTGGGATATTCATGACTTGCTTACGGGGCAAGCGTGACTCCAATTCATGCCCCACGCACTTAACTGATGACACGTTTACGGATTACTATAAGACTGAGGTTCATCGTCAAGATTGTCTCATAAAGCACATTCAGCTAATTCGCTGTGAGCTATCTGGCGAGCCTTTCGCGACATTTACCGTATTGCGTCATGAATAGCTCTGCAACTGCAACCTGCCCTGTATGCGGCGTCAAAATTATCCAATCTGTAGCGGGCGATCGGGTTATCTTTTCCGTTGGTGCTCCAGCAACTCGCTCTGTTTTGTGGACACGAGTATGTCAACACGCTAAAAAACCGGGTTGTATCAACGCTGACCAGGGAGCAGGCGGCAAGTCCCAATAGATAACTGTCAACGTCACTCTCATTCATGCGCCCATTCCGGAGTTCATACCGTGTCTATTCCACCAGAATCAGCTATATCTACTGCCTCAGCCGAAACAATCGCGCCAGAACCGCTCCAGTCCATCACTCCAACTCTGCCAGATCCTGGAAATGACACAGTCGCTGAAGTACCAGATGAAGCTGTGATTCAGATTGCTGAATCTGAGCAGGCGATCGCCCCAACACCCTCATCTTCCGTGCGGGGCTGTGCTCTTTTCTTAGCGCAGAAGCTCGATCTTCGTACGCTATCTCAAGGCGAAACTATTGCCGAGTCTCCTCTCACCGTTCGGGCTGGACAGTCAGGATATGCGGTTCTTTTTCCCTATGGCGTCACGGTTCTGTTTGGGTTAAGAGCCATCGAAGAAGCTGCTTTTCTAACTCAGCTCAACTCGTTACTAATCGGCAAGTTTGATACACCTGAAACCGAAGAAATTCAGCTCATTTTTAATTCGAAAAAGGCAAACCGAGCAGAAAATGGAAAAATTTGGCTTCAGAGTTTTAGTGTTGAAGGTCTGCAAATCGTAGCGGATATCTTAGCTAAAAGTGTTGTGTTGGATCATTACGAAATCGGAACAGCAAAAGGGTTTGATCAGATTGATCCGTTTGCTGAAGGATTGAGACACAATACAATCAACGCAAAACTAGGGAATAAGCTTCTACGTCAGCTTGGAAATACTCTCTCAATTCAGCACAAAATTGTAGGACGAGTCGAAATTATCGACAAGCCAGACTTGCTGTGGGATAGACCCGATTTAGATCAATTTTATGCGCGTCTTGAAGACGAGTATGAAATCAAAGAACGGCATGTTGCATTGCAGCAAAAGCTGGATTTGATGTCTAGAACGGCTGAGACTGTTTTAGAGCTGTTTCAACACAACACGAGTATGCGAGTCGAGTGGTACATCGTGTTACTGATTGTAATTGAGATCTTGCTATCGCTGTATGAGTTGTTCGTGTTGAAGTAGACGTTTGCTGCTTTCAGGACTTGCTACGCTCAACAACAATCTTATTCTGCTTCAATAAAACCCTTAACCATCGCGACAACAGGCTTCACCGCTGGATGGTCAATCGCCTCTTCAAGAGCCGTTGTGCCGCCTTCTTTGATGGCGTTGAGAACACGGGCTTTGATCGTGGGGTTGTTGTCGATGGCTTCAATGGCCTTGGCGCTGATCATGGCTTTCCCAGTGGGAGTCGTGCGATCGTAGTCTTGGTCGAGTTGTTGCAGGAGGTTGCGAATGTCTTGAGCGGCCTGAGCTAGATTTTGGCTGTGGTTGATCTGGGTGCCGATTTTGTCGCCCATGACTTTGTCAGCTCCAATGTTGTCACCTGATCCGTATTGATTGATGGTGTTAGCCATAGCTTCGGATTCCTCGTTAGAGTTTGATGAGAGTTCGGGTGTATAGGCAAGCTTCAAGAGTTGGTCAGCGTGGAGCGGGAGCATGGCATAGGTCTGTCCCTCGTCATCGCTGAAATCTACCTCGTAAACATCAGTTGCCAAGTACTCAACAATAGTTCCCACTTGCCCTGCTTGAAGATGATGATCAGGCAAAGGAGTTTTGAGAGCCACGACATCAAGCAATTGAAGTTGGGTAATAGCACTGACCATAAGAAGTCACCTCACAATGTAGCAACTAACCAGCCGAGGAAAATCTTCTGCGATGCGAATAATCCAAATTGTACGAACAGTGGCAGTATTTTGATTACGAGTGACTGAAAAATCAACAACATAACGCTGTCCATACTCATCAATGCTTCCCAAAATAGCATCGTGATGGCAAAGTGCTTTTTTGATAAGAGCTTGAAGGATCAATGCATCGTCTTGCGTTAATCCTAATATAGCCGTGAAAAGGCGAGCCTTGTCCTTGCCTCGACGATGTTGAGGATTAAG
>CAKZMO010000462.1 GCA_937128595.1 uncultured cyanobacterium | reverse complement strand
TATATCCGTATTGTTGGGGTCGCTCAGCACGGCTAATTGGGCCAAGATTGAATTGAAAATTGAATTTTTTATTTCATTGTTCTGGTAAACATCCTGATACTGAATTATGCGAAAAAGCGATCGCTATTGAGTGGCGATCGCTTTTTTTATGCAAGCAGTTATATTGTTCAACGAGTTCACAAATCACGGAGCGCTCATGCAACTTGTGCCTCAATGTAAGCTACACCATCGGGTGCATGTCACCTTTTCGCCTTCTCTCTAAATCTCTCTCCCAAGGGTGGAAGAAAGACGTTGACGGTTTTACGCCCCTTCGCCCAAGATTGGGCGAAGGGGCAGGGGATGAGGGCAATGCAGGGTTTGCAAATATGACAGGCTCCCCAACCATCAAGCTGCAGCGCCAACCATCAAGGCCTCAATAAAAAGATTCAGGTAATGGTTCACCAGTTCAGCCTCTTCACTCGGTAACTGACGCTCAACGGCTTGCTGAAGCAATCGGTATGCCTTGGCAGATTGCTGTTCTTTTTTCAACGCAACCATAATGTTTTGCATCCACAAAACCAGATGTTCAGTGAAGAATGCTTCATCATTACGAAGGATTGAAACGGCAGCAAATTGGAGAACATAACCCATATCACGCCGACATTTCTCACCATGTTCTTGAATCACTTGACGATGCGATCGGGTCATTTCCCGAAGAACGTCAAGAATTAGATCATTCGATTTTTCTTGGAGAAAGGTGTAAATATTCAGCCGAATTTGATGGCTTGCTAAGTAGTCTTCAAACACTTGAAGCTCTTCATCCCCCAAGTAGCGGCCATCCAGATTGGAGAGATGGGATTCAATAATTTTGTTCATAGTCAAACTCTGCTGCAATAAATAGGAACTGGGGTCTGAGTAGTGCCTGAAACTGAGAGGGTGACCTGATTAACTCGTTCCTACTCATCATTCCGAAAGTGGCATCAGAAGGCGGCATCTTCGTTGTAAAACTTAATGTTTATTTATGAAGTGGGCAGTTAATCATGGATTGATTGAAGCTAAGTGAATGGCAGGAACAAAATGGAGCGAATTGTTCAGCCCGACGACGCGCGTGGCAATTATGATGCCTTGGTGCAAAAAAGTCGAATAGCCCTGCTAGGCTATTAAAATAGCGTTCAGAAATGGCGTCACGCTTCTGCAAGGTTTTCGATATCGACTCCGTGGGTCTTCACTTGGTTGGGTTGCTCAACGTCCTGAGTGATTCCTGTGAATGGCTTTGCCCGCTGTAGATAGGAAAGCTGGTTGACTGACAAAACTTGTAAACTCCTAATCGCTAGGCGGGGCAGGAAACCTGACCTCTATGTGTTCCAAAATTCTTTAGGGGAGCGGTTTCTGTGCCCAATGCAGGATCTTTTGTTAGTCGATCAGGATGGGGAAGTGTCGGTTTTAATCGATATTTGATTGAGTAACGGTTAAATTTAGATGCTCAAACCTAAGGCGCTCCCGTAGCGTGGATCCGCCAACTGGCCTGTTATCTTCTTCATGCAACCGGGCATACTGGTGACACTGAACGGATATGACCGATGAGGGAATGCTTCTCAGGGCGGCCTGCATTGAGTAGCATCAGACTCGTATGATGCGATCGAACGCCCCACTTGCGATCCTTAAACCTAGTCATGGGTCTGACTGGATATCAACTGCCAAGATTAGAGTCTAGCTTCAGAATTGATCGAAATCGCCTCCGATCGCGTGATAACTCCCGTTGACAATCAGGCATCGCCTTTATGTCTCCGCAATTGCAGTGATGAAATCTATCTCTACCCCCTCTCCATTTCAAATTGCGTTTCCGAATGGTCACATTGCTCATGCGGTTCGAATGCATCGCGCGATGGACATTAACGCAATGTCATCGCTGTTGGAGAACGCTGGGCTAGCGCTAGCTCAACCAACTTTGGTGTTAGTGGGTGGGGCTAGCGGTATTTCCGATACCTGTTTCCAGCGCTTAGAGTTTCTATTTCGCGAGATTTTGGCTCCTCTGATGGAATCTGTGGGGGGTGTTGTTGTAGATGGTGGTACAGATGCAGGCGTGATGAAGCTGATGGGAGAGGCGCATCAAGCAACGCATTCAACCTTTCCGCTGGTGGGCGTTGCGGCTATTGGGACGGTGGTTTTGCCAGGGAAAGAAGATAGTGCGGCAGAGCATAGCGCACCGCTTGAACCACACCACACGCATTTTGCCTTGGTTCCGGGGTTGTTGTGGGGAGATGAAGCACCCTGGATTGCTAATGTGGCGACGGCCCTAACTTCGGATGCGCCTTCTGTAACCTTGCTGGTGAATGGTGGGCGAATTGCGCTACAGGATGCGTTCAACAGCGTTCGGGTTGGGCGTCCGGTGTATGTTGTTGATGGCAGCGGGCGAACGGCTGATGAGCTTGCGGCTGCAGTGCGGGGAGAGTCGGTGAGCGATCGCGCCATTGAGTTGGCCCAGTCAGGACTCATTCAAGCCATTAGCTTACGTCACGACCCCTCTGATCTGACGAATCTCTTGGCATCGCAGCTCTCACTACATCCGAATGCTGTGTCAGGTTAACCCTTTACGGGCTGATTGAGATGGTCATTGATGTGCTTGACCTCTAATCGTCTAGAAGGCTTCAGCTTTGATGCTGGATTTTTTGGCATGGATTAGAGCGGCGTGGTCATGTCTTGAAGGATGCGGCTCACGCTGTTGAGGTCTCCAACAATTCGTTTGATCGGCTGTGGCCAAATGCGGACTAGGGTTGGTGTGGCGGTAATTTGGTTGGCTTCAGCGAGTTCAGGGTGGTTCTGAACATCAATAATTTTGAGCGTGTAGGGTTGGCGGAGCGATCGCTCCAAAACATTATGGAGACTCTGCAGCACTTGCTCCGTGATGGCGCTTTGTCCACTCACGAATAGGCGAAAGACATAGCCGGGTGTTGTCGTAGAAGATTTTTGAGGCGGTGCCCAAGACAAATTGGTGGCTTGGGGGTGCTGAGCTTGATTAAGGCAAACAATTAAATCATGCGATCGCCACAATTCTGGAAACCGCTGTTGATAGGTCATCAGCACGGCCGGATCGCAGGCATCTTCGGGCGGATGCAAAATGCTCCACACCTGCCCAGAGGTACGGAATAGCACATTCAGCAAGGATTGATATCGCTGCACCATCGGATAGAGTTCTGCAACCTGTTGAATAGCATTGGTTTGTGGCTCTAGCCAACGATCAATCGTTGCTGTGAAACAGGGCACTAAAAAATGCGGGGGTTCTGGCAGCCCCAATAGCTCTTGCAGCACCGAGCAGAGTTGGAGATGCCAACGGTGCTGCTTATATTCATCAATGGCATACACTAAATCGCCCCCCGGTGTAAAAATGGCAATTCCCTTAAACACCTGAGGGAGCGATCGTTCTCTAGAACCCACGATAATTAGACCCGTCCTCGCAGGATTTGTGCCATTTCGTTCGGTTTTGGTGACATTTCAAGCGCGGTTTCTTCCGTGATGCGGCCAGCCTCATAGAGTTGGTACAGTGATTGGTTCATCGTACACATGCCATCGAACGTACAGCGAGGAACCATCGCTTCCACCTCATCCAAGTCGCCGCGACGGATATAGTCCCGAATCGCGTCGGTGTTGAGCAATATCTCGTGGAAGGCGGCCCGCTTACCGTCAGTTGTGCGGCATAATCCTTGGGCAATGACGGCAACTAATGCTTCAGCAATGGAAACCCGCATCGGTTCCTGTTCACTGGGTTCATACAGGTTCAAGATCCGTTCAATTGTTTTCA
>CAKZMO010000461.1 GCA_937128595.1 uncultured cyanobacterium | reverse complement strand
AGCGTGTTGGTCACGGTGCCGCTGATGTCGCCGAGGTTGAGGGCAGACCCGCTAGCGGTGAAGTCGCCCCCCACACTGCCAATCTCAATCTTGCGGCTAGAGTCGGAGCGATCGGAGCTGTTGTTCATGGCTTTGGTTTCGGCAGTGGCCCGAGTATTGATTTCATTGTTCACCTCAATGGTACGAGATACCGATGCGAGTACGATATCGGTCAACGCCCCCTTGTCGGTTTTCAGCTCAGCTACTCGTTCTTGCAACTGCTGCTTTGTTTCCACACTGTTATACCGAATGTTTCAGGGTGGGGCTATTTTTGGCCTCAAAACTCTAGATAAACTGGCGATATTGGCGATCGCCCACCGTCGAGATGTATATTGACGAACCTACTGATTTAGTTCATTCAGCTTTTTTCTGGAAGATGTAAGGCTTTGGGAAATTGCGAATGGAGAACGCCTTGCTGATAGCGGCCACAGCCGAGTTCAAAGACTACTCCGTTGAGCTTGGCTCGCACATGGACATACCCGTTTTCGGGGGAGAGATGCGTTTCTGTTGCTTCGAGAGAGAGCGATCGCCCATTTAAAAAGGCGTCAACCTGTTCTGGTTCGGTTAGCTTCACGACGTTGCGGGTGATCTGTTGCCCGAGGCGCTGGAGGGCAGTGGTGGTGGGTTTGAGCTGGTCACTGTTGCGGCTTTGGCGAAGGAGGGGCAGCCCAAGATTTTGAAACGGAATGCGTTCGATCAGGTGAGTGAGCTGTTCTTCAGAGACAGAGCTTTGCTCAGGACAAGATAGAAGCCACAGTTTGTCGCGCCCCTTTTGCAACAGACGCAGATTTTTACAAGTGTCGAGATCGAGACCGAAGCGATCGCCCATATACCTCAGCGGTTTTGGGTCATTGAGAATTGTGGCGTGAGGAGCAGAGGTCGAGTCTGCGGATCTGGCTGAACCTGAAGAGAATTGATCTGAAGTGAGATTGCGGCGAATCCGGGCGACGAAGAATCCGCCTGTGTCGTTGTGGTGAGGAAAGTAGCGGTGGGCATGGGTGAGGTCGGGTCGAAAGCGTTGGCCTTGCCAGGTAGTAAGTCCTGGGGAAGAGCGCAGTCCCTTGATCTCAAAGGGTTCAATCGTGCCGCGATCGCCCAAGACCTCATGCAGCACAGCTTCATTTTCCTCAGGAGAAAAGGTGCAGGTGCTATAGACCACGACGCCTCCAGGCTTCACGAGATACAGCGCCCGGTCGAGCAGGGCTTTTTGTACCGGAACGAGCTGGGCGATCGCCTTTTGAGCTTGGGCTTCGAGCTGTGTCGCAAGGTTGGCGTCAAGCTTCAATCGGTGTCGCTTTTTCCGCAGGGTTCCTTCCGACGAACAAGGCACATCTACCAAAACTCGATCGAACTGAATGGGTAATTCCAGGGTGCGTCCGTCGGCATTAAGAGTGAGGACGTTCAGCAATCCCATACGGGCGATCGCACTCCAAAGGCTGGAGAGTCGTCCGGCTTTCCATTCGTTTGCCACCACCAATCCAGTATCTGCTCCCGGTTGTCCCGACAAACGAGACGCGATTTGTACGGTTTTGTTGCCCGGAGCCGCACACAAATCGAGAATGATTTCTCCCGGTTGAGGATCAAGGGCGATGACTGCGGTCATCGCGATTTCTTCTTGCACCAGATACCACCCTGATACAAAGGGCAGCGTGCGCCCCGGCTGCTGCCAGTCTCGCGCCCGAAACGCTTCTTTCCGTGATTGAGCCCAGCTTACGGGTTCTAGCTCAACGCCTTTCTGGTTCAGAACGCCCTGCTCCAGAACCATTCGTAGAGTCGTTGCGTCAGTTTTAAGCGGATTTGTCCAGATGCAGAGCGGCAGAGGACGGGCGATCGCCTCTGCGAAGCAATCAAAATCATCCACAAGATCACGGTAGCGGGCTAGGGCTTGAATCATTGTGAATGGCTGGAGCGATCGCCCCTACGAATTTCCTGAGGATGGATGATGGCCGAACTCAATGGCTTTTTGGCGATCGCCCCCGGTGGTTTTGGCTTCATGCAGCATTCGACTTGCCTCAGTCACCAGCGAACTTTGTATCATCCCTAGGGCTGGAACCGTTGTTGCAATTCCAATGCTGACAGTGATTGTAGAACTGACGGACGATGCCTGATGAGGAATATTGAGTCGCTGAACCAGCCAGTGAATGCGCTTGGCAACGACCTGCGCTCCTGGCAGATCGGTTTCGGGCAATATTGCGGCAAACACATCAGTCCCATACCGCGCGACCAAATCTGCTGGACGCTTTAGCGCCTGCTTGAGCGATCGCGCCAGCGAGACCAAACAGCGATCGCTCTGTTGCTGATCATAGACCTCTTTATACGCCTGAAAATCGTCTATTTCAATCAAAATTAGCGATAGAGGAACCTGAGACCGAGTTTGCCGTTGCCATTCTTCCGTAAGTCGTTCGTTAAAGCGACGACGGTTAGAGATATGCGTCAGGTTATCGACTTTGGATAAATGGTTCAGTTCATATCGAATTTTTTGGAGCTGTGCTTCCGTCGTCTGAAGCTGCTGATGCTCATACTCAAGCTGATGAACAGTTTCTGTCACCTGATCGCTGAGATCGCGGTTGTAGCGGTTGAGCAACCGTTCTTTGTGTTTGCGCTCTGTGATGTCTTGAAACACCGTAATGGCATACTCTACTGCACCGTTAGAAGCAAGAACGGGTACGGCGCGAACGTCTAAGGAAATCAGGCGATCGCCGCAATGAACCGTGAGGTCATTAGCTACGGCTTCCTCTCCCCCAAGGGCGAGAATCGGCGGTAACGAGTGATTTGGATAGGGCTGCTGAGTTTCCCCATGACAAATCTGATAATGAGTCGCCAAGGCGTTTGTACTAGACGAGATAGACGGTTTTGCTCCGATCAGGGTTCGTCCAGTTGGATTGATATAAAACACGTTGCTATCGGCACTGTGTATCAGCACACCGAGAGGCATTGCGTCCAAGAAAGTGAGGAGGCGCTGCTGTTCGTTTTTTGAAGTATGGATTGTGTGTTTGAGGTGAGCCGCCATTTCATCGAACGATCGTCCGAGCCGTCCGATTGAGTCAGGCCGTTGCGCCACCGATTCTAACGGAGCTAAAGCATCGAAATTCTCTTGAGCCAGCGCTTGCGTGACTCGATTCAGCTTTTGAAGCGGTGACATGATTTGACGAGCGACTAGCGCACCGATCGCCACAGAGCTAAGTAACGCCACCCCGCACAAGATCAGGGTTCGTAGAACATTAGCGCGAATCGAGCCTGTGAATTCAGAGGCAGGGACAACGGCTACCATCAACCAGTCCAATCCTTGCTCCTCATCCAACGCCAAACTTTTGGTGAAATAGCGCTTTCCTTCCAATACAAAACGAGTCGGCTTCAGGACATCTGGGGGCGACGCTTGTAGATCTGTGTCTGTAAGTTCGCGGTTAGACTGAGCTGCGCCAATTTGAGGATACAGCGCTTGCCCCGCCGCTTGAAAGATAGGAACTCCCGGACTCAATAACGTTGATTCCCCAGACTGATTCGGGACATCCGATCCGCCCTCTTCCCCATCGATCGAGGAGGCAATGATCTTGCCCTGTTTGTCATGAATGAGGAGAGTGCCTGAGTCCCCAATCGAATTTTGTTGTAAATAGGAACTGAGGTCTGGCACTGGAGGTGCCACCGAGGGAGCGATCGCCACACTTTCCTGAACAGTCTCAGCACTGGCAGCATCGATATCATTTGCAGCGTCATCATTTGCAGCATCAAGATATGCAGCGTCAACATAAAGAGAAACGCGATCGCCCGTTTCTTGCATGAGTTGGTTGACGAGCGAAAGTATTGTTCGTTCACCCGTACGATAAGACAAATACCCAATCAACCCAACAACGACAAGGGTTTGAACCATAAACGGTAATGCGACTGCAAGAGGCAGTGAGAGACCTCCCCGTTTCAAGCTTTTCAGCCGCTCCGACCATCTACGAAGTTGCACGTTGAGGCTCTCCCAAGACGTTGATGCCAAGACGCAGAACAGGACTTAGAGACGCCTGAGCAAACTATCTCCGTGAGTATCTGTACCGCAGGTATGAAACAAGCCGTGTTGTTCTCCTAGCTGATACACCAGCTCCGTTTGTTTTGGAGAGGGTCGCCAAGGCTTGGGATTATCATACGCGTAATAGGTCTCGACGCCATCAATTCCCATCTGAGCCGCAGCAGGAATTAGCTCAACGGGCGATCGCCGATAGCGATCAGGATGAGCTAGCACCGCCAACCCTCCGGCCTGGTGAACCGATTGAATGACGTGGGCTGCATTGTAGTCGTATCCAAACACCGATTCACCCTGAATGTAAGGCTGAATCGCTAAATGCTCAGGCTCGAAGGCATAGCAGAGAATGTGAACCTCAATGTCTAACAATCCTGCATTGATTTCTAGCCCACTCCACAGGGTAGGGCAAGGAGAGTCGCTATCGGGAAAGCCTTGATCGCCTAGCCACTGTTTTGCCCGTCGATACCCGTCGATTGAATGATGATCGGTAATGGCAAGGTTGCGCAATCCGATGTCAACCGCCTGCTGAATCAACGCTTCAGGTCTAAGCTGCCCATCAGAGCACAAGGTGTGCATATGGAAATTGGCGAGACTGGGGCAATGTTTGGGGGCGATCGCCTGAAAAACATGCCTAAGCTGCGCAGCCGAGGTGCTTGGTGAATATGTTTTGAAGGCTTGTGAGGCGGATGTTGAGAGGGATTGAGTCACCATGGCTGCTGAGTAGAAATAAAGAGCATCTACAAACGTTTCTATCCTACACACACCACAAAAAAATTGGTTGTGCGAATAGAATAGGACGGTCTTTTAGAACCGTTGTCTTTTCTGAACATCAACAGTTTCAGGTTTTCCTAATCCGCTGCTTTCCTGTTAGACTCCCTCCATTCTGCCTCAAATGAGGGGTTACGGCGACTACGATCTTTTAGTAGCGCTGAGACCATGACCAACCTACAACTAACTTGATGCTTCCCTTACCCATTCATTTCAGAGCGCAACTCCACAATCAACTGCTCTAAGTCATTGCTGTCGGCATGATAGACCTCATTGCAGAAATGGCAGGTTGCCTCTGCACCGTCATCTTTCTCGATCATGTCTCGCAGCTCGTCTTCTCCCAACAGCTTGAGCGCCCCTAGCATTCGATCAAAAGTACAGCCACAGCTAAATTGCAGCATTTGAGTTTCGGGGAAAATGGTCAGTCCCATGTCTCCCAGCAGATGCTCAAAAATCTCAGGCAGAGTTTTTCCGGCTCTCAAGAGAGGTGTGAAGCCGGAAAGCTCCGCTACACGGGATTCCAGTGTTCTTACTAGAGCTTCATCTTCCGCCGCTTTGGGCATCACCTGAATCAGCACTCCACCTGCGGCGGTGACTCCTTGGGCCCCGACAAACACACCCAAAACCAGAGCCGAAGGAGTTTGCTCTGATCTGACTAAATAATGGGAAATGTCATCCCCAATTTCACCCGACACCAGTTCTACTGTGCTGGAGTAGGGGTAGCCATAACCGACATCTCGCACCACATAGAGGTAGCCTTCGTGCCCTACTGCGCCTCCGACATCGAGTTTGCCTTTGGCATTGGGAGGCAGCTCTGCATCCGGGTTATCGACGTAACCGCGCACCGTACCGTCTAAGCCTGCATCAATGAGAATGCCGCCTAAAGGGCCATTTCCTTTCACTCGAATGTTGACCCGCGATTCCGCACGCTTCATGCTAGAAACGAGCAGAAGACCCGCTGTCATTGTTCGACCGAGGGCTGCTGTAGCGACATAGGACAGCTTGTGGCGCTGCCTAGCTTCTTCCGTCAGCCGAGTACTCACTACACCCACCGCACGAATACCACCCTCTGCGGCTGCAGCTCGAATCAATTGATCCGCCATGAACTTCTACACACTTCTTAATGCTTTTCATCTTTTATTGTAAAGGGGAAGCTGACTCTGTGGCAGTGTAGAGATTGGAGTGCCGAGTCCCAACAATTCCCTTGGTCAGAGCTGCGTCAGAATATGCCTGAAACTGAACTGAAAAAAAGTTTTCTAAGGATTTTGCGCGATACGCATCAATGCCTCTCTCACGGCGGGAGGAAGCTGACGCATAATTTTTCCTTTCGCGCGATCGATCGCCACTAAAGAAACCAGCGCTGTTATGTAAAGAACAGAACCATCAGCAGACTCGATCCGGTAGTCCCAGTTGAGTCTCACTCCCCTCATTTTCAAGATTCGGGTTCTGACAATAGCAGGTGCTCCCATTAGCATGGCTCGGTGATATCGAATCGACAGATCGACCACAGGTAAGTCGCATCCTAACGCGACTAGATCTTCGAAGTTCACTCCAAGAGAGCGCAAACACTCGACTCGGGCGGCTTCCATCCATGCGATGTAAGAACCATGCCATACGACTCCAGCATAATCAGTGTGATGAGGATGGGCGCGTACGGGATAGTCGAACCATTTGCCGCTAGAGGCAAGACCCTCTCTTTGAATCGCATGAGTCGTGGGTTCGGGTTGCATATACAGAACCTTCGTATTTCGTTTAATTCAGAGGAGGCTCGTTCGGTTAAGGCGTGTCATCCATTCGGCCAGGTAACGATGGCGATGGATAAGAGCACCCTTTGAAAAGCCCTTTATTCGCTTATTGTAGCGAGTGGCGATCGCTAGGCAAACCCTCAGCTCGGCAGAGATATTCTCAGCTAGATATCGACATTGGATATCCACTGGACACCCCTTGGAATATACATTTTCAGGTATGGCGCGTCCTTACTGCGATATACCCTAGCAATCCAGACGTACAATTTCTGCAACGTTAGGCGGATAAAACCGGGCTAGAACGCTTAAGATGTTGAATCTCAACATCAAGGTTTAACGCTGTGGCAAGAACTGCGCGATCGCGCTGAGCTGCCCAAATTTCTACCTCAAGATTGTCTGCACCTGCGACACCGATCTCTAGGTTATTGTCGGAAATCTGACAGATTAGGGTTTTGACCCGCTGATTTTTAGTTTTGTCCAACCCAACGGCTATCCTCAGTATTCCTGAGAGAATTTGGATGATCTGACGCTGGGGTTTTGATAGGCGCTTGAATTTTTTGTGCCGTTTAGTCGGAGCTGCCTTGCAGTGGTAGCGAGTGAGATGCCCGATTAAGAGAACTTCTTCATCGGTGAAGCCGCGCGGATCGGCGCGATTGATGATGTGACGCGAATTTTTGTGGTGTTTGCGAAAGGAAATAAATTGACCAATGTCGTGGAGAAGTGCGGCATATTTCAGCAGATCGCGCTCGAATTCATCATACCCGTGCAATTTTTGGGTTTGGTCAAACATCTGCAAGGCGAGTTCGGCGACATGGTCGTTTCGCTGCCAATCGGCTTCGTACTTTTGAGCTAACTGAGCGGCTTTGCGATATCGGAGGTCAGCCTGAATCGGGAAAGTGGTAACTTCTTGAGAATGTCGTTCAAGATAGTCTAAAATCAGCCCTTCGCGCAGAGAGGCATCACAAAGGGTAAGTTCTTTGACTTCGGCCATTTTTAAAAGCTGCACCAGCAAAATGCCGCCAAGATGAATCGCGTCGGCTCGCTTGTTGCTAATGCCGCTGACCTCGGCGCGATCGCTCATCTTCTTTTCGACCAGATCTTCGGTCAGCGCTTCAATATCTTTTAGCTGCACTACTTCGGCATTGACCGATCGCAAGTCATCTCCGGTCAATTCGATATAAGCGGCTTCTCCTAGAGTGCGGATTGTGCCAGACGTACCAATTACTCGGTCAAACCCAATGTTATGCATCTCGTCGAAGGTTTGCTGAGCAACAAATTGGATGTGGGACTCTAGGACATGACGACCTTCACTGCCGACGGAGCTTTTGTCTTCAAACATATCGAGCAGTCGCTGCACTCCAAGATCCAGGCTACGACCAAACAAGACCTCATGGCGATTGCCGATAACAGTTTCGGTACTGCCACCACCAATGTCAAACACTAGCGCTGTTTTATCCTCAAGGGCGATGGAATTACGGACAGCTAGGAAAATCAGACGGGCTTCTTCTTTACCAGAGATTATTTTTGGAACGAGGCCAGTTTGCTGCACCACCTGCCTCATAAATGCATCACCGTTTTGCGCTTCTCGGATAGCGCTGGTGGCGGCGGTGATCACCTCATCGACTCCGACTTGCTCAGCAAGTTGAACATAGCGGCGAATTGTTTCCAAGCCAGCATTAAATGCGCGATCGCTCAGTCGGTTGGAAGCAAACACTCCTGCCCCAAGCTTGACCATCGCCTTTTCTCGCTCGATCACCCTAAATTTCCGCTGTGAAATCGCTTCCACAATAATCATGTGAATCGAATTAGTGCCGATGTCGATGGCAGCGAGTTTCATAGTTTAGCTAGATTAAGAGATGTGACATCTTTAACACTACTTTTAATCTGGGAATAGTCAAACCTGGCGAAGACATATTTGTTTTCACACGTTAGGGTCTCGCCTTAGACGAGAACAAGTTGTATCGGCTGACGAGGCGATCGCTGAGACGAAAGAGTCTTGACTCAGAGCTTTGATGCTTTCCTTAAGTATTGTTGCTGTGCTCAGAAGTTCGTGTTAGAACCTTTAGCGGAAGCCAATTGTGTTCTTGCGATCCGCCTTAGTTGTTCTTGAGACATCGTAGTTTTGGGTAGTTTGAGATGATTTCCGAGAAAGAACATCTCTCCTGTAGGATGCTGCTCGCGAAGCGTAACGCACCGCCGATCGGCAACTTGTTTCCAGAAATCGTTGGTTTCCAGAAATCGTAAGTGTTTATGAGCCAGTTTGAATCATCTAGCTTAGAAAGGAGACTGTGACGTTGCCTACGCTCGGGGTGAATATTGACCACATTGCGACCATTCGCCAAGCTCGTCAAACTGTGGAGCCTGATCCAGTAGCGGCGGCTGTACTAGCCGAACTTGCTGGAGCCAATGGGATCACCGTACATTTGAGAGAAGATCGACGACACATACAAGATCGAGATGTCCAACTCCTCCGTCAGACGATTCGCACTCATCTAAATTTGGAAATGGCAGCGACTGATGAAATGGTGGCGATCGCCCTTGAAATTTGTCCAGACTACGTCACCTTAGTCCCTGAGCGTCGTCAAGAGGTCACTACCGAAGGCGGCTTGGACGTAGCGGGTCAGCTTGACCGCATGACAGAAGTTGTGACGCAGTTGCAATCTGCTGACATTCCCGTGAGCTTGTTTATCGATGCAGATGCTCGTCAGATTGAAGCAGCGGCAGCGATGAAAGCGGCCTTTGTTGAACTCCACACAGGCTCATATGCAGAAGCTACAGGAGAAATAGCTCAGGCGAAGGAGCTTGAAGTTTTAGCAGACGGATGCAAACAGGCGATCGCCGCAGGTTTGCGCGTCAACGCGGGCCATGGACTCACCTACTGGAACGTTTATCCCATTGCTTGTCTAGATGGCATGGAAGAGTTGAACATCGGGCATACCATCATCAGTCGGGCGGCGCTCGTCGGGTTAGAGCGTGCGATTCGAGAGATGAAACAGGCCATGCGAGGGCAGTTGTAAGATCGCAACGAGACTGATGTCTACCATGTCTGACCTATGCCCGTCAAAACCAAAGCGACACCAATCAAGTCCTTAAACGTGTTAGTTGATCGACTGCGTCGTCTCGATGTTGGGTTTAGGAGTTGTGGGTTAGCCGCCTTCTCCGCTGCATTGGCTAAAGCTATTGCAACCCGCGCAGCATAAGGTCGAACAAACGACCAAATGAGAGGAGACAGCCATCCTTTTAGCGTGACTGAATACGAAACGCGAGTACCCCACACGGTTGACTCGACTCGATAGATGACTCGTTCTTCGATCCCTGGCAACGCCAAAATTCGAATACTCAACAGTTTGCGATCGTCCACTCGTTCGACAAAAATTCGAATGGGAAACGGACTGAATCGAGTCACCGCTTTATAGATCAGCCCAGGCTTTGGGAGCAGCCCATTCGGAACGTTGGTGCTGGAAATCAGAGGATGCCATGATACATCGGCCAAGTTGACAACTTTTCGCCACAGCTCATCGACTGATGCAGAACTCACCGCTTGAAAGGTCGCAGCCAGCGGCTTAACCCAGCCAGACTCATGATCGGGATTAGAGCTAGAGCTAAATTCTGGCATCGTTGTTCCTCCCATTGCGCGATCGCGCAAAACCTATTCAACAGCAATATGTATCGAGTTTCCTGTATCTCGCTACATTCACAGTTTGTAGCATTTTTATAACAGTGTGTTTGTAAGATGGTACTGACGCGTTACTTATTCTACGAGGCTAGAAGTCTAAGGTGTGACTCACCGCTAAAACTTCATCACAAGGACGGATTTGATCACACTCAAAAACAAGATGGGGGAGTGTGAACTAACACACTCCCCTCAAGATTGTCTTCAATCGCTTAGATGCTGACTACTGTTTATGGGTAAAACAAAAGATCAGGGAAAAAACGATTGAACTCAATTAAGATACCTGCGGTCACAAACATCAAGGCTGTTGCCAACACAGGTGCTGTTGACAAATATTTCAGAAAATTGTCCATCGGGTCATACTCTCCCAAAAAAACATAGTGAAAGCCATGGAAAGGGCGATCGCCACTATCTCGTCGCTCGAAGCGCTTTTGAAACGCCTCTTAACCAGACGTGCCATCCCCTCATCAAGGAGAACTATCGAGGAGAAACAGTGATGTTGGCATCACTTTCGATCAGCTCACCACTTACAAACTCCTTAAAAGCAGACAATGGCCAAACAAATCCTGATAGCATCATCTTGAGTGCCAACGGCACATCGATAATGATTTCTTTTTCTTCAGTCTTTTTGTCATCGCGTATTGCAATCAGGTAAGCACGACTGACCCAACCAATCCAACCTGCAATGTAAAGAAACAACACACTTGGGATTAGAAACTCGCCTGCATGGCTGAGGCGACCATCTACGACCAAGTGAGGCAATCCATCATTGCCACAAAGAAGATTGGACTGACTGTAAAACTCAAAACGCTTCTTCGCCTGCGGCGTAGATGCCGCAGCAGCACGGGCTTGAAATGCTGATGACTCACCGCAAGGTGTTAAACCTGCTACATCTGCAGAGGCGGGTGCTGCAAACCCGAACCACAGAAAACCGGCAAGAACCAGAGCAAACAATCGTTGCATAAAATTGTTTCCCTCTCTTAACAAAGAACAAAGTTTCGTTCGAAATCTTAAAAGTCTTTACACACAAACTAAGCTGTCGTAAAGAGCAGTGTGCATTGCGATCAATCTAACCGAGAGCATCAAAAAGAGTCATTAACTGACTTCAAGAACCCCAGCAGACGTTAAGCACACACTCACGCACAGAGCCGCTATTTTGAACTAAATAAAAGCATTAAGCATTAAGCTTTAAATAACACTCTGTGACTTCATAACGTACCTGATAGGGGTTACTTGATGGCGAAAATTTTAGCAATTGAAACAAGTTGTGACGAAACAGCCGTAGCAATCGTAAAGAACCGTCAAGTGTTAAGTAATGTTGTGTCGAGTCAAATTGACATTCATAAAGTCTACGGCGGTGTTGTTCCAGAAGTTGCATCGCGTCACCATGTCGAAACCGTGAATTGGGCGATCGCTCAAGCCTTTGAAGAAGCGGGTGCGACTTGGTCAGATATTGACGCGATTGCAGCCACCTGTGCTCCCGGATTGGTTGGAGCTTTGCTCGTTGGGCTGACGGCCGCAAAGACACTAGCTATGGTTCACAACAAGCCCTTTTTGGGAGTCCATCATCTAGAAGGGCATATCTATGCGTCTTATCTCAGCGAGCCAGAATTACAGCCTCCATTTCTCTGCTTGTTGGTGTCTGGTGGTCACACCAGCATGATTCATGTCAAAAGTTGCGGCGTTTATGAAACATTGGGGCAGACCCGTGACGATGCGGCTGGAGAAGCCTTTGACAAAGTAGGACGACTGCTCAACCTGGGATATCCAGGAGGCCCCGTGATTGACCGACTCTCGAAACAGGGAAACGCCACGGCATTTCCTCTCCCTGAAGGCAACATTTCGATGCCGAACGGCAAGTTCCATCCCTACGACTCTAGCTTCAGCGGACTCAAAACTGCGGTCTCTCGACTCGTTAAAACGCTTCAAGACTCACCATTAATTCATGCTGCTGAGTCCCAACCTCAATCGCTCTCAAACTCTGCTGGGGAGCCCGCACTGAGTGAAATCAACGACCTTCCAGTTGCTGATGTGGCAGCTAGTTTTCAGCATACTGTGGCGCGATCGCTCACCCGACGGGCGATCGCCTGCGCCTTAGATCATGATCTCAATACAATCGCAGTCGGCGGAGGCGTTGCCGCAAACAGTGGACTGCGACAGCAGTTACGAGCAGCAGGAGACGCTCATCAGATTCGAGTCTTCTTTCCGCCCCTGCGACTTTGCACAGACAACGCAGCGATGATTGCTTGTGCGGCGGCTGAACACTTTGAACAAGGGCACCGATCGCCTCTCACCATAGGTGCCCAATCGCGAATGGCGATCGCCCAGGTAAATCAACTTTATGCTTGAGTTCCCATCTCTCAAGCTCAAACACCTCTGGCTTTAAACCCTCAAAAAACCCTCAGATTTTGATGAGTGAGAACAACTGAGTTTCGAAATAACAATAAGAAATTTCTCAAAACAGATTTTGCGATGTCCGCATTTCTGCGGTTGCCAAAGCAAAAATATGGTTGCAGATTCTGCAAAACTGGGTATTCTGATGAAAGTTCAGAAAAAATCGTGTGCTTGCTAATGCTCTCTGTCCTCTAAACTCTCTGAACCCTCTCTAAAAATGGCATAGTTGCTATAAGCCCACCGAAGCTAGAGGTTGTGAGGAATACAACGTGCCGTGTGTTTGTTATGCCGGGGATTTATATCCGATCGGCTTAGTGATGCTTTTCCAACGACAAATGTTGTCGGTTTACGATAAAGTATTGTTTTCATCCTTACTTTGGGTTGAGGCCGAGAATCAGCTTACACAAGACAAAACGAACGGATATAGTTGAGTACGATAGAGCGAAGCGAAATTTCCCCTGTCGTTGAAAGTGGGATCTGAGGCGGCCTAAGATGATTCGTTGTCAGCAATGCGGGTTTGACAACCCAGATAGTCACAAGTTTTGTCAGCAATGTGGTTCGTCACTTTCTGACGCGGTCAGCGGTCAAGAAAAAATGCCTTCTCAAGAGGCTGCTCATTCTGAAGACGCTGATTCCGCTCATCCCGATTCAGATTCGTCGGTTGAGCATGGCATTGCCGATATGTCTTCTCGCTCCAATGGCGCTGCTGCTGAATCCGAAAGTCATCTCTCTGAACCTTCTCCTGAAACTGTTTCAGACATAGAGTCGGAAGTCGAGTCGCCCGCCGATTCTGCTGACTGGGTCGAAGAAAATGCTCAACCCTCTCACACGGTTTGGCTCGCAATTCTCTTTCCCTCCGCCTTGAATGTTTTTATTCCTGGAATGGGCGATCGCTCATCCCAAGAGCTTTCTGTTGATATTCCGTCTTGTGTTGCAGCCGTCGCACGAGTGATGGGACAGCGGGCTTTTTTAAGCAGTCAACATCGCTATCAAGTTTTGCCGCCTGTCTCGACTTTAAATGTCCATTCTATTGATATCGAGATCAAGGTTCGCGATTGCAAACCTGTCAAACCGACGGTCATAGAGCTGTGGGATGATGCTTCTCTAGAGACAGAGCTTGATTTGACGCTGCCGACTGCTTTCGATTCAGACGGCCCCTTGTCAAGCAGCTTTAGTGAAGAAGAGACAGCAGATATTAACGATATTGGCGATATTGACGATACTCCAGCTCGCTATGAGGACTTTGTAGCGTCTTCGCGTTGGCTTCGTGATAACAAGCAAGAGCGTATCCAAATCGACGTCACGGCTCCGGATGCGGATGATTCTCAGTTGACGCAGGACGATCCGCAAAAGACACTGCCAGCGATCGCCCAGCTCTATCTCATGGTTCAAAATCAGCTCTATCCGTCTCTTCCTCAAATTCACAACGCATGGACTGAAGACGATTGTGCAATCATTGTGCTTGAAGATCGTAGCCATCTCGATTCTTTTGTCGAGAGTTTGAAGCAGCCTAACGTATTGCCTATACAGATTCTCCATTGGCTACATGAAATGGTTGAACTTTGGGCGATCGTTGAGCCATTGTGCTGTCGCCGCAGCATTTTAGAACTTGAAAATCTGAGAGTCGATGAAGATCAAATCTTATGTCTGAAACGACTTCACTTAGAAATCCCCACTAAAGAAGCAACCCTCCAAGATTTGGGTCGAGTTTGGAAGGATCTTTTAGAAGATTTGTCCGTGGTCGCTGAAAACGGATTTACGTCACTTTACCAAGATCTAGAGTCAGGTGACATCACAACGTTAGATGAACTGCGAGAACGGTTGGAGAGTGCGGCTGACCAGATCCACGACGATATGGGAACAGACGAGTCAATCCAAGGCGCAACAGAGCTTTCTGGAGAACCGTCTGTTCAATCTCTAGCGCGCTCGGATACAAGCAATCCAGCGCGTCTGACTACTGACGGGTCTGAAGAAACGGAGATGAGTTGGCTCTCTAACAGTGAAGTTGACGAGAGTCTTAATGAACTCTACTCCGACGCAGATGAGGCACCCACGATTGTGCTGCCGATGCAGGTGTTTAGCCTGATGGACGCAGGCTCAACCGACATTGGACGACAGCGCGATCACAACGAGGATTATTTCAGCATTAATTCCGTCATTAACAAAGAGGACACTCCTTCAGGGCGAACGTTGAGCGGAAAGGGCTTGTATATTCTGTGTGATGGCATGGGAGGCCATGCAGCAGGTGAGGTGGCGAGTGCCTTAGCTGTCTCAACTCTGCAAAAGCACTTTGAAAGCAACTGGGGCGATCGCCTTCCGAACTACGACGACATTCAAACGGCTATCCATAAGGCAAACCAAAGCATATTTGAGCTGAATCAGCAAAACGATCGCCAGGGCAGCGGTCGCATGGGCACAACCCTGGTCATGATGCTGGTGCAGGATACTAAGGTAGCGATCGCCCATGTTGGAGACAGTCGTATTTACCGCTTTGGTCGCCGCTCTGGACTAGAGCAACTAACGGTCGATCACGAAGTTGGACAGCGCGAGATCCAGCGCGGCGTTGATCCTGCGATCGCCTATGCCCGTCCCGATGCATATCAGCTCACTCAAGCTCTGGGGCCTCGTGGTGAAAAATTCATCAATCCAGATATTCATTTTTTTGATGTCAATGAAGATGTTCTGTTTCTACTGTGCTCAGACGGCTTGTCTGATAACGATTTTCTAGAGCAGCACTCTGCTAGCCATATTGAGCCGATGCTGAGTTCTCAAACCATTCTTGAACATGAGCTTCGTCGCTTGATTGATTTAGCTAATCAGCACAATGGTCATGACAACATTACAGCTGTGAGTGTGAGAATTAAGATGCGCCCCAAGATTCAGGGAATGTAATTCCGCAATTTCACGTATTGTGCATCGGTGTAAATTTTGTAGTGTCCTGGGCTAAATCTGGGGACGAGGCATTAGCGATCGGACTTTTTGAAGGAATTCATCAATGCCTATAGTGCTTGCTTGCAATCGCTTTGGCTGAGAGTGATGAGATGATGAGCGATCGCCACAACTTTCCTTTGTCGCACTGCTCTATCCGAGTAGTCGATGAAGAGTTTCTAAATTTCCGTAATTTCTCTGAGTCGAGAGCATCCTGATTGCCCAGCTAATTCAAGAAGAAAGAAGCATAGACAACTACAGGTTTTTTAACTATGCGTCTTCTCTCCCTAACCATCTTGGCTGGTATCTTGGCTCTGGGTGCAACTACGGTCGGAAGCTCTTTTTCTTCTAAGACTGAAGCCTCTCATCCCTCTAACACCGAGTATGTTGCTCAACAAAACGGTCGGAATTCTACGGTTCACCGGGGAAGCGGCCGTCGTCAGATTTTGGCTACAACGGTTTCTTCCATTCATCACTAAGGTTTACACGATCCGTCATTAAAATGTGGATCACTGTACCTAGTCTAACTTTGCCTTAGATACTGCAGAGATGCCCTTTCCGACTCGACACTGATGCCTTCAATCATCCAACAAAGTTGATGACATCGTGTGGAAAACGACGGGCAGAGAACAAAACGCTTCTAGTAGAAAACGCTTTTTTCCCAATCGGCGCTTGTCACCCTAGACTCAAGGGTCTAAGACTCGATCGATTCCTGAAGCTGCTGAATTTGATATTGGGCATCTTCGTAACAATTAATCAACCCCGAGTCTAAGCAAAGCTGAGCAGATTTTTCCAAGTCTGCGACGGCCTGTTCGAAGTCTCCTTCATCCCAGTAAGCCATGCCTCGGTCATAAAAGGCAAGCGCATGGGACGAATCCAGCTCAATCGCCTTTGTATAATCGGCGATCGCTCCCATTCGATCGCCGATCTCCAACCGAGCTAGCCCCCGGTTATAGTAAGGGTCGGCATCTTGGGGATCGAGATTGATAGCAATATTCAAGTCTTCAATGGCTCCGACTGGATCACCCAGCCGTCGCCTCACCAAGCCTCTGTTTTGGAAGGCTGCGACAGAATTAGGTTCAAGTCGGCTCGCCTGAACACAGTCGGTAATCGCATCTTGATGGTTACCCAAGTTTGAACGCGATAGACAGCGGTTGAGATAAGCTGCCGCCAGATTCGGATCGTTTTGAATTGCCTCGCTATAGTCTTCAATAGCTCCTTTATCGTCTCCCAGTTCGGCTCTGACCGTCCCTCTGTTGACGTAGGGTCGGGTTGCAGTTGGGTCGATCTGAATTGCGGCTGTATAGTCTTCAATGGCTCCTTGGCGATCGCCCAACTCAAAGCGGATGTTTCCTCGATTGAAATAGGCCATTGCATTGTTATCGTCCAGCGCAATAGCTCGAGTCAGATCCTCTTGTGCCTCTTGCAGTTGATCGTTTTGAGCATAGGCCACGCCTCGCTTTAGATAGGCATCAGCGCTTGGCGCGATAGACAAAGCACGGGTATATTGAGCGATCGCCTTTTCCTCATCGCCTTGATTTTCCAGCGACTGCGCTTGGCGTAAATTGTAGGCCGCCCAGAGTCGCTGGGGCACTTGCCCCAACAGGGCTGCTCCGACGAGCAGCACGATTCCTCCTAAGCCTAAGAGCATTAGAGAAGTGCGATGGGTAGAACGTTCCCGTATGGGCTGTCTCTGAGTCATGGTTCGAGTCGCTGTCTTCGTCGGAAACCCAGACAACACCTTCGCCTTGACTGCCTTCGTGAGCAAAGATTTAGACATGGCCTGCTCAGCCAAATCATCACTCTTTTCTGACTGCTCAAGCTCCGACCATCTTGAAACTGCGTCTAGATCCTCTAAAACCACACCGACGGCATGATAACGGTGCCTATGTTGGGGGTGGGTCATCCGATCTAGGATTTTACAAAACTCTGCACTCGCCCGTGCGTAGTTATGCCACAACAATGATTCAGGAATGTTGCTCTGCCGTGTTCCTGACTGCCTTAGCTGTTGTAAGTCTTCAGCCGACAAACCCGTGAGAGCCTGAATGCCAATCATCCCAACCGCATAAATATCATGACCAAATTGGCGTTTCCCATTCCCCCACTCGGGTGCCACATAAACCGATGCTCCGGTGGCAGACCGAAGATCAGAGCCATTGGTGTCTCGGCCATTTTGGGCACTAATCTCCTTAAAAATCCCAAATCCTGTTAGCACCAAATTGCCATCGCTTTGGCGTTGGACAATGTTGGAGGGTTCAATGCTGCGATGAATGATTCCCCAGCTGTGAACAACCACGAGAATTTTGAGGATTTCTCTAAGTAGTTGACAAACAACCTCTTCCGACAATCGCTGTCCTGGCTTGAGAATTTCCAAGAGCGATCGCCCCTCAATATATTCCTCAACTAGGTAGAAGCTTTTGTTGTCCTCAAAATAGTCAATAATTTTCGGGATTTGGTCATGACTACCCATGTGCTTCAGGGCTTCGGCCTTTTTCCTAAGCAACATCAAAATGAAGCTTAGTGCTTTTGGCGTCTTTCCCTGAAGAGGAAGTTGTCGTATGACCCGACTTGGCTGATCGTCAAAAAACGAATCTGTCACCAGGTAGGTTTTTCCATTATGGTTAGAACTTAACGGCCTAATGAACCGGTAGCGGCCACCCAAGAGCTGACTGCCTGTCATCGTCACTCCTAAACAGACAAATGTTTTGGCGACTTGTTCGAAAAATCACATCCCAGCAACTCCCATTGTTAGAGACAAAGATGTTGCTAAAAAAGGACAAGTCCGACTTACTATAAACCCAGAGCAAACTCTATGCTAGAGATGTAGCCAGATACGCGAGCATTTCAGTCTTTTCACGTAATCTGTGCTGATACGACGATCTCTAACCACCGCAGCGGCAGAAAATGAGACGACCTTCGTTTCTTGAACAAGGTTTTCGATAGAACATTAGATTGAAAAGTTGAACCTTTGAGATAGCCAATGCTCAAGAGGCTCACGTGTCAATTGAGAGAAGCGGTGACGACTGGCTTCGGCTTCTCACTACGGTTCGAATCTGATTTGAATCGGTACTGAAAATAATGAAGCCTGAGCAATAGTACATTTCAGGAACAGGATATCTCTCCGCTATTGGAGAATGCATTGTCTCTAGGGTAGCGAACTACCCAACAAAGCGAACGCCTCAGCCAAAATTTCTGTCTTAAGGCGCTGATCGGCTAGACCAATTGGATGGGTGGCGATCGCCACCTGACGCCTAAGCTTTGTCCAGATCAGCCTGGCGGCCAGCCCATTGCGCGCCCGCCCAAAATGTGGAGATGGAGATGATACACCGTTTGTCCGCCATCCTCACCCGTGTTGATGACTACTCGATAGCCATTCGTTAGTTCGAGCTGTTCAGCGACTCGCTTCACGGTTAGAAGGAGGTGCCCCATCAGAGCATGGTCGTCTGATTCGGCATCAGCTAGTTTGGTAATGGGCTTTTTGGGAATCACCAAGACATGAACCGGAGCTTGGGGATTTACATCTTTGAAAGCAAGGCAGAGATCATCCTCGTAGACGATATCGGCTGGAATCTCTCGCCGAATAATTTTGCCGAAAATAGTGTCTTCACTCATGATGATGGAACCAAAGTCTTCACCTCTGAAATTCTAAGGCTTCGTGGTTCTTCCACAACATGATGCTTTATCGTAATGCTGAAGAAGAAGGCATTCGATTGTGGAACCCGAGATCTGAACTTAGCGCATCACTTTTGTTCAGCAACGGCTAGACGAAGACCTAATGCAATGAACAAGCTGCCTGTCAGCTTGGATTGAAGAGTTTTCCAGCTTGAGCGAATGCTAATTCTAGAGCGAACCGAATCGATCACGGCGGCTAATCCCATGAGGTAAGCGCTGGAAGAGATTGCAATGATGCTTCCTAGCACGATGCTTTGTAACGCCACTGAGCCACGGCTAGGATCGACAAACTGCGGCACAAACGCCAGGAAGAATAGAGCAGCTTTGGGATTGAGTAGGTTTGTCAAAACTCCTTGAGCAAAAGCTTTCCAGAGGTTGACCTTTTGAAGATTTTGCGTAGGAGAGGGGCGATCGCCATTCAAAATGGCGCGCACTCCCAGATAAATCAGATAAGCCGCACCTGCATACTTCACCACCATGAATGCGAGAGCAGAGGTCATCAGCACGGCAGAGAGGCCGATCGCAGCGGCAAGCGTATGCCCCATATTTCCAACAAAAACACCCAAAGCGGAGGCAAGTCCTGCATTACGCCCCTGCCCCACGCTGCGGCTGACCACATAGAGGGTGTCGGGGCCTGGGGTGATCGCAAGAATAAAAGTGCTGATCAGGAATAATGACAGGTTTGACGCGTTTAGCATGGTTCACCCTCCAGAGTACTGCTGCTCAGTTTAGCGCGATCGCCAAACGTTCAATTCTAGATATTCGTTGTTTTCAAGACCTGTTTTTTGGGAATTCTGAACATCGGGTGTATCTCATCAGGAATCGCGAATGCTGGCACGAACATGGAGCGCGGCGCTGGTCGGTATTGATGCCGTCAAGGTCGGAGTCGAGGTCGATATTGCTGGGGGGCTTCCCGGCATTGTGGTAGTGGGGTTGCCTGACACGGCTGTTCAAGAGTCTCGGGAGCGGGTCAAAGCAGCGCTTAAAAACGCAGGCTATGCCTTTCCCATGCGGAAAATTGTGATCAACCTGAGTCCTGCAGATTTGCGGAAAGAAGGCCCCAGTTTTGATTTGCCGATTAGCATGGGAATTTTGGCTGCCTCGGAACAAGTGAATCCTCAGCTTTTAGACAGTCACCTATTTCTTGGGGAGGTTTCTCTAGATGGCAGTTTGCGTCCGGTAACTGGAGTGTTGGCGATCGCTGCTGCTGCCCAAAAGATTGGCTTACCGGGAATTGTTGTGCCTGAAGCAAACGTCCGGGAAGCGGCTGTGGTGAAGGGGTTGAAGGTTTACGGATTCGCCCATGTTGCCCATGTTGCAGATTTTCTCAACAACCCTGCAAACTATTCTCCTGTTGAATTTAATGGAGAACAGGAACTCGCGCGATCGCCCTACACCGGGCTGGATCTGAAAGATGTGAAAGGACAGGCTCAGGCGCGGCGAGCTTTGGAGATTGCGGCGGCAGGCGGACACAATGTCATCTTTGTTGGCCCGCCGGGAAGTGGAAAGACGATGCTGGCTCGACGATTGCCCAGCATTTTGCCACCTCTTTCCTTTGACGAAGCTTTAGAAGTGACTCAAATTCACTCTGTTGCAGGAATGCTGCGCGAAAAAGGAGCGTTGGTCAACGAACGTCCTTTTCGCAGTCCCCACCATTCAGCGTCTGGCCCTTCTCTGGTCGGAGGTGGCAGCTATCCCAAGCCAGGAGAGATTTCTCTTGCCCATCGTGGGGTTCTTTTTTTAGACGAACTTACGGAATTCAAACGCGATGTTTTAGAGTTTCTGCGCCAGCCGCTGGAAGATGGTTCGGTCACAATTTCCCGCACTCGCCAATCGGTGTCATTTCCATCTCAGTTCACTCTCGTAGCCAGTACCAATCCCTGTCCTTGTGGCTACTTCGGCGATACGATTCAGCCCTGCACCTGTACTCCCCGTCAGCGAGAAAGTTACTGGGCGAAGCTCTCTGGCCCCCTCATGGATCGCATTGACCTGCAAGTTGCAGTCAATCGTCTGAAGCCACAAGAAATCACGCGGCAGTTTTCCGGAGAAGGGTCAGCACCCATTCGAGAACGGGTACAGATTGCGCGCGATCGCATCCAGCAACGGTTCAAGCAAGACACCCCTCGATGCAACGCCGAAATGCAGAGTCGGCATCTGAGGCAGTGGTGTGCGTTGGATGAAACCTCCACTCAACTTCTAGAAGGAGCGATCCGAAAACTCGGACTGTCAGCCCGAGCTACGGATCGCATCCTCAAAGTGTCTAGAACCATTGCAGATCTAGCAGAAGATGAAACCTTGCAGTCTCATCATGTTGCAGAGGCGGTTCAATATCGCACAATTGATCGAATGCAGTGAATCGAATGCAGGAATCTGAGAGGGCTAGATGGCGATCGCCCGTTCAAAATCAGGACGATTGGCATAGGTCGGAAAGAAATCACTCAGCTCACAGACCTCAATTATCATGGAGACCTGTCCTTGCAGAGATGAAAGCGCGAGAATGCCGCCTCGTCGCCGGACAGATTCAAACGTAGATACCAAGATTCCTAATCCACTACTGTCAATAAACGAAACGTTTTGCAAATCAAGCAGGAGATAATTGCATCCGGCATCTAGACAGTTGAGAGCCCAGCTTTGAATCTCTACAGCATTGTGATAAAGCACACAATGCTTAGGCTTAAACACTTCTATGGTCAACATCATACATTTATTCGAAATGAGGAACACACGACAAGGGATAGGCAATAGAACAACAACCGATAAGAAAACACAAGACGAGAATTTAGATAGAAAAACTAAAGTTCTCTAACTAAAATGAGTTGTCTTTCATCGGTCAGGAAAGTGAGTTTTTGAAACTTCTTTTGAAACTTTTGGTTGTCAAATACGATTTTCAATGCGTTGATATCAGAGCAAGCTGCACAGAAGTAATAATCGGTAGCACCTCATCAATCCTGATCAACGAATTTCTACTCGCTTTAAAGGTGGAATTGAATCAGATGAGACCTACTGTCAGGGATGTAGTAGAGTTGCCCTACAGGCGAACTTATCCTGCCCTTAAGTCAAATTTAACACTTTAAATCAACCAAGCTATATGTAGAAATAGCTAGCAAAGATAAATGCTAGATGTTTTTTTCGTGGAAGCTTCAGGATGTAAAGCTCACGCCTATTAAGTTTGTAGACGGCAGCGAGCTAAAACCGAAAAGTAGTGCGGAATATGCTGACAATCGTGTCTGGATTACCACTATCCTGATTTGGTGCGGTAATCCAGATGATGCCAGGTGTCAGAGAAATAAAGTCTGAGAGCTGCAATCGATAAAAGATTTCTAGATGTAGCGAGGTGTCATTAGACAAAACCCCCAAGGTGTCGGACGATACTCCCTCTAATCCTCCCAAGTAAGGCTCTGACCCAATCGCTACACCAGCCAAGCTATTGGGCAACACCAAATCGGGAAAAGCAGCTCCTAAACCGTAGTACCAAATGTCTCCTGTCGCCCGGTCACGAACGTTCAAGTCGGTGTAACCGCCAAAAGCATGGAGAGTCACTCGATGGCTGACTCGATAGGCTGCCTGTAATCCATAAGAATTTGTGGTTGCGGTGGCATCAAGCGCCGTATGGGTGACGTTGGCAAGAGCTGTTCCTACCTGAAAAATTTCGCCCTCTGCGTAGTCGAAGATCGCGTTTCCTGATGTGTGGACTCCCCGTACATAGGTCGCTCCAACCTGAAGGCGATCGCTCGGTGAATAGCTGAGCTGCGCAAGCAGCGCTGAGTCTCCGTTAAACAGCCCGTCTCCAGCGTCGGGAGATTGTGCTGATTCGGCAAAATAGCCTGCCGACAGCGCGAGCCGCTCTTGCTCATCGAGAAAAAGATTGGCTCCAAACCCCGTCCCACCGCCAATACTGTAAATTGGGCTGGATTGGCTAAATGCAGAAATTGAGCCGTTGCCCCCGGTGTAGTCTTCAAAATAGGGGCTGAAGGTGTCTTGAACGTAGTAACTATGCAAACCGCCGACTGCACTCACATACATCGACAGGCGATATGGGCTAGGCCCAGGCAAGCCAACGTCCACAGGAAAGGTGTAGCTGAGAGTCTCAAGTGTAATATTGCTGTCGGTGTCGCCTCGAATCGCAGAGGATAGAGTTCCCTCGGCGGTGCGATCCAGATCGGCTGAAGTCACTTGTTCCAGGGTTGGAGCGCTTCTAGAGGCAAACCGCGCCAGAAACTCATCCCGTCCCGTGAGTCGAGCGGTCAGATCAAGCCGAAGACGACGCTGAAACGTCGTCGAGATGGTTCTCTCGCCACCCGTCTGATCCACGATCGCCATTGTCGCCTCACCATTCAGACGGACGAGGGGCGAGACTCGATTTACTTCCAACGCAAAAACTCGCCGCTCTTGGTCGCTCAGCCGCTCTTCCAGAGACTCCATCTCTACTCTAAATTGCTCGGTCAGACGAGCCCGAATTGCAAACTCTCGTCGGTTGATATAGCGACTGTTGTTGTCTTGCAAGCGAAGTTCAATGCGACTAAGCACCTCCTGCAAAACCACTGCAAACTCGTATCGACTGAGCGATCGCCCTTCTGTAATTGCTGGCGAAAGAGTGGTGAGATCGATGCCGTGCTGATCGATCAGCTGCTGCAGCTGCTGATATTCCCAGTCGGTGGGCTGAATGGCCGCAACCTGATGCACCAAAGGCAGAGATTCTAACCCTGGTGTAGGTTGAAGTCGCGAATCGTAAGTGTTTGAGGTGTCTACCTCTGAGGCATCTAAACGAGGAGAGGTGGACAGTGAAAATTCCTGGGCGATCGCCCCTTGCGAGGCTCCTCCCCACACACTACAGGCCAGTCCAATACTTGCGCAGACTCGTCCAGACAACCTTGCCATCGCCGCCATCCTCACATCTGCTCTATTCTACGTGCGATCGCTCGGTTCTCAGGTCAAATGCTGAGTGCCCTATTCAGCAACAGTGATTTGGCGATCGGGCAGGTGACGGAGTTACTGTCTGATCGGGGGCGATGCGGGCTACGCCCAGGCAAGCCAACGCCACTGTCATTCTTTGAAACCACATTCTTTGAAATCACATTCTTTGAAATCACTCTTTGAAGTTCTGAGACGTCGCTGTGCCCGCTTAGCGAATCATGCCATTGAGCAAGACATCGAAGCGATTCTTGCAGAGATTGAGAAATTGTTGAGGAAAGTTGATGTGCATTGCCACAGTCTTGAGCCAAACTTGGAGAAATTGTTTGTGATGAGGCTCCAAGATGGAAACCCTAACCGCAGCGGCGATCGCCACTCTCTTGATTACCAAAATGGTTGAAAAGCTGGGTGAGTCGCTAGGCGAGAAAATTCCCGAGTTGGGCAGCAACGTTTGGGAAAAGGTAACTAACCTGAAGAATGCACTGAAACGAAAAGCGCCCGAAACCGCAGCGATCTTAGAAGCGGCTGAAAATGCGCCAACGCTGATTGAGAGCAGTCCTGATACGTTTGGGTTGCCTGTGTTGACGGAGAAACTGCAACAGACCGAAGCCAAAGAACCAGAGGTCGCCGCCTATATTGATGCCCTGGTGACTGAAGTGAAGCCGCTACTTCCGGCATCCTTTCAGGAAAAGGTGGTGAGACAGGTGATGCTGAAGGGAGTCAAGGCCAAGAATCTGAAGGCGAAAGATCTGAGGCAGGAAGCTGATCCTGCTGCAACCGATACGACTCAAGAGATGGTTGTCGATGTCGATGTCAAAGGCGATATTGATCTGGAAAACATGAGCCAGAAAGCATAGAGAAAACCTGTTACTCCCCAGAGCCGCGTGAACCCAGAAAATCTCGCACCATCAGAATCGTCAAAATACCAGAGCGCATTCCGCAATGTCAGGGCGGGTGGCAATATCAGTGCCACGGTGAATCAAAGTATCACGATTCACGAAGGTCAAAAGGCTGTTCTCAGCTATAGCGACTTGCTGCCCAGCTTGCGCCATTTTCATGGGCGAACGGCTGAATTGCAGAAGCTATTTTCTGGGCTGGAGGGAAACGCGGTTTCTCTCATCGGCGTGCGCGGCGAGGGAGGAATTGGCAAGTCAACGCTGACGGCAAAAACCTTTGTAGACTGTCGCGGATACCAGGGAAAGTTTTGGGCTGATGTGCGAACCAATCCGTCGATCACAAACTTTGCGGGTCGAGCGTTGGTAGAACTCGGCGTCCCCATTGCCGAAGCTGAAGCCGTTGAAGACAAAGACCTACCCGCACGGCTTTTGCGCCACCTGCAAACTGGGCGATATCTTGTGGCGATCGACAATGTGGAATCGCTGTTGAGCCGCTCAGGAGAATGGCAGAGCGGCTATGGCGAGTTTTTTGAGACCTTTCGAGATATGGAGACACCTAGCGTTTTGCTGTTGGCGAGTCGAGAATATCCGGAGCGGTACTACAGTTGGCTGCGGGCTCAATGGCTGTGGCTGGAGGAAGGCTTGCAGCCCGCTGAAGGCGCTGCCCTGCTAAGAGAGCTAGAAATCGACGGCACAGAAGAAGACCTAGAAACGGCCTCAGCAGAAGTGAAGGGTCACCCTCTGGCGCTGGCGCTGATTGCAGGCTGGATTCGGGAAGCATCCGGGCCGAGTGGAAAGCGCGACGTTAAGCGACTGGAAGAGTTTGACGACTGCTTTCAAATCACGGGGCGACATCGAGGCGAAAGTGGTCTGAGTGTCAACAGCGTTTTGGGATGGAGCATTGCACGGCTGGATGAAAGCCAGAACGATTTGCTAGAGCAAATCATGATATTTCGGGGGCTGTTTACGGTCGAAGCGGCACAGGCGCTAGTGCCCGACCAGTCAAATGTGGCCGAGACGCTGCGAGATCTAGAGCGACGCTCTTTGGTGCAAGAAGCCGTTGCGGATGATGACACAGAAGAATTGCTCTATCGCCTTCAGCCCCGCATTCGAGACTATGTGCAGCAGAGAGCAACCCATATCTCCGCTGCCCACGAGCGAGCCATTGACTACTTTTGGAACCGACGCACAGTAACCTTTGAGCCAAATGCACCCAAAGAAGCGGCAAGCGACTATTTTGAGACGTTTTATCATCAAATGCAGCTTCAGCGGTTTTCAGACGCGGCAAAAACTGTGTCTGCCTGTGATAAATTTTTGCGCCGACGAGGGGCTTATCAAGAATTGGTAGAACTCTATGGAGAGCTTTACGATCAGTGGAAGCCAACTCCAGATCAGCAACAGGTTTTCTCTGCTATCTGCAACAACCTGGGGTATGCGTACGATTCGTTAGGTCAATATCAGCGGGCGATCGACTTGCATCAACAGTCTTTAGAGATCAAGCGCGCGATTGGCGATCAAGGCGGGGAAGCCAATTCCC
>CAKZMO010000460.1 GCA_937128595.1 uncultured cyanobacterium | reverse complement strand
GGTGCGCGGCTTCTCCATCAACTATTGGTTTTATATCAGCGCGTAGCACTATAAAACAGGTTTAAAAACTGCCTTTGTAAATGACGTAGGCTCCCCACAACGTTGCGGCGATCGCCAACAGCGTTGACCAAAGCGGGTGTCCGCTGCGAATTGTCGCTCGTCTTTCTGGCTTTAGGGTTTCCACATCAACCCAGGGAGTCGCGCCCCGACGAAACCAGCCCGTGATCGTAACAGTCCTACCCACAAAATCACTGGGTTTGGATTTGCCCAGCATCAGATTTCCCAAGGGCCCCAGAGCCGATAGGAAATGAAGCTTGATCGAACCGTGAGCCGTACGCAGCATCAGATCTTGATTGAGACCGTTAGCAACAGAACCGCGCCCTAGCAATTTGCCTGTCCATTTCACCGGAACGCTGTCCACAGGAATCAGATGAGCCGACTCCAACAACTCCGGTAAGGCGTCTTCCGGGCGGGCACTGCTCACTTTGATATCGGGAAAAAAGTGATTGATCCGAATCAGAGTGCCAAAGCTGAAGCCGATGGCAACACAGCCCCAGAGCAACGAGCGATCGCCCCAGAGCCACTCGATCGCGTTGATGTTGGCGACTCTAGCGATGCCACCTGTGAGCCATAGAAGCGCTGCTGCTGCGATACCCAACATCGGTGCAGCATAAGGAATCACCTGTAACCAGAAGGGGTTTGCTGTTCCTTTAGTGGAAAGGCGATTAGACAGCTCTAGTTCAGGTCGAATGCGCCACTGAAGAGCATACTGTGCCAGCTGATATAGGCGATCGCCCAACGGCGGGTGAGTATTATTGACCGTGAGCCAGCGTCGATGGGGGTTTTGCGCATCCCAGACTAGAAAAGGTTTAAGGGCGACCGCCGGAGGTATCTGCGTAGGTTCCGTAGACGAATTCTCTGCTGTTTGAGCCTGGATTTCAGAGTCAGGCTCAGTTTCAGAGTTCTCTGAGATCAGCATTTGCTGCTTGGTATGGAGACTTCCCACGGTCAAGACTTGACGATAGCTCACAGGCATGAGGCTTTCGAGTCCCTCTAGCCGCACGTCAGTCAAACGTTGACGCTCTATGGCCTGAGCCATCCCCACAGCCATATTCAGCAACGCTCGGGTGTGTCCATTGGGATTGCCCGTCATACTGACGGCATGGCGATCGCCTTGGTGTTGTCGAGTGCGTGACAGCCACAGCGCAGGCAGTCGAACCAACCAGAACAATCCATAGGCGGCTGCCGATACGACGTGAGCCATAACTCGTAAGACTCCATTCTTTTGGCGATCGCCCCACTGCGATACCCCCCAATACAGCAAAAACGGAACTTGCTGCACCAAAACAGCTAGCGTCATCGGGATCAAATCTCTTTGAGAGATGTGGCCTAGCTCAGCCGCGCAGAGACTCGCAATCTCGTCATCACTGAGTTGGGTCAAAATACCCTGACTGATTACGAGGCGCGAGGTTCGTGGCAAGTGACCATAAGCAAACACCACCGGAGCATCCACAGGGAGAAGATGCAGTTTGGGAGTTGGAAAATGTTCTTTCTGACTGATTCGCTTGAGTAACCGCAACGTCTCTGGACTCCGACGCTCCAGTTCTCGATCGGATAGCGACGTGACCCCGTAAAACTGTCCTAAAATCCATCGCATCACCCACGGTGACACCACCAACAATATCAGCAGCCCAACGACAACGACCCGAGCAGGGTGATCTTCCAAAACGTAACTGCGCGGAACCGGAATAAACCGTTCAATCCAATCTTGCACTGGCTCCGCTGTCGCTAGAGCAATGCGAATCAGAAGCGTTAGGATAGCGACTAGGGCGATCGCCAACCAAGCGTAAGACAGCCAAAACTCTAAAGCGTTTGATTTTTTTAGGGGTTTCCACTGTCGGGCTCGCTCTGAAGGAAGGGGGGTTGGGCGCTGAGGAGATTTTTGGGGAGAAGCTGTTCTTTTGAGTCCAGTGGTCCGACGAGGGGCAGAACGACTGAGGGTATCGGTGCTTGAGCTGTTATCGCTAGAGAAACTGTTGTTGGAAGTGATGGGGCGATCGCCTGATTGATGATCGGAGTCCGCTCCTGCAAAGTCATCTAAGGAAGAAAACGGATTCTCAAATCCGGGAGAAGCTTCCGTTGCAGGCGGTTCGACAGTGTTGGGCGATGGCGAGGACTCAGAAGAAAACACTTCATCGGTAGAAACGTTTGTTGAAGCGTGACCTGGGATCGCCGACTCATTGAGGGGCACGAATCCTGATTCATCAGACTTTGAAGAAATCGGTTCTGACGATTCTGAATATTCAACATCAGGAACGCTGGCATCGGAATTGAGAGGCACAAATCCGGCCTCCGAGTATGCATTCGAGTTGGGTGGTGGGGTGTCCCCTTCAAAGGGCTGAAACCCAGTCAAGTTGTCCGGTGAAGAGTCGGGCTGTGTTGTAGAGTTCCGTGCCTGAATAGTTGATGCGGTTTGGAGAGTTCCAGCAGTCTCATCTCCGAGAGAACCAGAGTCCAAGTTCGGATGACGCCGACGCAACGATGCAAGCTTTTGATTTGCCCAATCCTGTACCTGAGAACTTTTGCTTGATTGTAGAGCCTGGCACTTTGAGAACGCTTGCGGCACCTTTCCAGAACGCTCATAGGCATTCACCAATCCCATTTGGGCTTTAAGCTTTGTAGAGCGCTGCTTTGCCGTTTTCGCAACCTGCTTCAGTTGAGCGATCGCCACTTCATAGTTCTTCTGTTTCAGCGCCGCCAACCCTGATTCTAAGGTCGGGTGCGATCGCCCTCCAGTCTCAGATCGGGAGGCATTGGGTGCATGATGATTTTCAAAATCGGCCATAGAAAGTCCTCTCGATGGCTGTCGTCCCTCAAGGTTTTATGCAGACAACAGGTTCGAACAACCGGGTTGCAGTAGACGTAGCGTTAATTGCGGGTCAGTAGAGGATCTACTGGCGTTGAGACAACAGCGCTTGCAATCAGCTTTGACTGAACTACCCCATTTTTCAAGATCAGCACCACCAGATCAGCACAGTCCGGACAACGACGCACTAAACCTGAGACGACCCATACTAACCCTATGCATCATTCCCGATTGCTCAAGAACTTTGCCGGATGTAACGAAACTCAATAAGCTAGAGCAATCGATAGATGCTAGAGCGACTCAGGTTCCTGACCAGAAACCACAGGGGCGATCGTTCGCAGCTCGAGTTCGGGATGCTCACCCTCGACTTGCTGACAGTTCCATTCATTGCGGAACAGCAGCACCGGACGACCCCAACTGTCTTTTACGGTTACGGTGTTGAACAAACGTCCAACCTTATTTAACTTTTCCCAGCCCGCTCCGACCCAGCGGGCAACGCTGTAGGGTAAGGGTTCGATCCGGGTCTCAACGCCATATTCGCTCTGAAGTCGGAACTGCACCACCTCAAACTGAAGCTGCCCCACTGCCGCTAAAATCGGGTCACGTTTTGCCTCATCGGCAGAATACATAATCTGCACTGCACCCTCTTCTCGCAGCTCATTCACGCCTTTACGAAACTGTTTGAATTTGGAGGGGTTTGGATTTCGTAAAAACGCAAACATTTCAGGGGAGAAGCAAGGAATGCCCTCAAATTCAAGCTTTTGTCCTTGATAGATCGTGTCACCAATGGCAAAAACACCAGGATTATTGAGGCCAATAACATCTCCTGGATAGGCTTCTTCGAGGGACTGACGCCCCTGAGCAAAGAGCTTTTGAGGATGGGACAGCCGAACATTTTTGCCTGTTCGGGCATGGTTCACCACCATATCCTTCTCGAACTTGCCTGAGCACACTCGAATAAAAGCGACGCGATCGCGATGCTTGGGATCCATGTTGGCCTGAAGCTTGAACACAAAGCCCGTAAACTCTTCATTCGTTGGCTCAATTTCGCCTTCGGTGCTGCGTCGACTGGCAGGCTTGAGGGCATAGTCCAAAAAGGATTCCAAAAATAGCTGAACCCCAAAGTTGGTCATAGCGCTGCCGAAGAAAACCGGAGTCATCTTGCCTTGATGCACCAAATCTAAATCTAAATCTGCGCCTACCTCATCCAGCAGCTCGATATCTTCCTTCAACTGGTAATACAAATCTTGATCCAGCAGTTTCTCAATACGTGCATCACCCAGGTCTACCACCGTTGAAGAGGCTTCTTTACTTCCATGTGCAGTGCGCTGAAACAAATGAATCTGACGCTTGTGGCGATCGTAAACACCTTGGAAGCGATCGCCCATGCCAATCGGCCAGTTAACCGGATAGGTCTGCAAGTCAAGCTCTTTTTCAATTTCATCTAACAGATCTAGCGGCTCCCGGCTAGGACGGTCAAGCTTATTGAAAAAAGTGAAAATGGGGATTGATCGCATCCGACAGACCTCGAACAACTTACGAGTCTGTGGCTCTAAACCTTTTGCCGCATCTTCAAGCATGACCGCATTGTCTGCAGCAGCTAAAGTTCGGTAAGTATCTTCACTAAAATCTTGGTGTCCGGGAGTATCAAGCAGATTGATGCGACAGCCCTTGTAGTCAAACTGCAACACCGTAGAGGTAATCGAAATTCCTCGCTGCTGCTCCATCTCCATCCAGTCAGAAGTTGCATGACGCTGCGCCCGACGCGCTTTCACTGCTCCTGCCTCGTGGATCGCTCCACCGTACAGAAGAAGTTTCTCAGTCAGTGTTGTCTTACCTGCGTCGGGGTGAGAGATGATGGCAAAATTTCGCCGCGTCTCTACCGCCTCCTGAAGTTCTTGTTGAACGTCTGTGCTCATGCTTGCTTTGACCGCTGTCCTAAATCCACTGTATCTGAATTGTTCGAGAATTGACTTGAAAGCGTCGTCGATCGGAGGAAATTGAGAATTGGAAAGAAATCAAGCCGCTTGAACCGCGCTACCTTTTGTCCCTAAACAATCCGATTGACAGGCTCTGGTTCTGGGTATGAACATTGAGGAATAGCCGTCGTGCCGAATGACTCTTCAGAAGCTGGCGAATCGCTCAGTTCAAGAAAATCGAAGATCAAAATACCGGAAACGGGATCATTGTGAGCCGCAATGTAGCCTGTTTTCACCATCTCTCGCAAAG
Organism: uncultured cyanobacterium; assembly: GCA_937128595.1. Classification (GTDB taxonomy): domain Bacteria; phylum Cyanobacteriota; class Cyanobacteriia; order CAKZMO01; family CAKZMO01; genus CAKZMO01. Next base: position 4,163 of record CAKZMO010000460.1, on the reverse strand, counting down.
TTGATTCGACGTCAGAAAAGCTGTAGCCCGTATCCATAACCCCTTGAGTCACAGTTAGGCAGCCATTGTGAACCTTCGCTGCCCGCAGAAGCTGCAACATTAGTTGATCCGGGTGTTCAGCCTCTTCGTGCTTAGAGTCTTGAGCAGTTTGACGGGATGAGGCTGTATCAGCTTGCTTCTGCGCTTGGAATGGAGGTTGAGTCGCGTCTATGGCGTCTGCAACTTCAGTAGAACTTTGGGCTCGGAATGTGCGCCGAAACATGACCCAGGCATTGTGCTCATTCACCATACCGGGAATGAGCAACAGGTCGATGAATTGACCCACAAAGAAGAGTCCACCCGTCATCATCCAGAGGAATCCGGTGAAATATTTGCGGTTGTAAAAGCGGTGGAGTCCAGCAAAGCCTAAGAATCCCAGCGCCCACAGAACGTAGCTTGTGCCAACGTTATTCATCGCGGCTTCGGCAAAATAATGACATATCTTTCCTCCATCATAAGAGGCAAAGCTGGGTTTGCACTCCTATCATTACGGATTCTCAATCTGTACTATAGGTTCCTTGGTTTAACTGAGGAATGGCTATGGGCAAATGGTGAATGGCGATCGCACTAGATTGAACCGTTTCGGTGCTTTCAACCTCGCATCTCAGTTAACAAACGCCACGAAGTATGGGACGCTGATGTGTTGAAGATTGTCCTGATCGTGCCTGCAATGGTTTCCTGACGGGCGATCGCCATTCACACATGTGAGGATTTGGCATGGCCGTAACATTAGAAGAAATTGCCAGTTATCTAGAGCATGGAGAGTTGCGCTATCGGCTGGATCACGAAGAACAGCGGATTTTGATGGGCATTGATGCCGATCACATTGAGGATTTCTTGCTGGTGGTACAGCTTGAGGAAAACGGCGAATTTTTCAAATTGTTTGCCCCTCGGGTGCTGGCTGGCGTCGATGAACATCCCTACAAAGAAGCCATTTTGCAGACGATGCTTAGCATTTCCTGGGAAACCAAGATGCTGCAGTGGGAATATGATCCCTCTGATGGAGAGATCCGCGCCATCATCGAATTTCCGTTGGAAGATGCCACGCTGACGGAGCGACAGTTTAACCGCTGTCTCTATGGTCTAGTACAGATTGTGGATGAAATCGCGATGCCACGCCTTAAAGCTGTGATGGAAACGGGACAAGACCCCGCCGACACGGCGATGGGCGAAAGACTCTTGCTAACCCTCCAGGAAGAAGCCCCTGGGCTACTGGCAATGCTGGAGCGAGCTATGGAAGCCCGCAAACGCCGAGGGCACTTCCCAGGACATGACGACGGTTGAAAAACGGGTAAGAGTTTCTAATAGGTCAGGGACGCTGGGTAAATCGAGTCGCAAAATTCTGCGATCGCGTTGGAGATAAAGTTCTTGCTTTAAGAATTGCCGCTACAAGAAACGCATAAGACAACATTCCAACCAGGGCTAAAACAGCAGGATGAACGAATCCTGTCGTGTTCCATAATGCATGGAGCATTGAAGCTGTGAGATAGCCAGTCAGCAATATCCGCCATCGATGTTTGGGCTTGAGAATGCTGAGTCCGATAAAGTAACCCAGGTAGCCGCTGTAAGCCATGTGCCCTGACACTGAACCCAAAATTCGGGGGATCAAAAGCTGAAGTCCCAAAAGGTCTTGATTCATCCCAGACGCATGGAAATTGACGTCGCTGACGATAGCGGGAACATACTGTCCTAGAGTTTCCATGAGGGTAAAACCGACTGCCGAAGCCGTGCCTAGCAAAATGCCATCGAGCGGCTCGCGCAGACCCCACTGACGAGATTTTGGCGATCGCCCCAAGCTCCCAATCCAGGCAAACAAAAGTAGGGGCACAGCCTTCAGCAATTCTTCCATCAGCCCTGCCCCAAACAACATTTGCAGCAGTAGCACGCCTAGATTCATCGATTCGGCTTCTGCTGGAATCGCTCCTGGCAGCAACTCTCGAAACACAAAAATGAAAAGCTGAAGAACGGGACTACTCATCAGCACTGCTGTGATCAACCCAGCCCCAAGCAAGCTCCACCAGGGTTTGTGCTTACCGCAAAGCTGATAAACAAAGTAGTAGGCTCCACTCGCCAAGTATGCCGACAACACAATGTTGAACAACGCGACGCTGCCAATGGAGATAAAAAGCAGCACGACAAACATGACCGTGACAATGCCCGGAAACAAGTAGGCTTTGTGGGTCAGATCTTTGCCGGTTGAGACGATCGGAAAAAGCTGGCTAAAGGTGACCGAATTTGAGGTGGGAAAAGCGGTATGAGCGGCTTGAAAAGACGACGTTTGCCATCCCTCCGGTGTAATGCCGTTGAATGAAGAGAATAATCGCCCTGGCTCCGCAGTGGCATGACGTATCGACAAATCCGTGTGCATTGAGGTCGAAGTCGTCAATCGAGACTGAGACTGTCCCGCAAAGATGGTCTCGAAAACGAACTTAGGCCCCTGTAGACCCAAACTAATGCGATCGCCTTCTCGCAAAGCTCGAGCGATCTCGACTCGTTCTCCATTGACGTAAGTGCCATTAGAGCTGCCAAGATCTTCAATTTGCCAACAAGAAGACTGGCTTTCGTCCTGAGTTACTTTTGCATGGCGACGAGAAACCCCAGTATGAACTCTGGAGTCAAGTGCAATATGACATGAATGGTCGCGCCCAATTTTGACCTCACTATCAAACGGCAGTGGGTAAAATTCGAGGCTAGCCAAGCCATTCGGCAAGATGTACCGCAAAATTCCAGTCCGAGGGGGAGAGCCAACCATTGATAACGACTCTGCAAAGAGCAAAACAGACGTAAATCAGACATCCAACCTTATATAGCCACATATAGCCACATTCGATTAACAATGAGGGAGATGACTGCTTAAGGGCTTGTTCCCATTTTCGTCGCTGAAGTCTGCTACTGTCCAGTCAAAAAACACGGATAGATGAACATGCAACAAGAGCAAAGCTTTGGCGGCTGACGATCCCCAGGCTAATCACAATAACGTTGGGCGATCGCGCTAGGCTGTAGCAGTAAAGTAGCAATCGTGAGCGATCGCCACAGCGCAACGAAGAGGAGAAATGCATGGGGCTTCTAGTAGATGGGGTTTGGCACGACCAGTGGTACGACACGAAAAGTACGGGTGGGCGATTTGTCCGCAAGGAATCTCAGTTTCGCAACTGGATTACAGCTGATGGTCGTCCGGGGCCGACTGGAGACGGCGGCTTCCAGGCTGAACCTGAACGCTATCATCTCTACGTGTCCTATGCTTGCCCTTGGGCTCACCGAACGTTGATTTTTCGGGCACTCAAGGGGTTGGAGAAGATGCTTCCCATCTCCGTTGTTCACTGGTTCATGGGAGAACAGGGGTGGACATTTGAGTCTGGAGAGGGAGTCATTGCCGATCCTCTCTTCAACGCCGACTACCTGCACCAAATCTATACTCACGCGGATGCTCAATACACCGGACGAGTGACCGTACCCATCTTGTGGGACAAACACAAGCAAACCATCGTCAACAACGAATCTTCCGAAATCATTCGCATGTTGAACGATGCATTCGATGACTTGGGAGCCAAGCCCGGAAACTATTACCCCAAAGAGCTGCATTCCGAAATTCACGACCTCAACGATCGTATTTACGATACCGTGAACAACGGAGTCTACAAATGCGGCTTTGCCACCACTCAAGAAGCCTATGAGGAAGCCATCAAACCTCTATTCGATAGTCTTGATTGGCTAGAAGAACGCCTCTCAAACCAGCGCTATCTGATTGGCGATCGCCTTACAGAAGCAGACTGGCGACTGTTCACCACTCTGGTCAGATTTGACCCGGTTTATGTGGGGCATTTCAAATGCAACATTCGTCGCGTGATCGACTATCCCAATCTATGGGCTTACGTCCGAGATCTCTACCAGACCCCTGGAGTAGCCGAGACCGTGCATTTCTCTCACATCAAGCGTCACTATTATCAAAGTCATGACACGATTAACCCCACGGGTGTGGTTCCTGTTGGCCCAGAAATCGATTTCATGGCTTCCCCTCACCGTTAGCGCTGCTAATGGGTAGGCACGTTTTGGGTTAAAGACTCTGGGTAGATATAGCAATGCGCAAATAGGTTAGGACAGATATTGATGGAGAAGCTGCGCAT
>CAKZMO010000459.1 GCA_937128595.1 uncultured cyanobacterium | reverse complement strand
GCGCGGCTTCTCCATCAATATCTGTCCTAACCTATCTGCGCATTGCTATACGACTGACTGATCTAGGAAGACTTGGAGGACTTAGAGGACTTAGATTTGGCTTCCAACGCTTCTAGGCGGCTACGAAGCTCTTGATTTTCCTTTTTAACCGATTCCATCTCAGACTGGAGCTTTTTGACAGCCTCGTCCTTGCCGATGGTTTTCCGCACCTTTTCAATCGCCTCATCCGCACGACGACGCACTCGACCATCCGGTGATTGGGTTGAAAGCGTACGCAAGATGGCGATCGCCCGAGAGGTTTCCATCTGGCTAAGGGCTGTCACCACCGCCACCTGAGTGAGGAAGAAAGTTTCACCGGCAAGTTCATCCAGGCGATTCAGAATTCGCTCTAGGTCAGGTTTAGCCTGTCCAGATGAGATCGTTCCCAGGGCACGGATTGCGGCCAGTCGTAACGCTTGGGGAACCCCTAATGCCGTGTACTCCAACACCGCATCAAGGGCATCGCTGGACGTTTTCATCTGGCTCAATCCACCAATCGCTCCGGAGCGCACAACTTCATTCCAGCCTGCACGTTCTTGCAACACAGATTTGAACAGCTTCAGCACCTTCTTTTCTTTGCTGCTACCGTTTTTCAAGCAGCTATTGGCAACCGTTCCGAGTCCCCGCAGAGCTGTCGCTTCAATGTAATAGCTGGCATCGCCTTTCTTTGCAATTGACTTTAGAGTCTTGTAGCTAGCCTTCGTCTTCGACTTGGCGATCGCCTGCACTACAGCTCGTCGCACTCGTAATTCGGAGTCTTTTAATCCGCTCAGCAGCCCCTCAAATGCCTGATCGAGCTTGATCGTCGCTAGGCGCTCTGCTACTTCTGCTCGCACTCCCCAGAAAGAGTCAGACTGGAGCACCTGAATTAGCGTATCAACAACTTCCAAGCCTCCTTTTTTGGTTAGAGCTTCGGCAGCATAAACCCGCGAAATTGGGTCTGGATCATGCAGGACCTGAGCCTTCAGTTCCGCCACCGGATAGTCTAGCGTCACCGTTTTGAGGAAATGATTGTCTACATCAAAGCTGATAAATTGGGGTTTCTCTTCTAGCGGAAAGTAAAAAGTTTGCTCCCGTTCATGGACGCGAACGGTCATGGTTTTCAGATCTACAGCGCTAGTGGCCTCTTTCTTTTTGCCTTCAGATGTGTTGATGTAGCCAAACCCGATAGGAATTTTCAGGTCAAATAAACCGCTTTCGCTGCTAGAATCTCCCTCTTTCGCCTGGGTTTGAACCACCGTCAGTTTCGCGAGATGACTGTCGCCATCCCAGCTATAGTTCACTTTGTAGTCAGGATGACCTCCTCTCAAGACGTACTGATCGAAGAGGAACTGAAGATTGCGGCCTGTTGCTTTTTCAATGGCACGCAGCAGATCGACTGTTTCAACCGTAGAGTGGGCGTTGTCCTGAACAAAGGTGTGAATCGCTCGTTCAAACAACTCGTCGCCTAGCTCAGCGCGAATCATGTGGTAGACGCAAGCCCCTTTTTCATAAATGTGGCGATCGTATAGCTCAATGGCTTCTCGATAAATGTGCGTCACCATTGGCCGACGATAGCGGGAGGTATCTTCGCCGATGTAGCTTCGAGCTTCGTTGAGCCGATAGTAGGCAGCGTCGTCCTTGCTGTACTCTTGCTCTGTCCACATGACTTCAGAGTAAGAGGCCATTCCCTCTTTGACCCAGGCGTGAGACCAGTGTTTAATCACGACCAAGTCTCCGAACCATTGATGTGCTAACTCGTGAGCCACAAGGCTTTCAGAGTTGCGGTTATCCAATGCCGCCCGCTCGTCAATTAGGCAGCGATCGGTGAGCAAGGTCGTGGACGTGTTTTCCATTCCTCCAAAAATAAAGTCATCCACGCAGACCTGCGCATATTTTGGATAGGGATAGGGATAGCCGTAGACTCGACTGAAAAACTCAATCATGCGGGGCGTCTTGCCCATGGTCAATTGAGCGTCCTGTTCGCGTCCCTTTTGGACGTAGTAGGTCACAGGCTTGCCGTTCCAATCATCGCGAATCTCGGCAAAGTCACCAATCGCCAGAGTCATCAGGTAAGTCGGGTGAACTTCTTTCTGAAGCCAGTGGTAGATTTTGAAGTCATCATCTTCTTCTGTAGAAATCAACTCCCCGTTAGAAATTGCCGTTAGCCCTTGAGGAATGCGCACCCGCACTTCAGAAGAAGCGAGTTGGCCTGGATAGTCGAAACAGGGGAACCAAAAGCGAGAATCTTCATCTTCGCCTTGAGTCCACACTTGAACCGGTTTGTCAGGATAATGTTCGTTAGGGGCAATGAAATAGATGCCGCGCTGGGGCTGCTCAACGTGATAGGCGATCGCCACCTTCAGCTCTTTGCCCACCTGGGTTGGCTGAGTTAGAAAAATCTTGAGAGATTCACTATCGTAATCAAAGGGTTGCTCAGCATCTTCAATCGTCACGCCGTCAATGCTGAGGTTCACCGCGTCAAGAGTGAGCGATTCGACACCATCTCTCACAGGCTTGATGTGAATCGTGCAGGTTCCTCGATAGCTCTGAGCAGGAATATCGAAGGCTAAATCTAGAGCAATATGCGCAACCTGACCAGGCCGATCGGGGTTGTAGTGAGGACGAGCTCCGGGTAACTCAAATGAACGGCGGCCATTACTGGTGGCATCGAAGGCATGTATCGACATGAAAAAACCTGCAAATGGAACAGCATCTCACAGTCGTATCAAAATGACGGTGCGTCAAAATGATCCGTGTGAAACAATCGCTCAATTCTAAAGAACTGGCTTGTGAGTCTACTATAATAACGTCTGCTCCAAAGGAGACCAATGGCGATCGCCATGTGCCTATGGCTGTCGATCACAATCCATCAGCATGTGTCCACCGACATAGCGACATGTCAGGAATCAGAAGGCGCTAAACGTTTTCTTAATGACTCCACTCGTCGTTTTGCAGTTTTGTTGCTAGGGTCAAACGTGAGGGCTTTTTCATAGGCTTCAACAGCTTGAAGTGTGAGTTGCTTTTTCTCATAAGCAAATCCCAAGTTGTTCAACGCAGTGGAGTAATCAGGCTTTTGCTCCAGAGCTTCTTTGTATTGACGAATTGCTAAGTCATATTGCTCTTGAGCCGCGTGAGCAAATCCTAGAGCGTTGTGAACAAGGGCAATGTTCTCATTACCCTTCAAATCTTTTGACTTTAGAGCCTTTTGTAAGAGCTGAACAGACTGCCTAAACAGCTTCTTCTCCAAATAGATACTGCCTAGCTCGTAATACTCTTGGGCAGTTCCCTTATTCTTTGTTAATTTGCCTTGTAACTTAGAAAAACGAGTCTCGACTCGTCGCGTCTTAAGGATTTGGCGGAATAGTAAAATAGCGGCGATCGCCAGCAAGGCAACCAACAATCCCAAATAAAACTGTGACAGAGAGGAATCGAGCATGGCCTCAAATATCGTGTCCCAAGAACATGAACCGTGATTTGTGTTCAGCTTACCTGAATCTGTGAGTCGAATTGGTGCTTCGTTACAAAAGCCCCATACTCCTCCACTACGGCAATCCCCATACCTCTAGCTGCTCCTGCAACCAACCCTCTTGTGTCCATTGCTCGACCGATTGGTTAATCGCCTGACGCAGAGGCTCGTAGTCTAGACCACGGGGAATGGCGATCGCCAATGCCTCAGCAGATAGGGGGGTGGGTAACATTCGATAGGCTGGATATTCTTGTACCCAACCAGCTAACACCGCAAGGTCGCCAGCAAATGCATCCGCTTCCCCTGCATCTAGCAAAGCTAACGCTTCTACATAGGAGTCAGCTCCGATTAATGTAGCTCCAGGAATGCGATCGCGCACGATGTCAATCGTTGTAGAGTGATTGAGCACCGCAATTTTGCGTCCTGACAAATCTGTAAAGGCTCGAATATCGAAGCTGCGAGTTACGAGACCCGTGCCATCTAAATAATAGGGATAGCTGAAGTTGACAATGCGTGATCGCGCATCGGTCATACCAAGATGGGCAATCACCACGTCTACTTCTCCGTCCAACAAAGCAGGAATACGTTCACTGTTCAAAACAGGCTGAAATACAACTGCGGTCGGGTCACCTAGCAAATCTTCCGCCAGACGCCGCGCAATCTCGATTTCAAGTCCTGTTAGGTTGCCCTGCTCGTCGCGAAAACCGAGCGGTCGGAGACTATCTTTGACGGCGACCACCAGCTGTCCACGCTCCTGAATATCTGACAACTCTGCCGCTTGGGCAGCTAAAAGAAATGACAAAGGGGCGATCGCTCCCCATGCACTACTCAACACTGTGACAATTGCAACCACAAAAGCTACAGCTGTCATAGGACTTATTATTGGTTGCCGTATCATCAAACGTGGCAAGTTAAGCTCAGCCTTTTGCCTGACTAGCTAGTTCAACAACTTTGCTGAAACCTGCAGGATCGAGCACTGCCATTTGAGCCAGCATCTTGCGGTTGATTTGAATATCGGCTTGCTTCATGCTGCCAATCAACCTGCTGTAGCTCATGCCATTTTGACGTGCTGCCGCATTTACACGGGCAATCCACAATCGACGAAAATCGCGTTTGCGACGACGGCGATCGCGATAAGCACTCCGTAGCGCTTTCATGACCTGCTGATTTGCCGTACGGAACAGCTTCGAGTGCGAACCTCGAAATCCCTTCGCCAGCTTTAGAACCTTCTTGCGACGTTTGCGAGCAACGTTACCGCGCTTAACCCGTGCCATCTCTCACTATTTTCCTACAAGTTCTTTTTCAAAATCAGACTGCGACATCGCCGACAGCCATGTACAGCGACTGCTTACAAATAAGGCAGCATCAGCTCTACATTTTCGCAATCACTCTCATGAAGAACGACTGCTTTAGACAAGCGGCTTTTGCGAGCCGTTGACTTATGTTCCAACAGGTGATTTTTGAACGCCTTGCGACGCATAATCTTCCCTGAACCACTGCGGCGAAAGCGCTTGGCCGCAGCCTTCCGACTCTTTAGTTTAGGCATAGGTTTCGTTTATTCAGCACAGCTTCCTATAATACTCCGTCTTAGTCGCCTTAGGCAAGCCCTTCCTTGCCCATCGCTCTCAGAATCGCACTCAGTCAGTTTCAAGCTTCCCTAAAATACAGAGACACTTCCAACACGCCCTGGATAATTGTCGGAAGTGCCTTTTTAACTTCTAGTGCCTTTTTAACTTCTATGGACATCGCGTCAATATCAATATCAGGTCTTTTAG
>CAKZMO010000458.1 GCA_937128595.1 uncultured cyanobacterium | reverse complement strand
TGTAGATACCGTCTTGACAGTCAAGCGATTTTCTCAAAATCGGGGTCAAACGGCTGCCCCGATTTGAGTACGCCAAAGACCTGATGAACGAGCTTTCGCATGACGGCGATGACTATCACCTTACCCTGTTTTTGTTTGGCTTTGAGGCGTTCAGTGAAGCGGCGGCAAGGTGGATTATATTGCTGAGAAACCACAGCAGGCATGTACAATCCTGCACGTAATCGCGCATTGCCTTGCTTGGAAATCGTCGCTGGCTTGTTGACCGAGGTCCCCGATTGAAAGTGCTGCGGCGTGATACCGATGTAAGCGGCCAATTGGGGTGCAGTATTGAAATCATCAATGTCAATTTCCGCCAGAATGAGTGGAGCGGTTGTCGGGCCAATTCCCGGAATGGAAAGCAGTAAACGTCGCTGCTGGGCGAGGTGCTCATCGCTAGCGATGAGGTCATGGATCGCGTCAAGGGTTTGCTGGATGAGGGTGTCGAAATAAGCGATCACCATTTCAATTTGCTGGCATGTGAAGTCATCTTGGAGACCGGACTTCAAACGATTCACCTCTTGTTGACGCATCTTCTTGAGTTGATCCAGCCGCCGCGAGCGTTGTTGCAAGCGCTTTCTGAGCGTTTTGGTGGGGCGATAGAGGTCAGGATTGAACAGCGCACAATAGCGAGCGATGAGCTGGGCATCTTGTGCATCTGTTTTATGGTAACGGAGTTCAACCTGCGAGAAGGCATGGATTTGCCGAGGGTTCAGATAACTCACAGCGTAGCCTTTGGCAGCCAGGAAGTCAGTCACGGCTTCGCCGTAGCGCCCACTGGCCTCCAGCCCGATCCGTGCGATCTCCTTGTGTTGTTGCAACCACTCATGTAACTGCTGATGCCCGGAGGCAGTGTTAGGAACACGAAGCGATTGTAGGGTGGGATAGATGGCGATGTCGAGCGTTTGCTTGGACACATCAATTCCCACATAGACAGACATAACAACGACTTTCCGATATACTGTGGACAGGTATGCGACAGGTCACGATATGCAGTGGGCTAACCTTGTGAATGCAAGATGGGTACTGAAGATACCGTTCAGCCTCGGTGCATGTCAGCAAGAGCAGAGGGACTTCTCTACACACCAGCCTTTGATGGCTCAGGGGCGTCACAGTCTCACTCTGCTCTGACTTGTCGGTAGCATCTACTCTACCAAATGCCACTGTCTCTAAGAAGCCGTTTGAGAAGCTCGTGGCGGCTTCGGCCACCCCCACCAGAGGATGTCGGCATTTAGTCAAAGGGTCAAGGGAACACAGTTCCCTTGCGGGGTTTGGGGCAGCGCCCCAAATGCTTTTAAAATAGCTTCTAAAATACAAGGGGCGAGACGGTGACTCGCCCC
>CAKZMO010000457.1 GCA_937128595.1 uncultured cyanobacterium | reverse complement strand
TCGCAGCATTGATCCGGTACTCCACTCGCGCAAACTCAATGCTACCGTAAGGCTTTCATTCTCCCATTCTCTAGGCTTGGCTATGCGGATCCGATGGCTTCTTTTGCAGATAACAGGACGGGCAACTCAGCCGCAATTCGTGCGATCGCTTTTGGTATTGGGTGGGGTTGGCGTTGGTCTGGTGGGTAGCGCCTGTCAGAACGCGACCCAACTGCCGCCGCCTTCATCCGATGACCAACGCGCTTCAGAAAATGCCGCCGTCATTGCTCAACCGCAAGATGAAGCAGGACTGAATGCGCTGTTTAGCCTGGACGAAAATAGCTATGTCGTGTTGCCTGACGACTGGGAGAGCGATCGAGAGCTGCATGAAACCGCAGACATCCAAGCCTCGAATCGGGCTGAAGATCTGTACCTTATCGTTCTAGTCGAGGAAAAACCGGAGTCTGCCGCTGCGCCTTCTGCCACGCTGCAAACAGTTTTACCCGAGCCAGCCATGTCTTTGGCTGAATACAGCGATCGCGCTCTAGCGTTATTAAGCGGTCGCCTCAATGAAATAGAGATTGACGGCCCAACCTCCACTCGGCAGATTCAGGACTATCCCGCCCAGCAGTTTATTCTGCGGGGACAGCTCGATGGCATTGAAGGCGTTTACCTATTGACGGTGGTAGAAACGACCAATGCCTACTATCAACTATTGGCCTGGAGCATTCCCGACCAATTTTCTGAACATCAAGATCATCTCCAGCAAGTTGTCCAAAGCTTTCGAGAAATTCCGCGCAGTCGTCCCACTCAGCAGCGCCCGCGCCCGGTTCCGCAACTACCGATTGAAACGGATCCCGATGATCCCAGCGCCGATTCTGGTGATGATCCCGGCGGAGATCCCGCCACTGCCGAATCGGAACCCGACACCAATACCGAAGCGGAGGATGGACTGCCGGACGATCTCGAAGCACCAACTGAGGATGCGCCAGACGCCACTGATAATGAAGCGGCTGAGACTGAACGCACAGACTCACCTGAAGAACCAGCGTCCGAGTCATCCGAACCCAATTCACCCCAGGAAGATGAATCGACCAATACGGAACCAGCGATCGCGCCCGATTCCTAAATCGCCAAGGGTTGAGCGGGAATCGTGAGCAATGGGGCCCAGACTCTACGGCTCAAAACCCAGTGCCTCAGAGTCGCTTGAGTTGCTGCAATGCCCAATAAAGGGCACAGCCAATGGATACGACGAGCAAGATAGAAATCACGATCCCCGGCAGGAAGGTCAACACTCCAACCCCACGCAAAATCCAAAAGACTAGCGTAACGGCAATGCTCAACAACATCGCCTTGGTTTCGATTCGTAAGGTTTGCAGCATAGACGAAGTGTTCAATGGGCGGTGTGTAGTGCTGAATCGTAACGGTTACTGGGACTCAGAGCGCCAGTCGCGATCGCGCCAGTCGCTGGCCAATGAACCCCAAGCAGTAACGGTGAACCAATTGTTTAGGAGCATCCATCACCCGCCTACGTGTTTAGCAAAAGTCATCAAAACGTTACATACGTCCTCTCAATTGCGTCGGTTGACTCCATCCAGCCGCCGTATGTTTGGCTTGAATGCATTTGGAGCGCGAGCGATTGGCAAACTAAGCTGGACTTGCAACCAGTCTGTTTAAAATTTGACCAATTTTTCTACATCAACACAAATATCTGTTGAATTTTTTTCAGGATTCGTAAAGTTTTGGTGTTTTCCCGGTGTCATTTGTAAAGCCAGAGTGAGTAGATCGGAAATATGGAATGAGACAATTGCAGTTGCCGGGCGGATGCGGCAGATCACCAGTTCATCCCTCGATCGCATTGAGCGATCGCCTGTTCTCCCCTGTTCGCGTCGTGCATCATAGCGTCAGTGTTGAACGGTTGACGTTTGATCCGCCGTACAAGTGTTAGATTCCCCAATTGTGCAATGGCTGGCGTGATGGCGTTCAGCGTCTCTGCATCGGGTTGTCATCAGTCGGATATTCTTGATTGATTTCAACGGATCTCACCAGATCCCAACCATCGCCAACGACCCGACATCACAACGTTAATCAACCACCATTTCAAAAACCGCAATCTACACGACGAAACTCTGCGGCGTCAGCCACAGGCTACGTCCTCTCTACGATTGAAAACCCTTCACCTGAGTGAGAGTGATGACTGGACTACTGCTGAATCCTGCTACGGACCCGTCCAATTCTGTCCAAGCCGAACTGGGTGACCTGCTGCAAGGCAAAATTTTGTTGCAAACGCGATCGCATTCTGCCTGGGGAGGCGCAGTCACGGCGCAAATGCACCTGCCACAGCCACGCCATCACATCTGGTCACAGCTTACGAATTATTCTCGCTGGGTTGACTACTTTCCTAGTATGACGGGCAGCACCCGCCTCACGCCCCCCGACGATCGCCATATTCGCATCCATCAAACCGCAACCAAAGATTTTCTGATGCTGGCGGTGCAGGTTGAAATCTATTTGCGCGTGTTTGAGCGATGCAATAGTCATCGCCATCAAATTCAGTTTTGTATGGAACACGGCAGCTTTTCAGATTTCTATGCTGACCTGATGCTAGAAGACTGCGATCGCGGCACGCTGCTCACCTATAGCGTCAGTGCCACACCATCCATTCCGGTTCCTAGTCCATTGATTCAGCAGGCTATTCGTCTCGACCTACCCCACAATCTCAAAACCATGCGCCGGGTGCTTTGCGAATCGGCTGAGGCTGTTTAGTCATTCCCAACGCTGCCGCACGAGAGGGGAATTCACAACACCATTGCAGGCTATCGGAACTTCTGCTGAGTTGGCATAGTCCCTGTTTTATGAACCATCTTCTAGCATTTCTGATGGCGTACCATTGGGCGATCGCTAGGGATTTGTCGAACCAAAAATGGCGGCATCCTGATCCCCAACTGCGCCAAGGTATGATTTGCTATTGAGTAATGGTTTAGAATTTTTAACGTAAGTTGGTGTGGTGAGGTCTATGTCTCTGACAAAACGATTGACCCGTCGATTGCTCTCTACGGCAGCGATTGCGACGTGTCTGGTATCTGGCGCGGCGGCAACGGTTATGGCTCAAGGGCTACCTGGGCTAACCATTTTCGGCGGGGTTGAAGATGGCTATGAATTGAGCTACCGCTTGGATAATCAAGGGCGCTCCAATCGATTCGATCGCTATCGCTTGAGAATTCCGGCCGACAAGATGGAATTTGCGGTATCCCGCTTCACCATCACCTATCCTGACAACTACGACATCAACTTCGATATTGAGGATGTTGAGTTTGAGCTAGAGGTGGATGATGAAGATGTGGTGATCGATGA
>CAKZMO010000456.1 GCA_937128595.1 uncultured cyanobacterium | reverse complement strand
AGGAGGGGCGGGCGCAGCCCGCCCCTCCTCTCACAAATCATTTGAGATTGCTATACGTTTTCTCAGAGGATGTTTGAAAAGTATTAGACAACACGCTGGAACAAGACTGATCCCCCTAAATCCCCCTTGAGAAGGGGGACTTTGATCCGGTTCCCCCTTTTTCAAGGGGGGCTAGGGGGGATCTGAAGTCGCATTGACGACTTCTCAAACATCCTCTCAACGATGGGAATGCAAAGAGTCAATATTTCTATCGAATGACACGTTTGCACGAAACCTGCTATGTGCGACTAACATCATGATTTTTCGTTCAAAAAAATGATGGTTGACAGTTCTCAGGACAGGGAAAAATAGCTGGCGATCGCCCCATTCGGTTATATTTTCATCTTGTTCGACGGGCTGGAAATGATAAGTGTGAATGTATGATGCGTCGTCGAGCGCAGAAAGTCCCCTTTTTCTCTAGCCCATTGGCGTACGGGGATTTGGGAGGATTGAGAACTCTTTTTCTCGTTCCGCCATTTCTTTGCAACTCAAATGCGGCTCAAAATCACATTTAATCATTAAAAAAGGAGAGACAAAGCTGTCTCTCCTTTTTTCACTTGAGCCTAGCCGCAAAGGCTAGACAAAATAGTTCAAGCTTTAGTATCCGCTAGAGAAGCTGCCACCGCTTTTGCGGCCGCCACCAAAGGAACCACCGCGATTTTCACGGGGCTTCGCTTTGTTGACTTTCATGTCGCGTCCCATCCATTCCGCGCCGTCTAGCGCTTCGATGGCAGCTGTTTCTTCAGCTTCTTCACCCATTTCTACAAAACCAAAGCCGCGCATCCGGCCTGTCTCGCGATCGCTGGGTAACTGGACGCGCTTAACAGAGCCATACTCTGCAAAAACAGTCGTTAGATCAGCCTCTGTGACGTCATAGGAAAGATTGCCTACATAGATTGACATATGTTGTCTCCAAAAATTGAGGAATGTGTAGAGGGAAATTTCGGAGAGAAGTCTGTCAATGGAAAAACGTGAAAACCCGTTAATACTAGAAACAAATGTTGCTAACCGATATTTGTGCTCTGCGGCCATCGTAGCACGTTAAAAAAGCTTGTGGGGCGATCGGAATCATGGGATCGCTATTTTGAAAGTCGGAGAGCAGCTTTACATAGAAAAACTGCCAACAACAATAGCTAAATCATAGTAAAAATCAACGGCAAATGGTTAATTTTCGATCTATGACTGTTTAGGTCTCCATCTCGTGAGGCGGCGTAATGTGAGCCAAATGATGTTTTCTGCTAGACAATTTCTCTCTACTCATATCGTTCACGGATTACACTTTCACAATTTGCGTGGTGACTTTTTCGGAGGACTGACGGCGGCCATTGTGGCGTTGCCGTTGGCATTGGCCTTCGGAGTTTCATCTGGAGCCGGGGCGATCGCCGGACTGTATGGTGCGATCGTTGTTGGTTTATTAGCGGCTTTGTTTGGGGGGACACCTTCTCAAATCTCAGGGCCGACAGGCCCAATGACAGTTGTCATCGGAACGGTTTTTGCTGCGATGAGCGCTAGCAACACTGAAAATGGCATGGCGATCGCCTTTACCGTGGTGATGCTCGGCGGATTGTTTCAAATTTTGTTTGGCATCTTGCGTTTGGGTAAATACATTACTTTGATGCCCTACACCGTGATCTCGGGGTTTATGTCAGGCATCGGCGTCATTATCATCCTGATTGAACTTGGGCCATTTTTGGGGCACCCCAACTCGGCGGGGGTGATCGATTCACTGAACAATCTGCCTCAATATCTTTTGAATGCTAACCCGTCTGCAGTCGGGCTTGGAGCATTGACGTTGGCGATCGTCTTTGGAATGCCTCGACGCCTCAACCGCATTCTCCCCTCCCCACTTGTCGCCTTAGTTGTCGGTACCCTCTTCTCGGTCTTGTTCTTGCCAGAAGCTGCGATCCCCCGGATCGGAGACATCCCCACAGGATGGCCTTCGCTTCAGTGGCCCGTGTTGCCGTTTGGACAGATTAAAACGGTTTTAGGATACGGCCTGATGCTGGGTGTCTTGGGAGCGATTGATTCTCTCTTAACGTCTCTTGTTGCTGACAACATCACTCAGACTCAGCATGACTCTGACCGCGAACTGATCGGTCAAGGCATCGGCAATCTCGTCTCCGGTCTATGTGGAGGCTTGCCAGGGGCTGGAGCGACCATGAGAACCGTGATCAACGTCAAAGCTGGTGGACGTACTCCTATCTCAGGCATGGTTCATGCTTTGGTGCTGCTCTTCATTCTATTTGGGGCAGGACGCCTCACAGAGCCTATTCCCCACGCTGTTTTGGCAGGCATCTTGATCAAGGTCGGTATTGACATCATCGACTGGAGCTTCATGAAGCGAGCTCATCGCGTTTCGCTCACGGCGGCGGGGCTGATGTATGGAGTCTTGTTTCTGACGGTATTTGTAGATTTGATTACGGCGGTAGCGGTGGGCGTTTTTATTGCCAATCTGCTCACAGTCAAAAAGCTAACAGCGCACCAGATTGAGAGCATCAAGACGCTCTCGGATGATGATGACGGACGACTCTTAAATGCAGAAGAGCGGTATCTGCTAAGGCAATCCCGAGGCAAGGTGTTGCTGTTTCATCTGAGTGGCCCGATGAGCTTTGGCGCTGCTAAGGCGATTTCCCAACAGCTTTCTATGATTGGAAGATACGAAGTCTTGATTTTGGATTTGACCAATGTTCCTCAGCTCGGAGTGACTACCTCGTTAGCGATCGAGAATATGGTGAAAGAGGCAAAGAATCAACAGCGAACCGTATTTATTGTGGGCGCTTACGGAAAAGTAAAAGATCGGCTGGAGCGGCTACAGCTTCTGGAGTGGCTACCCACCCAGTGGTGGGTACAGACCCGCTTAGAAGCGTTGCGACAATCTTTGGACATTGTCGCTTCTCAACATCCTATTATCCGTGAGGCTCTGAAGCGATAGGGTGCTGGAGTGGAGAATCTACAGCAAGAAGAAGTCAGCATGCAAAATGGAAAGGGCTGCTACAAAAAGGGCTGCTACAAAAAGGGGGGGGCACGCTTTTAGGTCAGCCTAATCCAACAGCGATTTGCTATCTCTGATACGATTGCTGTTTTTGTGCCGCGAGCTTTGCTATACCGACCGGACAGGCTGCAACCGTCACCGAATTGATGAAGCTTCTCTAATGAACAACGATGCTTATGCTGAAGTGACGAGTAACGATATCCGTCATTTCAGCATAGGCAAGATATTCTACGAGGCAGCGCCGATCGGAGTGGGATCACCTCAACCGTATCTACTTCTCCAACTCGCCAATATAAGTGTTGAGACCTAGAGCGGTTTCTACCAGTGCGCCATCAATTTCTACTGATCGATATTGAGCGATCGCCTCTGCGATTGGAACATCTACAACACGACGATTTTGCCAAGCCACCATGCGACCAAACTTATCTTGAGCTACGAGATCAAGAGCTGCGACACCGAAAGCGGAACCCAGAAGCCGATCTAATGCTGAAGGTGTGCCGCCACGCTGGAGATGTCCTAATGTAGAGACGCGGGTTTCAATTCCTGTGCGACTAGAAATTTCGTTGCCGATGTATTGCCCAATGCCGCCATACAACGTCTGACCTAAACTGTTGGTGTAAAGGAGAGGCTCTCCCGTTTCAGTTTTTACGGCTTCTGCTACCACGACAATACTAAAGTTGTTTCCACGAGCTTTGCGATCTAGGAGCTTGCTGCACAGGTTATCGATAGAATAAGGAATTTCAGGAACGAGAATCACATGTGCCCCTCCAGCAATGCCTGCACTCATAGCAATATGTCCGGCATCGCGCCCCATGACTTCCAAGACCATGACACGGCTATGGCTGATGGCCGTATAAGTGAGCCGATCGAGCGCTTCTACAGCAATGCTCAATGCGGTGTGAAAGCCAATGGAATGCTCAGTTGTGCCAACATCGTTATCAATTGTTTTGGGCACTCCTACCAACTGCCAATTGCCTTGTTCTGCAAGCTTGTTGAGAATGGCCAGACTGCCATCTCCCCCGATGCCGATCAAGGCATCTAACCCTAGCTGATGGTAGCCTTCAATCACCTCTTCAGACCGATCTAACACACGGCCATCGGCCATTGGGAAGGCAAAAGGATTGTTCTTGTTAATGGTGCCTAGAATCGTGCCGCCATAGCGAAGAATACCTGAAACACGCTTTAGATCTAGAACCTCGGCATCGATAGGGCGGCTCAACAGACCCATCGTTGAGTCTTTGATCCCGTAGATGTCAAACCCATAGTCGCGAGCACGGCGCACCACTGCGCGAGTAACGGCGTTCAGTCCTCCGCAATCGCCACCACTCGTCAAAATCCCCACACGCTTGTGTCGTGTCATGAAATAATGTCAGACCATCTATGTAATTTGCGCTTCTCATTCTCCATCTGGTGTGCCACTTGTTCAACAGCTTTGCAATCAAATGAAAGGCACGACATGAGAACTGGAAGATGGTGGTGAGTCTAATCTAGCTCAGTTCTAGCTCAGTTACAGAGTCGATGTATCATCCGAGTCTGCTTTGCAAAAGCGGCAACAGTCGCTCATCTGTAAAGTCTTCGATGGCGATCGCCACCCCCAACTGTCGGAGAGCCTCAGGTGGATGAGAGGTTGCGACTCCTACGGTTTCAATTTCAGCGGCGACAGAAGATCGGACTCCAGAAGGGGAGTCTTCAAAGGTGATGGCATTTTGAGCCTCAATTTCTAACCGTTCAATTGCAGTCTGGTAGGGGAAAGGGTGTGGCTTTCCGTGGGCAAGATTGTCACCTAAGATGACAAATTCAAAAGTTTGGGTGAAATGAAGCGTTTCGAGCATAAATTCAGCATTCGCTTCAGGCGCATTCGTCACTACGACTTGGTGGAGGTGATGCCGGTTTGCCCAATCGATTAGCTCAGTTAGCCCTGCCAATGGCTGAAGAGTTTGCTGCGCTTTTTTCCGAAATAGAGCTTCCTTGCGATCGCTCAAGTCGCGTCCTTCAGCATCGGTCAAACTAGGCAGCAGATCGTGCACAATATCAACGTTGAGCCGTCCGCTAAACTTCTTCTGATAGAAATCGGGGTCAATTTCAAAGTCATATTCACGCAGCATCTCTTGCCATGCTTGGTAGTGGACGGGATCGGTGTTGGCTAACGTACCGTCAAGATCGTAGAGAATAGCTTTGAGCATGAATACCGTTATTCTGGTGCAAGAACTGGTGCAAAGACGAGGCAAGACTTTGCCATGACGACGATACCACGATGTTATCGTTTCGCTCTTTTTCAAAAGGAGGATTCCAATGACGCATTTTCCAGAGCGTATTCAGTCGTTGCCAGCTTTTGACGGACCGTTTGATGCGTTTAAACTGGCTGCTCAGGGCTGTGATGTTCTGTTTGCTTCTTACCCTGCGGGCACGGAGATTTCACCTCACTTTCACGAGACCGATAATGTTGGGGTAATCACTCAAGGGGAACTCATTCTAACGATGGATGGGCAAGAAACCCGCTACAAGACGGGTGAATGGTATCGGGTTTCTGCAGGAGCAGTTCATTCGGCTCGATTTGTTGAAGAAACGTCTGAAATTGAGTTTTGGTTCAAAGCTCTATAGAGCTGAGGACTGGGGAGCAGGGAGAGCATGAAAGATGACGAGCGATCGCCCATCATCCTGCAATTACTAAGAACCTTCAACCACCAGAACAGGAAGAGGACTTTTTTCCAAGACAGCCTGAGACACCGAACCAACGAGCAAAGTGTCCAGAGGGCGATCGCCCCGCTTTCCCATAACAATCTCTGCAACGTCGTACTCTTTTGCTGTTTGCATGATTGCCTCAGGGACAGGCCCTGGTGTAGTGATGAACTGATGACGAACATCAGCAAGGAGGCGACTGGCTTGATGCTGCAAATCCTGAACGCCCTTTTCGTCCTCGATTCGAACAACGTGTAGCACCACCACCTTGGCATCACTGCGACGAGCCAGATCCGCAGCTTTTTTCAGCACCTGAATTGCGTGAGGCGAGGTATCCACTGCTGCTAGCAACACGATGCGACGGGCGATCGCCACTTTTGTTGGGTCTACCTCTCCAAGTTCCAAGAGCTTGGGTGCAAAGGTCGGAATCGCCCAAGCGCCTAGAGGAGCCGTGACCAAAATCGACAGTGCGGCGATCGCCAAAATGATTTCGCCTCCCGCTACCCCTTGCGCCAATGGAATGGCTCCGATCGCTGCCTGAACCGTCGCTTTGGCGGAATTTCCGGGCAAGAGAAACAGCCGCTCTTTCCATGTCCAGTTGCTGCCCAGAGTCGAAAGATACCAGCCGAGCGATCGCCCAATCAGGGTTCCAATAGCTAAAATCAACAGTCCCTTAAAAACAGTGTTTCCCAACACATTAAGCTGAATACTCGCTCCTAACAGCACAAACAAAACAATCTCAGCAACGATCCACAAACTGGTGAATCCTTCTCGTAGCCGTCGTGCCAAAGGAGCATCAATTTGAATCAGAAAAAAGCCCAACGCCATCACCGCTAGATAGCCTGAAAAAATAGGTAACTTTTCCGCAAAGATAACCAGCAGCAGAGCGCTTCCTGCGGCTACCAAAGCATCCTGTACGGCGTTTTGAGTCCAGTTCTGCTTCGCTAAGACAGACACCAATAGATGAGCCGCGAGCCATCCCAGTGCGATCCCCAAACCAACTTGCAGAATGATCTGTAGGGGCAAGAGTTGAATGGCGCTGAGTGTAACACCTCCGGGTAGAGTCAACCCTGTTGTCTCCTGGGTCAGAAACGCCAGCAGTAGGCTGAACACTAGGAGCAGCAACACATCTGAAAGAGCACTCCCAGTTAGAATTGCATCTGGAATACCTTTTTTGACCCCCCAGCCCAAACTCTTGAGCCGCAACATTCCGGGCACAATTACGGCTGGCGACTCGGCTCCCACGATGCATCCCAAAAGTAGTCCTGTCGGCCAGTCAAACTGAAATAGCCAGATAGCCGCTAGGGTGATGGCGATCGCCTCTCCAGCGGCAGGCAAAAATCCAAGCCGCAATGCCACTGTTCCTTGCTGAACGAGTTTTTCATAATCAAGTCCCAACCCCGCCTTCATCAAAATCACCATGACGGCGATCGTACGAAGGGAGTCAGCAGCGGACAAGACTTCCGGACTAATGACATTGCCGACATGTGGACCAATAACGATGCCAGCCAGTACCATGCCAACAAGTGCTGGAGCCTTTAGCCGTCGAGCAATTTGCCCAACAAAAAAACCCATTAACAGGATCCAAAGAACGCTGCTCAACATCACCGTTACTCATGTATCAGCCTGCTGAATAGCATGACCTATAAACGAACTGCGGTGAACCACTTCAGCTACTTTAGTTCATCAACTCGATTTAATATTTCCTGGGTTAACGCACGCTGTTCTTGCTGAGATCTAATTTGCCGTTGTCTAATGCCATAGTTTGGAGGTTCATAAACCACTAAAGGGCGGTGATCTGCCTCTGCTTTTCGGATTACATCTGCGCTAGAAATTTCGGTGTCGAAAACGAGGCGATTGTTGTTCGTCTTCAGTCATTTGAACACTTGAAGTCACTGATATCTAGCTTCAGACGCAAAATCAGTCTATCCAGATAAGTTCTGGTGGAATATTTTCGATTTCATGATTCAATCGTGCTGAAAAGGACGCACCAGTGTGCGCCCCAATCTAGAGTCTTATGCTCGGAGGCTTACCCCCCATAACTCCAGCCCGTATTTTCGAGTAACAGCGGCTCACCCTCTCGATGCACTCCAGCCGCGATAACCTCACCGACAAATACCGTGTGATCTCCATGCTCCACTGCACCGACTACACGACACTCGACATAGCCTAGAGAGTCTTGAATAATGGGGCATCCGGTTTCACCGAGGTAGAATTCCACATCTTCAAACTTGTTGCCTACCCGCTTCATCGGCTTGAAGAATTTTTGAGCCATTTCTTTTTGCCCTGCTTCCAACACACTTATGGCGAAGGCATTACTTGCCTTAACCATACTGTGAGAGATAGATTTTGTGTTGATGCAGTTCACAACCAAGGGAGGGGCGAACGATCCTTGCATGACCCAGCTTGCGGTGAAGCCGTTGACTTCTTCCTCACCATCGGTAACACCACAGACATAGAGTCCGTGAGGGATTTTCTGCAGAATTGTCTTTTTGGCTTGTTCGTCTAGCACAAGATTTGCTCCGATTTTGCTACGGGCTCTAGTTTATCGGGTTTCGCAAGCTTGTAAGAAAGCCTCTGTAGAGAGATTCTGCACCTTCGGAGAGAATCAGATTTAGGGCGTTGCTTGTTGACATGGTCATCATCGCCATCTTGCTTGATGCTCTGCATTCGAGCAGTGTTACTTAGCCCAATCCATCGGAGCAACAGGTTCAAACGTAGTTGTAAGCTCATAACTTGTGCCTGTTTCTAGTGCATTTTGAATCGCAATCGCAAGCTCATTGTTGTGAAGCGATATATCTGCTTCGATGCGGCTCCTTCTGTTTTCTCGAATTGCAGCAACCATCTCTGCAACTCCCCTACAGAAGTCCATTCTGGCAGCTCCCTGCTCCTTAAACTTAGGAGTCTTTCTAACCATGGGATACTTCTTCTTTTGAGAGTCTAGCCTGACCGTACGTCGAACGGGCGATCGCGTTAATTTTTGAATGTATACCGGACTATCATAATGCCAGCAATCATGCAGACTAATTACACCATCATCTCCAACGACAGTCAGTCTGTGATCATGTGGGGCAATAATACTGCAAGTCAGACGAGCTACAATGCCTGACTTAAATTTAATGCATGCTAATGAAAAATCGGGCGAGTCAGCAGGCGCTAGTTCACAGTCAGTTTGCTTATTAGGAATGAGACACGAAGAAAAGGCGACAACCCGTTCAGCTGGCCCAAAAAAAGCTGTCAGCCAGTTAAGATAGTATCCAGCATGTTCTAGAGTGCAGCCCACTTCGAATTCGTCTTTGTATGGCCAAGGCATTCCAGATTCGCTTAGCCATTTTTCATAAGACATTTTGTGAATTAGACCATCATCCATTTCTGCATATACAAGTCGAACAGAACCGATTTCATTATTTCTAATAGCTTTCCATACAGTTTGAGCAGATTCTCCAAGAGCGCTGCAGGGAGCAGAAGAGATATGTAAGCTTTTACTTTCGGCCAAAGCTACAAGCTCTTTTGATTGGTCAATTGTCATAGCAATTGGCTTTTCTGAATAAACGTGCTTTCCGGCATTTAAACATGCCTTGGAAACTTCATAATGGTTTCTGGGATTTGTCAAATTGAGAACGATTTCTACTTTCGAATCTGCTAGTAATTCTTCTAGCGATGAATACGAAGGAAGAGAGTGATGTGTTGAAAATTTTTCTATTCTTTTCTTATTTTTGTCA
>CAKZMO010000455.1 GCA_937128595.1 uncultured cyanobacterium | reverse complement strand
CATTTTTCACATAACGTGAAATTTGAATAGAGATAGTCAGTGCTTCTCTCACTCGATATCAAACCTCACCAAAACTTCTATGCCTGCATCGCGAGTTATTAGCGGTATTGTTGCGATCGCCATCGCCTTAGGGATGATTCTCTTGGGGGGGTGGTACTTTACGACCCTCTTTTGCATCATCATCTTTTTGGGTCAGCGAGAATACTTTCAGCTTGTTCAAGCGAAAGGAATTGCACCAGCAGCGCGAACGACTCTGGTCGTGAGTCAGATTTTCTTAATTATCTCTACGTTTTCTCACAGCTTAGCGGACGCTATCTTACCTGTGGCAGGTACGTTCATTTGTTTTTATCTTCTATTTCAACCCACAATCGCCACGATTGCCGACATCGCTGCTTCTATCTTGGGGTTGTTTTATGGAGGGTATCTACCCAGCTACTGGGTACGACTGCGAGGCTTAGGAACTGCTGAAGTCGCAAATCTACCATTGAACGGGTATTGGCCTGATTCTTTTGACCTGAAATCAATGCCAGAGGGCCTAATAATTACGCTCCTGGCTTTTGGCTGTATTTGGGCAGCAGATATTGGAGCCTATGTTTTTGGCAAGACGTTTGGAAAAACTCTTTTGTCTGCCATTAGCCCCAAGAAAACCGTCGAAGGGGCAGTTTTTGGAGTGTCTGCAAGTATCGGAGTCGCGGTCTTAGGGGCATGGTATCTTGATTGGCCAGCGTGGCCTTTGTCGGGTATGGCTTTGGGCTTGATGATTGGAATTGCTAGCCTTTTGGGAGACTTGACTGAATCACTCATGAAGCGCGATGTCGGGGTGAAAGACTCTGGCAAGCTGATCCCAGGCCACGGTGGCATTCTTGACCGTACCGACAGCTATGTCTTTACAGCGCCACTGGTGTTCTACTTCGTAACACTGCTGTTGCCGCTCTTAGCCTAGAACTAGGCATATAGCTACAGCCAGTAGTCATCGGACAAAAACATGTCCACGGCCTGAATGGGCAGACTTCATCTGCATCACCATCGGGACTTGCGTGTGTATTTCACTCCAAACCAACCCATTTCGGGTCTTGGTTTCGTTTTTTTCAAAGCAGACCATTCTGCCGCAGCCTCTCTTTCATCTTCGGAGTCATCGTCAGCCTCTGAATCGTCTGATGATTCACCATCCGCCCCAAATTTGACGAAGCGATCGCGGATTTTTTGCACTGAACGAATCAGAGCCACTTCATCACTATTCGATTTTGGAAGCTCCTTTGTTTTCCACCCTTTGGCAATAAACCCTGCGACGACTCCCCCCAAAATACCCAAGATGACCGCGTATTCGCTCGCAAAACCCGCTATCACAAAACCAAGGGCAAATAGAATAGCACCCTTGAACGATACGTTGAGGTCGATTAGTTTGTCCATTCACAATACCGACTGGACTGCAATAGTAAAATTGAGGAGTGAGTGAGTGGAAGCCAGTTTCTTGATGTCTCCTCATTCTAGCGATATGCTGCGGTTCTGAGAAAATCATAAGAGACGTGCATCGCAGAGGTTCAATCCAAAAACCGCTCTGCGACACGACTCATTCGCATATGTCAGCTCACAACGACGCTCAAGACATTGCTTCGGCAGAAGGAATTAGCTCGATAAACTCCTCGTATTTATCTATGAGTGCGTTGTAACCCTCGACAGCTTTGCTTTCGTTCCGTACCTGAGCCGATGCATCAATTTCCACAAGGGTTTGGAAAACATCTTTGGAGAGCGATCGCGCTTTGGACTCTAGTTCAGCAGGCAAGTTCCGTGCAACGTTGAGCATTCTGAACCGCAATTCGCCTAAAGGCCCATGAATCAGGTTTTCGACATCAGGCCAGTTTTCATCGGCAATCAGAGCAGGCAACTCGTCAACGCGTGTTCGCAATTCTTTCAGACCAGATGAGTATTCACGAATTAGGTCGGCTTTATCAGGCGAATACACGGGGGGAGCAGGTTGTGCAGAGCTACAGCCCACGACCAACAGCATAATAATGGCTAAACAAAATGAAAAAATAGAACGATAGCGCTGTGAATAAGAGCGTTGAGTGAAAAGTTCTGTCTGCATTGTAGGTTCGAAGGTTCTCAATATCGTGTCGATTCCTAGCTCAAAATTGTTGAGAGGGTTGGTAATCCAATCTGAAACATAGCAAACTGCGTTGCTCTATGGAAGCATCCCGTGTGAGGAGATGGAACCATCGGGGAACTCACGGCCTCTCACAATCGTTTTAGAGGCTAATAGGGCAATTCTACAGAGGTCTTTCTCTAGACACATCGACCATTTTGTACTTGAAGACAAATCAAACGTGAACCCATGCCTCTCTCCGGCTAGAACGATCTCAATATTTTGAGAGAGCAAACCAAAGCTCTCGATTTGGATAAAACTTAGTCTGATCTATTCGGTCTGATTTAACCCACAAAAGTTCTGTTACAGACTGAGATGGAGCAAGGCATAATCCAATACCAGAGAAGGTTTGGGCAAATTGTTTCTGTTCTACGATAGAGCGAGGGTTCCAAGAATTTCATTCATGCATCAGGTTGTCTATCGACCACGACTCAGGTGACATTGAGCCGATTCTAATCTCCCCGCATCACCATTCCACAATCTCAGTCGCTTCAACTTTTGTGACGTTTCGATGACCTGTCGAAAGGAATTTTCATGGCTATCTTTGAACCGGATACTTCTTTACCTCTTCGTGAGACTGCTGATTTTTCAATGGGTTTACCGTGGACACCCCTTACAGCCAATTCTCCCTTAGGCATCACCCACAGGGTCTCTCGCTCAGACATTTCCAGTATGAATGCCGACGATTTGAGCCCAAATGAGTGGGAACAGCAAGGGTCTCGCGAAGTGCGATCGCGCGAGGTGGATCTGTTTACAGCAGGACGACGAGGGAGCCGAGAACGCGATCGCCTCGTGGGAACTCGTCAGGATGATGCTCTCAAGGGACGAGCAGGGAATGACATCCTCTTAGGTCGCGGTGGAAACGATCGGCTCAACGGAGGCAGAAACAACGATCGCTTGGTCGGTGCGCGAGGTGATGATGATTTGATCGGAGGATCAGGGCGCGATCGCCTTGTGGGTGGTAGTGGGCGCGATCGCCTCCGAGGAGGACAAGACAAAGACAAGCTGAAAGGTGGAGTTGGACGCGACATCTTTGTGATGAGTGCAAGGGAAGCTGCCTCGTCTCGAAGAAGAGCAGACGTAGTAGAAGACTTTAAGAGCGGTAAAGACAAGATTGAGCTTTCTGATCTAGCATTTGAACAAGTTCTTCTGGAGCAAGGCACAGGGCGTAGATCGGAGCAGCTTTTCATCCGTAATCGACAAACTGGGGACTATCTAGCAATCTTGGAGGGAGTGCAGGAAGGGGCGATCGCAGTCGAAGACTTTTTACCCGCTATTACAGAGCCTGACATTGTCGTCGTACCTGATGCTCAAGGTGAAATAGGAGAGAGCTACAACTTTAGAACCGTCAGTCTCTCGGACGAATCTGAAATCAAAGCCCTGGGTGCGCCCAATCTTAGATTGGGAAGTCAGACCTTCTACATTGGCTACGAACAAGTCTCAAGCAATAATCAAAATCCTGTCATCGTTAGTTTCGATGACAAAAATCCAGATCACAACTGGACGAGAAATGATTATGAAGTGACGGGTGCTGACAGTCGAGGCTATGGCCTGTTTTGGAGTGGAGATGATCTCTACGCAACCTTCACCATCGATGGCACTCAAGGATCAGTAAATGAAGACTTTAGACGCGGCAGTGGCGACGCAAAGCAAAACTGGTTGCGGAGTTATGGATCAGGAGGTGGAGCAAAGGTCTCGGTTATTGCTCGCATCAACCCAGCCGATGGCAAGCTCCTCGACTCAGCCTATCTTTCCGCTATCCTCAGTAGCGGTAACAGCAACACGTTGACGATCGAATCTATTGACCTCAACGGAAGCGGAAATCTTGTCATTCAGGCAAAGTCGTGGTTTTCTCCCCGCAACCCCAGCGGAAGCGCCATGCAGCAACTGTCATCTGTTGGTTCGCCCTTTGATTACACAATTGAGATGACTCCAGATCTAAAAAAAGTGGTGGCTACCTCCGCAGATGGATGGCGGTAAGGCAGGTCAAACCTGAGCCAACTAAATAAATTGAAGGATCTTCTCAAACGAGAACAAATTGGCTACAATAGAAAGCACTGTGTAAATTTGAGATCGATAAGAGCTTCATGGCTAAAAAGAGCATGGTCGAGCGGGACAAGAAGCGCCGCAGAACAGTTGAGAAGTATGCTGCGAAGCGCCAAGAGCTAAAAGAGCAGTTTGAAAAAGCTGAAACTCAGCGAGAAAAACTTGAGATTCATCGGAAAATTCAGCAGTTGCCTCGCAACAGTGCGCCTAGCCGCCTGCGCAACCGCTGTTGGCTGACAGGTCGCCCTAGAGCATACTACAGAGATTTTGGTCTATGTCGTCTTGCCCTACGCGACATGGCTCATGAAGGACTTCTACCAGGGGTTGTCAAGTCTAGCTGGTAGTCTTTTCACGCTAAAATCAGGTTTGCAAGATCATTGCATCTGAATCATCGCGTCTGAAGTACCCGCCGTTGACAACACGTTCATCAAAATCTTTCAAAAGCTCTTGGTGGTTCTTTTTGGAATCACTAAGAGCTTTTTAAGTAGACAGAATTTAATCAGGCAATTGGTCAATTCTGGCATTAGGACCAATGATAACCATTACAGCTCCTTTTTTGAGCCGCAAAACAGGGCTAGGGTTAATTTCAAACTTATCGCTATCGACACTGCGGCTGACCGCTAGCAGGTTGAGTCCATAGTGACGTCTTAGGTCAAGTTCTGCAATGGTTTTGTCATCAAATTCAGCAGGCACTGGACACTCGACGATGCTGTGGTCTGGATCAAGCTCGAATCGATCGAGAATTTCGGGGCGTGTGAGCGATCGCGCAAGGGCACAGCCCATTTCATGTTCTGGAAAAACCACTTGGTCAGCTCCAACCCGATCGAGTAACTTCCCGTGAACAGCTGACGAAGCCTTTGCTACGATATACGGCACTCCCGCCTCTTTAACATTGAGCGTAGTGATAATGCTCTCTTGAACGTAGTTGCCGATCGCCACGATGACCGTATCGAAATCATAGACTCCCGCTTCTTGGAGTGCGATCGGATTCGTAGAGTCGAGCTGAAGAGCATGAGCTGCCATTTTTTCAGTCAACACTCGTGCAACTAGAGCCTCATCGGAGTCAATTCCTAAGACTTCGTAACCGAGTTGATGGAGAGTTTCACACACCGCTCTCCCAAAGCGCCCCAATCCAATGACGGCAAACTGACGACTACCAGCCTGAAGATTGCGAAAAAACTTGAGTGCAGAAATTGACGGAAAATCCACAAATTTACTCCGGAGTTGAGGGAGGTGTGATGAAGTGTAATGACTATTATTCAAGCACACTGAATTCATGAGTGCAGGGTCTCAAAGAAGGAACTTGTCCCGCTCAAGACAGTAAAAGGGGTCAGTTGTTTTGTTTACCTGAGATTTATCACGATCATTTAAGGGACAAGATGCTTTTGGCATTCCTTCTCACCGTTCCTTTTACAATTGGTGTCGTGCGGTATGGTATGTACCTGAATTAATGACAGCTCAACATCTTTACCAGATTGATGAGATTCATCCCGGTCTTCAAGAGCAGGTTGGGAACAAAGCATTTTACTTAGGACTGTTAGCACAGGCTGGCTACCCAGTAGTGCCAGGAGTTGTGGTGTCCTCGTCTATGTTTCGCTCCTTTTGGCAGCAAATTCAGTGGAACGCACCTCTGTTTTCAGATTTTCCGCATTCTTCTCTACATATTGATGTGGAAAATCATCAGCAACTTCGAGCGATCGCCCAGCAACTTCAACATGCCATTTGCACGGCCCCTCTACCAAATGATTGGCTCCAAGCGATTGAGCAGTCCACTCAGTCCTTAAAGGGAACCCTGCTGATCCTTCGCCCGTCTCTCGCCCTCTATGGAACCCCAAACCCCACCTTGGATGCTAGGATCCAAGGTCTCTTGCCAACACAAACCTGTAAGCCAGAGATGGAGGCGATCGCCCAAGCGCTAAAGTCAACTTGGGCGGGCTTATTTCGTGCTAGAAGCTTATTTTATTGGAAGCGATTAGGCATCTCTCTTCAGCAGATTTTACTCAGTGTATTGGTGCAACCGATCTATCCCGCCCAAGCGTCTGGATGCCTTCGCGCTTCAGCGGGTCATCAACTCGAAGTCGAGGCGGTTTGGGGGATGGGCAAAGCCATCACAACCGGAGAGGCCATTCCAAATCGGTATTGGGTGAACGCAGTATCTGGCATTGTGCATCGGCGTCAGGCTGGTCAGCAATTTTCCGTGTATGGGGTAGCCCATCCTTCTGCATCGAGAATCGTTTCTAAATCGCAGGCTCAGACGGCGGATGAACACAGTCAAGCTCAGGTTTGCCAGCTCTTGCAAGAGCTGAATCTAGATTGGCAACCCTCAAAGTGGGACGGCTTATATGTTGCTTCATTGGATACAGAGTTGTCAGAAGACCCTGTTTTGCCAGAACTCAACAACGCTTCGAACTCTTACAATGCTGCGGAGCAAAACTCTGCGGAGTCCCACACCCAACCAATTACAGGTAGAACTTTAGAACGACTGGTGCGTCTGAGTCACGAAGTCAATCTTCACCTTAAGATAGAGACTGAGCTGGAATGGATTGTCTGTCAGCCGATCCGTTCACCTCAGCAAGGGGCAAAACCTCATCAGGATCAGAACCCAGAAAATACTTCTTTCGACGTTTATGTCACTCAGGTCTTGCCCAGCGGTCTAAATCGCGGCGATCGCAATGCCAGGTCTCATACTGAATCTGTCCAAGCGCCAGAACCCCATCCCTCAGACGTGCGCAATATTGCTTCGCGCAATATCTATGGAATGGGAGCTGCGCCTGGAGAAGTGACAGCAAAAGCCTGGGTAGTTGCGCCAAAGACCTCTATCAATGCTGGGACGATCGCATCTCCTATGGCTGAATATATTCTGATTGCTTCGGATGTCGTGCCAGATTGGATGAGCCTGATTCAACAGTCGAGAGGTATTGTCAGCGAGCGAGGTGGAATGACCTGCCACGCGGCTGTGATTGCCCGCGAGCTAGGAATTCCGGCAGTGGTTGGTGTTTCAAACGCGACTCGGACCGTTCGCACGGGTGATCTCATTACATTGAATGGCGATCGCGGCACGATTCGCCTTCATGCTCAGAATTCTCCAGGTCAGATCACGAGCGTGAGGCCAGACGCCAATACTGATTCTGAATTCAATACTCAATTGACAACTGCTGATTCGGAAGATCATTCAGAAATCCATTCAGAAATCCATTCAGAAATTCAGTCCAAATTCCAAGCACCACCAAAGTTCGAATCAATAGATTTTGCATCAGCCGACCACACTGCAAATAGCGAGCTTATTATCTCTGATACCTCTCCCGTTTCCCCTCCAAGCGATGTATGGCAGCGGATGCTGACTCAGCTGACCACGAGCGATCGCCCCAATGCCACACAGCTCATGGCAAGTCTGAGTCAAGCAGAGGCACTGCCCCGGCTGGGAAACCTTCCGTGCGATGGAATTGGTCTATTGCGAGCCGAGATGGCGATCTTGCCGTTGCTCGATCAGCAATCACCTCAGCAATGGATTGAACAAGGGAATGCCGACGTACTCTGCCAACGTATTGCCCTCCACATTCTCCCCTTCGCCGAAGCCGTGTCTCCTCGTCCGATGTATTACCGCACATTAGACGTGCGATCGCACGACTTTGGAAGTTTGTTTAGTTCTGAATCCAATCCCGAAGCTTACGACTTGCTCGGCATCCACGGAACATGGAGCTATCAGCTTGACCCAACCATGTTTCGCGTTGAACTATCTGCTCTGCGCAGAATTCAGCACAGGGGTATGGATAATATCCGCTTGATCTTGCCCTTTGTGAGAACCGTGGAGGAGTTCAAATTCTGCCATCAGCAGGTCGTGGAAGCAGGACTGTATGACAGCTCTAACTTTCAGCTATGGATTATGGCGGAAGTTCCTTCTGTGATGTTTTTGCTAGAGGATTACGTCAAGGCAGGAGTAGACGGCATTGCTATCGGCACAAATGATCTGACGCAGCTTTTGCTCGGCATCGACCGCGACCATCCTCACATGCAGTCCGTCTTCAACCAAAATCATCCAGCGATTCAGCGGGCTCTACGTCATCTCGTCCAGACCGCTCGGCAGCTAAAAATTCCCTGCTCTATTTGTGGGCAAGCGCCAATCCAGCATCCTGAACTAATTGCGTCTTTGGTGCAATGGGGAATCACGGCAATCTGCGTCTCACCCGCATCGATTCCGCAAGCCTATCGGGCGATCGCCAGAGCCGAAAGATCTATGCTGCTAGATGTGTTACGACAGAGCCATCGTCCCTTAGATTTATAACAAATTCAAATTCGAAATTAAGAGCAGAGTAAGACTTCAAAATTGACGCTAAAGTTTAATTATTGTGTTCCTGGATGTCACACTTTTCTATAAAAGCTTCATCCACACCTTAGAGATTAAAAATTTTGTAAAAAACTACAGAATATCTTCATTAAGTGCCATCAAATCGGGAATTCTGATTATTGCGTTCTGGTGATGGCCTATTGCACAACGCCAGACAGTTCTCTCATGTGTGACATGACATGAATGTAATGCAGAAAAAGCATGACTACGCACGAGCGATGACTGGTGCAATGACTGCAGGCAGCCTGTTGGGGAGACTTCCAGACGAGGCTAAGCATTGGTTCAAACAACTGTCTTGGCAAAAGAGACGCTATCTCTTATCCCTCTGCTATCTCATGTGTGTGGCGTCTCCAGAGGCTCAGGCAGAATTCCTTGATGATTACACTGCTGATGGACTGGTCGCTCGCAAGTTAGAAGACCGCGAAACTCGGCAGCTCGTGACGAAACACTTGAGAGAGTTTCACATTCATACAGAACTTAGCGAATCGATTCTCAGACAATACATCCGGCAGTTTTATGTTCACTCTGCTCAAGATGCTTGTCGTAAACCTGATTTGTACCTAGAAGCGGCTCTCCGGCTCGTCTTCAACTCTGAAGAACGCAACAACGTCTTCAACTACGTGCTTGGGTTTGAGCTGTTTCGCATGATGTTTTGCATGAGCTGGATGCAGCACGAGCGACTGTATCGTCTTCAGCGTAATCAGGAAGAATTTCTCTATACTTACATCAAACCGATTCAGCACGCACATCGTGTCAACGGCATCATTTTTCCACGAGACGAGGGTGTCTTTTTCGCTCGGCGCGATTATTTCGTAAAGGTTCCTCAAATCTCAGACAAGAAGCTAAATGAGCTAGTCATTGCGACCTTTTCAACTGACAAGACGACTCATTTTGGCTTTTCTATTATTCGTCATGTCAATGCATTCGCTTTCGACCACAGTTTTATCTTTGCACCCGAATCCACCGCAATCTTCATGTGAGCAGTGCTAAGAAAAAAGTGTAAATCTAATCAGCGATCATAGCGGGGCAGTCTAGGACGATCGGGCGGTTCATTAGGAATAGAACGACCTGAAATTGGACGCATGGGTCTAGTTCGGGATGGTTCATGCGGCACCTGATCATAGGCTACGTCCTCTTCCCGAATGCGGCGGCTCACTTCTAAAAATGCATCTCGTCGTAGATATGGATAGTCACTGACCCAGACCTTGGCATCAGGAATAAAGACATCAGTCATTTTCATGATGCGTGACAAGTCGGAGCGATTGGATAGCATCACAAGTTCTGCCCAATCTCCTGGCCGAATATCTCGATGCCTTTTCTGTAAAGGAACTTGGATAATCGTTGTAAATCCTGTCTCATCACCAATTTCTAGGTTGACTAGCTTTTCTCGATTCTCTATCACAACTAGCTCGCCCTTTTTATCGACGGTCTCCTGGACTCTCACAACTTCTTCAGTAATAAACTTGTCGAGCACTTCGCCCGTCCAAAATCCACCGAACTCGTAGCGTCGATAGTCGCGATTGCGTAACCAAGCAACATAAATAGGAGCCCAGAGCCAGTAGCAAAAAGCAACAACAGCAAGCAAGAAGAGAACCGGATCGAACCCTTCTGGAAAGAGAATACCGAGGAGGGCGATCGCCACGACTGCAGCAATGGAGTAAAGAAAGCGACGAAGCACGTCGGCAGGCTTGCCCCAACAGTGTTTGTACTGAGTAGAGGTTGCAGCTAGAGGAATTAGGTTTTCGAGAGTTTTGCGGCTAAGCGGAATGAGCATAGAGTCAACTCGACACGGATAAATATGGCCTTTCCCAAAAAGAGTGCCACTAAATCGACCATACCTTCAATCTTGGCAAATCGGTGGCATGTCTGTCAGCAATTGAGCGTCAAATGCTCCCTCTCCGCATTGCTGAATCAAGCCTGACGAGCTTAAGATATCGAGGCACACTCGAACCGTATTGAGACTGTCCGCTACGCGTTTAGCTCGAAAAATACTCAGCCAAAAGGAGTCTAGAACTGAAATGACCTTCGCTTCTAATCCAATTCTCGATTTACAACTGAACCAGCCCACGGAAATAGAAGCACCAACGCGATCCCTCACTAAGCTACCCATTCAGCGTCCAGTGCTGCTCGTTGGGCATGGCAGCCGAGATGCTGATGGACGACAACGCCTATTAGATTTCGCTTCGTCATATCAGGCTCTCGATACCTCTCGTCCGGTAGTTCCCTGTTTTTTGGAACTCACTGAACCGACCATTCAGCAGGGAGTCGATTGGTGCGTGGAACAAGGTTATACAGACTTGTCGGTGTTACCTATCTTGCTGTTTGCGGCGCGGCACAACAAGTTTGATGTCACCAACGAACTCGATCGGGCAAAACAGCGGCATCCCCAACTTAGACTCAGCTATGGCCGTCATTTTGGCATCCATCCGCAAATTCTGGATCTGTGGCGATCGCGCCTCGATCAACTCGACCAGCCCAGTCACAATCCTCATGGCATTGCTAGAGAAGATACTGTGCTGCTGTTTGTTGGTCGTGGAGCTAGCGATCCCGATGCCAACGGTGATGTGTACAAGCTAGCGCGGCTGATGTGGGAAGGCAGCGGGTATCAAACGGTAGAAACTTGCTTTATCGGAATCACTCATCCTCGACTAGAAGAGGGATTTCGCCGGGCACGACTCTATCAACCCAAGCGTATTATCGTGCTGCCGTACTTTCTATTCACTGGAACTCTCATCAAAAAAATCGCAGGAATCACAGCTCAGCAACAAGAGCAGTTCCCCGATATCACTATTTCCAGCTTGCCCGAAATGGGACTTCATCCCTACTTGTTCAACGTTCTACGAGACCGGGAGATTGAGACCCAGCAGGGGCAAGTGCAGATGAATTGTGAAATGTGCAAGTTTCGACTGGTGGCGATCGCCAACGGTGCAGCCCACGACCATGGACACGACCACAATCATAATCACGACCACAGCCACGGCGACCATCATCACAATGGTGCTTACCCAGATCCCGATGCGGAAGCCACTCATTACCACAACCGGGTCTGGCAAGTGCCCTAACCGCTTCGCATCGTAGCTTCCGGGCGTATGTGCAATTGGCGCAACTCCCCGGAAATTGTTTAGTGAGGATAGGCCTGATTGATGTAACCTCGAGTTCGCTCAATCTAGCTGGCTTGGGGCTGAGCAGGAAGATCAGAACGATAGTTGGGATCTACCCAGCACTGTGGCAGTTTCTCCCCTGAGGGAAAAACCAGCGACTGCTTTTCAAAGCTTCGGGTAGGCTGTTCGTTTTGGCCCGCTTGAAGCTGTGCTTCAACAGCTTCAGTTGTGGGAATGAAGAGCTGATTAACATCAACAACTTTGACGAGAGAGCCTGAATTCGTATCTTTCAAAAACATAAGGTTT
Source organism: uncultured cyanobacterium (assembly GCA_937128595.1). Lineage (GTDB taxonomy): Bacteria > Cyanobacteriota > Cyanobacteriia > CAKZMO01 > CAKZMO01 > CAKZMO01. The sequence goes on along the minus strand of CAKZMO010000455.1, from coordinate 5,493 downwards.
ATAAAATGCTTAAATTTCACTCCTAAAAACCTACCAAGAGGGCTCCCAAACATTCGTCTGTCTGTCGAGCGAGTTTTTGAACCAATTGTCTGCATATACACCGAAGTGAATAGAATTAGCCGATTCAATCGAGTTTAATTTGTCGAATCTGTTGCCAAACCTGTTGGCGGAAGATCATCCAGAAAATGGGTAAATCTTCGATCAGGTAGCGTTTCCACAAACGGTTGGGTTCAGACATCATGCGGTAAAGCCACTCCAGTCCAGCTTGGCTCATCCATTTCGGAGACCGCTTGACATGCCCTGCTTCAAAATCGATAGTGGCTCCAATTGCCAAAATGACTTTGACATGCCTGAGTCGATCTTTGTACTTCGCGACCCACTTTTCTTGCTTAGGTGCGCCGACGCCAATAGCCAAAACGCTGGCTTTTGAAGCATTAATCATGTCAATGATGCGATCGCACTCAGCTTCATCTTGCTCAAACCCGTAGGATGGAGAATGGGCTGCAATGACCATATTGCGTCCGACTCGGCGATTGATCCGTTTGCGGGCCCTTTCCCCGACCCCCTCAGCGGCACCCAGTAAAAAAATGTCGATGTCTGGATCATGGGCATAGTAGTTGCAGAAAGCAGGAAACAAATCTGAGCCTGAGATCTTTTCCTGAATAGGCTGTTTGAGCAGCTTGGAGATGTAGAGCAAAATTTGGCTGTCACAAGTGCGATACGTCGCACATTGATAGGCGTCGTAAAATTCTGGATCTTTTTGCAGCTTCACCAAATGATCGACATTAGGCGTGAAGACAATGCCCCCTTCTTTCAGACTTTGCAACAGTTCAGGTTGAGCAACATTGTCGACCGAGAGGTTGAGGATATCGACTTGCCCCTGCGAAGTTTTGAAGGTAGCTAGATTGTCAGGACGTAGTCTGTCTGAGTTCATAATAAGTTCACACCCAATGTCAGTATAAATTCGTAGCTGCAAGCTCCGTCCTAAGCATCCTTACAAAAACAAGACAAAGTTCTAGTGAAAAAAGTCGTTTTTCCGTAAAGCTTTCATAAAGTACGGAAGAAATCTATCGATCGAACTATTAAAATCTCAAATTTCTATCAAGCTAACCAGTATTTACACGTAGCTGCAACTTGTCCAAAATTGTGTTCACGACATCTGAAAAAAAATATCGTCGCCTGCGTCGAGAGCTGGTCGGAGGACTACTCATTGTTATCGGAATCATGCTCTTTGGCACCGTGGGCTACAAGTTTCTCGAAGGTTGGAGCTGGCTCGATGCAGCCTATATGACGATCATTACCTTAGCCACAGTTGGTTTTTCTGAAATCGAACCCCTCAGTCCTTGGGGAAGACTGTTCACAATTCTCCTGATTTTAATGGGGGTTTTGAGTCTGGGCTATATCGCCAATCGGTTTACAGAAGCTCTGTTTCAGGGGTACGTTCAGGAGGGAATTCGACTACGGCAACAGCGACGATTGATTAAAACACTTTCGGATCATTACATCATCTGTGGCTACGGTCGCATGGGCCAGCAGGTCGCGACCGAATTTGCGGCGGAAAACATTCCGTTCGTGATCATCGATCAGGATGCCGAGCTCATCGATCAAGCTCAGCGCGATGGCTTTGTAGGCATTCAGGGTAATGCAACACTGGATGAGTTTTTGTTGAGCGCAGGAATCATCCGAGCCACTTGCATTGTCGCGACGCTTCCTTCCGATGCTGAGAATCTCTATGTGATGCTATCTGCCCGAACGCTGCATCCCAAGATTCGGGCGATCGCCCGCGCCAACACAGAAGAGGCCGTGCAAAAGCTAGAACGAGGCGGAGCCGATGCTGTCATTTCACCCTACATCACGGGTGGAAAACGAATGGCTGCCGCTGCCCTGCGTCCTCAGGTGATGGACTTTGTAGACGGCATTCTCACGGGTGAAGGCCGCTCTTTTTATATGGAAGAATATTTAATCGACCATGAATTTTGTCCTTGTGTGGGGCAAACCTTGCGAGAAGCAGGGCTGAGGGCGCGATCGGGAGCATTGGTGTTAGCCATTCGACGAGCCCAGGGTGGCGAGCTGATCACAAGCCCAACAGCGGATGCTGTGCTACTGGAAGGAGATGTGCTGATCTGCATGGGCACATCTGAACAACTGCGAGAACTAAACCAGATTTTGAGTCCATTGCGAGGGCGATCGCCCCGTCTACCTCGGGCATCGACTGAATATCCGCCCATGCCATAGAGAAAAGGCTGGTGCTCAAGAGACCTCAAAAAAGACGCGACGCAGTTCCATGAAAACGGCTACAAAAGTGATCTCAATCTGACGTTTTTTGGACAGCGTTCAGGTCACAATAAAACCCAACGACAAAATCGAATGGCAACCCACTCATCAAAAGGGCGAAGATATGGTCGATTATCAATGCGAAGTTTTGCTGAAGGGAGGACAGTTACTTCAAGCAGGGGGCAATAGCCATGAGGAACGGGTCGATGTGGCGATCGCCAACGGTCGCATTCTGGCGATCGCTCCCTCCCTATCGCTGAAAGCGTCACAGGTTCTAGAGCTAGACGGCAAAATCATCAGCCCTCCCTTTGTGGAGTCTCACATTCACCTCGACTCAGCTCTGACTGCCGGAGAACCCCGATGGAACCAAAGCGGCACGTTATTTGAGGGCATCGAGATTTGGCGAGAGCGAAAGGAAACCCTGAGCTTGGAGGACGTGAAGCAGCGGGCGATCGCCACCCTGAAGCAGCAGGCCATGCAGGGCGTCCTCTTTGTCCGCAGTCATGCCGATGTCAGCGAGAAAAATCTAATCGCTCTCCAGGGATTGCTCGAAGTGCGCGAAGCCGTCAAAGACTGGATCACCCTGCAAGTAGTTGCATTTCCCCAAGACGGTATTTACGGCAGCCCTAAAAACGATGAGCTGATCGAAGAAGCCCTGCGTCAAGGTGCCGATGCCGTCGGTGGTATTCCTCACTATGAGCCGACCCGCGAAGATGGTGTCGCGTCGATGCATCGCGTGTTCGACCTGGCTGAAAAGTACGACACCCTGATCGACGTTCACTGCGACGAGATTGATGATGATCAGTCTCGATTTCTAGAAGTCATCGCGGCCAACGCCATTCGTCGAGGCAACGGAGCCAAAGTCACCGCCAGCCACACCACCGCATTTGGCTCCTACAACAACGCCTATGCCTTCAAGCTGATGAGCTTTCTTGATCGCTCCGGCATCAATTTCATCGCCAATCCGCTGATCAACATCACCCTTCAGGGACGCACCGACACCTACCCCAAACGACGCGGGGTCACACGAGTTAAAGAACTGTGGCAGCGGGGGCTAAACGTCAGCCTCGGCCACGACTGCGTCCAAGACCCCTGGTATTCGCTGGGTACAGGCAATATGCTCGATGTGGCGAGCATGGCCGTTCATATCTGCCAGATGACCGGACGCCAAGAAATCGACGCCTGCTATGACATGGTGACCTGGCACGGAGCAAAAACTCTGCACGTTGAAGATGAGTACGGCTTAGAGGAGGGTAAGCCTGCCAATCTGGTGGTGCTGGAGGCTAGCGATCGCTACGACGCTATTCGCAGACGGGCGATCGCCCGCTATGTGTTTTCTCGCGGTCGGCTGATTGCCAACACCACTCCAGCCCAATCGCAATGGCAGGGCATCGAAACCCCGGCCTTGGCTTAGCTCTCACCAAAGCGGCGGATTTCAAAGTTTTCGATGTTGCTTTCAAAACGATTGAAAATCACATGAACTTCGTCGTAGCCGACTGCCGTCGAGGCTCCGCGAGGACTCGGACACTCGACTTTCATCAGCGCCTGAAAGCCGCCATATTGCTGATTGATATAGAAGCTTTTCTCACAGAGAGGGCTGATGAAACCCTCGATCGCCAACTGATTGAGCGCAGCAATGCCCAACGGACTGTTGAGAATGTAAGACCACTGGGCATCTTCTTCCTGAGCAGTTGCCAAGACCCAATCTGAAGACAGTTCGCGACTGGGTTGATCGCTAGCAGAAGCCAGGATTTCACCCTCTGAAGGCATGGAGGTTTCATTTTCGCTGACTTCTGCTGGAGCTTCTGGGGGAGAAGTGGAAGAAGAGGAGTCAGAAGACGACGCATTGCCCGGACTAGACACAGAACAACTGGCGATCGCCCCCAAAAACAGCACAGCGCCTGACAATACGGCAGGATTGAGACGCTGTTGAGACTGACGAGAGGGGTTTCTCTTGATGGCACCCATAGGAATACCTCGCTAAGATTTTTCTGCAATTACAAATTATTTGCAGTGAACAATCTTATTTTTACGCCACTCCAACCCCTTCATCCGGATCGTTTGCCATCAATCTTTTTGGGTTGGCGATCGCGCCTTTGCAAAGCTGAGAGAGTTGGGCATCGATCCTAAAAAATTGTAATGGTCAGCAATCGTAAGCGGCGATCGCTACTCCTCCCCAAAAACCAGAATCCTGAATGCTCTGGGCGTTGGCTTGCCTAGGCGTAGCCCGTATCGCTTACCATACGATCAGAGCAGCAAGTGAACTCGGTAAACGAAACCTCTCCAAAGGAGAATCCTATGGATGCAATGACCACAAAGCAGGCACAACAAGATTTAGATGGGTTAATTGAACGGATTATCGCAGACACGCAACCTACCATTCTTTGTAATGATAAGGGCGATCGCGTGGTCGTTATGCCCCTAGATGAATTCAATGCATGGCAAGAAACGCTATACCTTCTTTCCAATCCTGCAAATGCATCTCACCTATTAGGATCGATTCAGGAAGCCAAAACAGGGAATCTCATAGAGCGTGATTTGATTGAAGAATGAAAATCACGTTTACAGAATCTGGCTGGACTGACTATCTCTGGTTTCAAGAAACGGACAAGAAACTACTCAAGAAGATTAACGCCTTGATTAAGGATATTAAACGAAGTCCCTTTGATGGTCTTGGTAAGCCAGAACCCCTGAAAGCAAATCTCTCTGGCTACTGGTCACGCCGAATCAATTCTGAGCATCGTTTGGTCTATGAAATCAAAGACAACAGCGTTGTGATTGTAGCCTGTCGATATCACTACCAATAGCGCGGGTAATGCAGTGATGCTGGAGAATAAAATAATCAGAGGCGATCGCCAATTCACATCATAGGAGCGATCTCCATCTGATTCGGAAGAATTGTGAGGTAGCCGTCACTCTGGGTGATGCCATGCCTCGAAAACCCCGTGACCTTAGAGCAGAGTTTTGCTACCACGTCACCACCCGCTGCAACAATCGAGAGTTTCGCCTGACTCGGTTTGAATGCAAAGAGATCTTGCTGGCGGCCATCAAGCGCTGCCAGGAAAAATTTAGTTCTGCTACCTAACCGAATGGGTTGAAATCCAAGCTCGAATAGTTTTCAAAACGGCTTCTGTTTCGTACTGCACTTCGCCATTCTGAAACCGAATAGCCTTTCTCAAGCTAGTGAAGTACAGGCAAGGGGCTTAAGCCCCTTGTTGA
>CAKZMO010000454.1 GCA_937128595.1 uncultured cyanobacterium | reverse complement strand
ACGCATTGCCTTAGCTAATGGCTTGCCCCGTTGCTAGACAGCAACTTTTAGAGCGCATCAACAATGAAAAATAAGCCCCCTCAGGCTGATTCATCGATATCTGTCGATTTACAGCAATCTAGCTCTTCCTTCCAGCACGCTTTTCAAAAGGAATGTATTGACGGCAGCGCGATCGCCCCATCGCTTTACAATGCAGCCGTTGAAATCGTTGAAGACAACGGGTTGTGGGAACCTAACCGAGACTTGAATCAACGGGTTGCAACTCAGTGGCAAACCCGTAAGCCTCATAAATACGGGGCGATCGCCTTCTTCAAGCAAGAGTCTGGGGAGTATTGGCAGGGCAAGCCAGAAAACCCCAGAACGGATCGCGACGGCAAAATCATTAAGTATGAGAAACCGTTGGGCTCAGGCGCTGATGCCTATCTTCCTCCCATTCCTGCGGATATCAGAGTACAGCTAAGAGCACCGTTAGAGGGTTCCTTCTGGCAGTGGCTAGAATCGCGGACTGATATCCCGATCGTCATCACCGAAGGCGGCAAAAAGCAGCTTTCAGTGTTGAGCGCGGGTCATGTGGCGATCGCCCTGGTTGGAGTGAACGCGGGTGTTCTCAAATATGACCGGATCAGCGGTGAGAAGATTCGCAAACTCAAGCCTGAGTTAGTCCCTGGCCTGAGTCAATTGGCAGTACCAGGGCGTAAATTTATCCTGGCCTTCGACGAAGACCTAAAGCCCAAAACGCGGGCAAAAGTGGCGGCGGCGCGGGCTGATTTAGCCTTCTGGCTCACAGCGGCGGGTTGTGAAGTGGCGATCGCCCATTGGAACCCTAGTGAGGGAAAAGGCGTTGATGACCTGATTGTGAATCAGGGTATCGGGCGCTGGAATCAGGTACTGGCGACTGCCCAGCTGTGGCAAGAATGCCGAGTCGAACGTGCGATCGCTCGTCGGTTAACCCGTAAACCCGATCTGCATATTGGAGAGGATGAGTTTGTAGACCATGCCGATCGACTGCCCAAAACTGGGCTGCTTGCCCTTCTCGGAGCTAAAGCAACCGGGAAAGGCAAACTGATCGCCAAACTGTTGAAGCATCGCCGCTGGCTATCGGTCACAACTCTGAGAAGTCTTGCTCGTGACCAGGCGGCAGGATGGGGCGGTGTATTCGTCAATCAAGGCGATCGCCACGGTGACACGCTGCTGAAAGATGGTGAGCCGTGCAACGGCGGCGTTGTCTGTGTGCCGTCGTTGCTGAAAACCAAAGGGATTAAAGCTGATGTGCTGGTGTTGGATGAACTACCCGCCATCCTAGAATTTATCCTCTCTAGCAAGCTGGCCAATAAGAACGGCATTCGGCCTTTATTGCTAGAGGAACTAGAGCACCGTATCCGGACTGCCAAGCTAGTCATTTGTGCCAGTGCTGACCTGTCAGAAGCGGTGTTGCGGTGGATTGAAGACATTCGCGGAGAACGAGCCTTTCTGGTGCAATCTGAGCGCAAGCCGCTGGCCTATCCCGTCAATCTGATCGACGGCAGCAAGAATCAGGCGATCGCCCAATTCACCAATCGGGTGCAGTCCCTCGATGCTGGCCAGGTGACGATCTTCCATACCGATGAGAAGGCGTTAGCCCACAGCATTTCAGGAGATTTACTCAATCAAGGGATTCAATCTCTCGTCATCACGGGCGACACCAGCGGCGGCGAAACTGAATCTGCGTTTTTGGCCTCCAAGGGGGCTGATATCCCAGCGCTGGCCATGGCAGGAATAAAGGCCATCATTACCAGTCCATCAGTGAAAGAAGGCTTCTCAATCGAGCATCACACTGATCGGATTGATTCGGTGTGGGGAGTATTCACCGGATGCTCTATCACTCCTGAATCAGTCGCTCAAACCTGCGACCGGGTGCGATCGCTCATTCCCCGCTATCTCTGGATTGCCGAGCGGGGCCGAGCCTACAGCAAACTCTCACGAGCCGAATCGACAGCGGCATTCTTGAGAGATTTCAAGCGCTCATCTAATGCCCTGGTCAGCGTGACCCGGCGATCGCTGCTGACAGAAACCGAATTGAGAGTGAAGGATATCGACTGGGAATCGCCCTCAATGAAGCTGCTGGCTCATATCGAAGTCGAACGCAATCGCGGCATGAAGACATTCAGAGCGCGGGTGATTGCTCTGCTGAAAGCAGAAGGGAAGCTCGTCACCAGCACTCTATCAGCCATCACCCCAGAGCAAGAGAAGGCAATTTGCAAAGCACTAAAAGCCATTCGCTCAAAGCGCGATGTTGAACATGCAATCGCCATCGAGTCTCGATCCTTGATTTCAGAAGAGCACGTCAACGAGCTTGAGAAAAAAGATTCGCTGACCCCAAATGAAAGGCTGGATTTAGAGCGCTTCTATCTTGAGCAGTTTTATCACACCAAAATCACACGCGAAGATGTGCTGTGGGATAAAAATAGCGATCGCCGAACTAAGATTCGCAATCTTGAAGCGGTGCTGAACCCAGACAAGGCAGAAGCCATCAGTGCTGCATCTATCAACCAAAATGCAGCCACGCCCCAAGACTGGAAGCGAACGAAGCTAAGGCAATGGATTGTTGAAGAGTGTGGAGCTGCGGAGCTGATTCGCTGCATCGTTGCAGGTGAGGTGCAAGAGCTAACACCAGAGCGAACCGACCCGATTGGGCAATGGCTGAAACAGCATGGGAAAGATGTGGCGATCGCCTTCAATTTCAGCAACATCGCATCCGTCTCAGATAGACAAGCCGCATTTTTGATTCTCGACTGGGTAGGCATGACTCGCACTTCAATGCGGCATCGATGCAACGGCAAAGTTTTACGGCGATATTTCGTTGATTCAGACAATCTCGAAAAACTCAAAACCGCTATGGAAAAACGAATGGAGGCCGATCCACCTCTCCAGGTTTTAGATCTTAATCAGGGGGATGGATCACAAAATTTTTGCCCACAAAAAATCTCGAATTTGGCCAGATCATGCCCCATGGCGATCGATGACAAGTCGAGAAGGGAAACACTGAGCGACTCTAGCGCCACGAAAGGGGTAGCTCAGTGAGCGATCGCTAGTTTCCTAGCCCTTTTTCAATCCGGGCAATAATATCCTCCAGCTCTTTCGCCAGTGAAACTTCGCGTTTCTTTTTCCCTCGCACTTTTTCCCACTGTTTGAGATTGGCGATCGCCCGCTTCAGAAAAACCTCGCCATTTGTCGGGGTTTTCAAAACCTCGCCATTTGTCGGGGTTTTATCTGACAGATACCGCTCAACCGTGCGGATCGATTTGCCAAAAATGATGCTCAAAGCTGGCTTCAGGCGTTTTTCACCTGCCTTTGGTCTGCCAGGGGTGTCTTTATAGCCCATTGTGCGGAGGCGATCGGCGATCTCTCTGGCTTCTTGGGGGCTATAGTCTCGCCGTGTTTCGTTTTCCGATATTTCGACTTCTAACGCCCTGTCTGGCTCTGCTACCGCATCAAAGTCCATGCGATGGACAGGAACGAGCCCATCGGGAAAACGATCCTTAAACGCATCAATGTTCTCTTTTCTAAGGAGTTCTATCGCAGCGAGTCGATGTCCCCCAGCCAGGAGGACATGATTTGCATCGGTTACAAGAGGTTCAATGAG
>CAKZMO010000453.1 GCA_937128595.1 uncultured cyanobacterium | reverse complement strand
GAACTGCTGGTGGTTGAGTATTACTCTCGCCAAGCTTAGACAATTTGGCTTGGGCTTGGTTTCGTCTAAGCTAAAGCATCGCTTCAATAAAGGGTATGGGTACTTTGTGGTATTCATACCCTTTTTGATTAGAGTCATAAGAGTCGAATAGTGCTCGAGCTTTTGAATCCCTAACCTCCAATTTGAGACATGGTGCGGTTGTAAATTCCTTCGGTTCCTGGATCTCTTTCTTTGAAATTGATGTCGGGCTTAATATCTAGGAGATGTTGAACTGCTTGCCGAGCGTCGTGAAGCGATCGCCCTTCTCTAAGTAACGTCTTCAGATCAATCTGTCCAGATTCATTCAAAAGACAAGGACGGAGCCAGCCATCCGCCGAAAGCCGCATGCGATTGCAGCGATCGCAGAAGCACTCCGACATCTGGCTGATAAAGCCAAGGGTTCCTTTTGCGCCTGGAATTTGAAAAACATCGGCTGGCCCGTTGCCACGGACTTCCCCCTCGCTCAGCCCCCACCTTGCTCGAATGCGCTGACGCAGTTCCTCTGAAGATACCCAGCCGCGATCGCCAAACAATCCGGCATTGCCAATCGGCATAAACTCAATAAATCGAACGTGCCAAGCTCGCTCAATACTGAGGGCAGCCAAATCGAGCACCTCATGATCATTGACCCCTGGCACTACCACGACGTTGAGCTTTAGGGGATCAAAGCCTACGGTATAAGCGGTTTGAATTCCAGACCAAACTTGCTGCCAACGCGTCTTACCTTTGTTGCCGATGATGGTGTCAAAGATAGACGCATCGAGAGAATCCAGGCTGATATTGATGCGACGTAGGCCAGCATCGTATAGATCCTGTGCCATTTCAGCAAGTCGGAAGCCATTTGTGGTCATAGCAAGATCTTGAGTCTGAGGAAGTCGGGCGATCGCCCCAACGATTTGCACAACATCAGGTCTGAGCAAGGGTTCGCCTCCTGTCAGTCGAAAGCGCGTAAATCCACAGGGAATGAAGACCTCTCGAATCAGCCTCAGCAACTCATCCTGGGTCAAAATATCTTGTCTTTGGACATATGCCAGATCGGCTCCTTCCGGCATACAGTACTGGCATTGGAAGTTGCAACGGTCAATCAAACTGATTCGCAGGTAGTCTACACGATTCATCAGAGCTAAGGGGTCTCTCCGTATGGTTTATCGAAATTGTTCATCCAAAAGCGATTTATTTCGAGCGAATGGACTTATCTCACAGAAGAGTGCATTCGCTAGAGGAAGTTTTGGAATGCGGATAGCTCGATCATATCGTCACGAGAATTGGCTGCATGTAAAAACAGATTTTGCTGTGACAGCGTGCCCAGGAACCTGAAAAATCAGTATAAATGCTCAAGCAAGGAACAAAACTGTTGAGTTAATAAAATTCTCTCCGGATGCTTCCGTGGAATCTCGAATATCTCATTCATAAGAGGAAAAGAGAAAGGTCTTCACTCAAAAGTTAAGCAAACAGTTTGTTCTCCGTGGTCAAAAGTGTCAACTGCGAAATAATAAGTTTCGATGAAGAAACTAGCAGTTTTAATGATGTATTGCTGTTTTTCTGCGATACCATGAGCAAATAGGATGCAAATTCATCAGCGTAATTGCTGAATTCGCTGAGCTGTTTACCCGGATAATTGCTGAATTTGCTTAATTAGAGCCTTCCTGCGTCACTCCTCGTTTAACTCTGGCTCTTCAATTTTTCAAGATGCCAGAACAGGATATTTCTTAAATTTTTGTGCATTAAGGGGGTCTCAAGGACATGAAGTACGTTAAGCATCTATCCCGGTTTTGTGTGGCCGCGATCGCGCTAGGGTCTTGCGTTACGTTGCCTAGCTATGCGTTTACGAATGAAGACTTTCCACTAGCAGGTGGTGGGTTCTCTTCGTCCACGGCTGATGCTGCTCTAGAGATTCCGATGCCTGTCACGGCTGGATGCAGTGCCGAATGTCTTGAGGCGATCGCTGCCGCTTCTGATAGTGCCGTATCCGGAGCCACATCTGAATATTCTTCTATTTCTAACGATCAGCTCTCTACAGGCATTTTGATCGCGAACGGGTATACGCCACCTGACAACGGTGGGCCAGACGACTCCCGAGGATCGGGAACTCGTTAATATCCGATTGGGGTGACGATGCAAATTCGTCGTCATGGTTCGAGTGCCAATCGTTTCAGGTGCTATCGCGATGGACTCACTGGACGAGGGGAGGAATCAGGAGATGTAACGGTCGATCGCCAGATTTTGCTTCCTTCGACGAGAGTATGAGCCTGCCAATCGGGAGCTGTTATGGGAAAGTCAACCCGATAATGCCCCCCACGGCTTTCGGTGCGAAAATCAGCGCTGCTCAAAATCAACCACGCGATATCCAACAGATTGTGGACTTCTCCCCATAGCTGAATCAGGTGATTTGTCTGAGGTGATCGGATAGGGAAAGGCTGACCTTCTGGAAGTTTTTGAATGAGCTGAGTTAGGGACATCTGGGCGATCGCCTGCTGCCAAACTTCGACCTGGGCGATCGCCGTAGCTAAACCCTCGTGGGTACGACAAATACCAGCGCTGTGCCACACCAAAGTCGGGAGCGATCGCCGGATGTCTTCTAGAACTTGCAAGGTTTCTTCTGTTGCAATGGATTCGAGGGCGATTGTCAACTCTGCTGCTGCGTCAGTTTCCTGCGCTGTTTTAGTCGATTCGTTTGCCCCATCATTATGGGTGGAATTTTGTGGATTCGAATCGTCAGGCGGTGACGCAACCGGAAGCTCCTGAGAATTTGAGTGAAGTGGAAGATTTTGAAGCTGCGCTCCAAACACGAGGCATTCCAACAGAGAGTTACTTGCAAGGCGATTGGCTCCATGAACTCCTGTGCTAGCAGTTTCTCCAACGGCGTAGAGTCCTGAAATCGAACTTTGACTTTGCAGATCGACATTAATTCCACCCATCCAATAGTGAGCAGCAGGAGCGACGGGGATCGGTTCTCGAAATACATCCACACCCCACTGCTTGCAAACCTGAATGATATTGGGAAAGCGCCGTTGAATGGTGTCATCATCGATGGGGCGCAAGTCTAGCCATACATGATTAGGATGTTCAGAAGGTGAATTGGAAGGTGATGCCTCTCGCTCCAGCTCCAAAAAGCTGAAAATTGCCCGACTAACCACGTCTCGTGGAGCGAGTTCACCTGAAGGATGATAGTCAAGAGCGAATCTTCGCCCCTGCTGATCAACCAGATGAGCCCCTTCTCCACGCACCGCTTCGCTGATTAGAAAGCGTGGTGCTCCCGGTTTTGTTAGCGCGGTGGGGTGAAACTGGATGAATTCCAAATCTCGCAAAACGGCTCCTGCTCGCCAAGCCATTGCAACGCCGTCGCCTGTACTCACCTCTGGATTGGTGGTCTGAGAAAAGACCTGCCCTCCCCCTCCTGTCGCTAAGATGACAGCCCGACTAGAGAGCCAGAAAATCTCTTGGTTCCAGAGCAGTTGAATGCCACGACACCGACTCGAATCTTCTTCAAGCCACAGATCCAACACAAACGCATCAGAAAAGATATCAAGGTTTGGACGAGTCAGCACCTGCTGCATCAAAGTGGTGACGATGGCACGCCCAGTTGTATCTGCGGCATGTAATACCCGTCGTCGTGAGTGGGCAGCTTCTAAGGTCAGGGCTAAAGCCTCTCCTTTGCGGTCGAAGGCAACACCCATGTCAACGAGCGATCGCACACAGTCTGAGGCGTGGTTTGCCAGGTGCTGCACCGCGTCGTGTTCGCAGAGTCCGGCACCAGCATTCAGCGTATCTTCAACATGCAGCCGGGGTGAATCGTCAGGGGCGATCGCCGCAGCAATGCCGCCCTGAGCCCAATCGCTTGCCGATCGATCTAACGTGTCTTTGGTCACGAGGGCAATATTAAGGTGCTCCGGCAGACAGAGCGTTGCATAGAGTCCTGCGGCTCCAGCTCCTACAACGATGACGTCATAACGTCGAGGTGACTCCGACGAAGCCTGTGTAAAACTATCTTTTTGAGGATTGACTTGATGGGGATCGGGGTGCTCTAGCTTGGCTCGATCTGGGTCGGCTTGCTCCGAATCATGGGCTCCCGAATGAGCTTGCTCTGACTGAGCTTGCGTCGGGGTCTGCATCAGAGCAGAGTGCTTTGGATAGGCTGGATTGGAGGACTCTGACAGACGCTTGTTGATAGAGAAGCAATGGTTCACAAGTTTGGTTCACACTCATAACGCATTCAACAGCGGATTGATGCTTGAGGTGCAAAGATGAGGTCGTCAGCACACAGCGCAATCCTGTTGTATTAATGTACTGTGCGAAGATGCCTAGGATGGTTTTTGAAGAACTCTAGGCAACGTTTTATTAAGGTAAATTTCCTCCTCTATGCCTGCTCCCCGTCCCCGCTTACAGTCCTCTGTTCGCTCCGGAGTGCTTTTGTTCTCAGGAGCATCTTATCCATTTCGAGCCTTTGCGCTGTTTTGGCGATCGCCCCGCCTGCTGAAATATATCGCCATGCCAATTGCGCTCAATGTGGCTTTGGGGGTGGTGTTTTATTGGAGTTTGCTGCGCTGGTTGGGGCAAAATCTCAACGAAGTTGTTGCCTATTTGCCGGATTGGCTATCGTTTTTGTCCGTTGTCATCCAGGTACTACTGGTGCTAGTGCTGTTTGTGGTGACTGGATTTATCTTCTTACAGTTCGGGGTACTGCTCGGCTCACCTTGGTATGGTCGTCTGTCGGAGGAACTGGAACGACGGCGACTTGGGATGCTACATCAGCCTGAGGTGGGAAATCCGCTGTTGGCTTCTCTAGTGGATTTATGGCGGGCGATCGCCTACGAACTAAAGAAACTACTGTTGTGGGCAATGGTGGTGATGCCATTGTTCGTGTTTCATTTTATTCCTGGAATTGGAACGGCGATCGCCACGTTTGGGGGGCTTGCCTTAGCTTCTCTAATGACCTGCATGGATTTTCTTGATCCGTCTTTAGAGCGCCGTCGCCTTCGATTTCGCCGCAAGCTTCAAGTGATTGTGCGCCATTTACCCGCTACGGCGACATTTGGGATCGTCTGCCTTGGCTTGGTCAGCATTCCCTTCTTCAATCTGTTTGCGATTCCCATCTGTGTCGCAGCCGGAACGTTGCTCTTTTGCGATCGCGTCATGCAGACGCCTCAGCTCTTAATCCCGGCCCATGCAACTCCGCCTCAAAAGATTCAGACGGGTGACATTCCAGCCGATGCAACCCCAAAACATCCTGATTCTTGGAATGGCTCAAACAATGGTTCAGATTGATTGTGGATGTTTCGCCTTTTATACGTAAGCTCACATCAGCTATGGAAAAGCCCTTAGGAAGCAAAGTCAGATCATCAATCTGGACGGTGAAACCACAAGATGTGCGATCGCGCCTAGATTACTTGGCGACAGAGGAACCACTGGAGATTCGCCTTAGTCATCCTGCTCAGACTCTGGCCGTGACCATGCGGACTCCTGGACATGACTTTGACCTAACGACGGGGTTTTTGTTTGCGGAAGACATCATCCAGCACCGTCAAGATATCCAAACTCTGCGCTATTGCATCGATCCAGATATCGATGGCGACCAGCGCTACAACATCGTCTCGGTGGCCTTTCGCGATGGACTTCAGCCCTCTCTTCAGCGGCTAGAGCGTCATTTTTTTACAACGAGTGCCTGTGGAGTCTGTGGCAAAGCGAGTTTAGAAGCGCTCAAAATTCAGGGTCAATCACCTCTCGACACTCACTTCACTGTGTCGGCTGCCACGATTTATCAGTTACCTCAAATTCTTAGAAAGGCTCAAAATGTTTTTACTCAGACGGGAGGACTACATGCTGCCGCTCTATTTAGTCCTGCTGGGCAGTTGCTACGGGTGCGTGAAGACGTAGGGCGACACAATGCGCTCGATAAGCTGATCGGATCCTGCCTGATGGCGGATGAGTTACCCCTAGATCAGAGTCTAGTGATGGTCAGCGGGCGTTCGAGCTTTGAGATTTTGCAGAAATGTTTGATGGCGCGGGTACCCATTGTCTGTGCTGTATCTGCACCTAGCAGTCTCGCGGTGGCGATCGCCCGTGAGTTTAATGTGACGTTGATTGGGTTTTTGCGGGGCGAAACCTTCAACGTTTATTCAGGCATTGAGCGAATTCAAACTTGATTTCATGCCGCGAAGTTCACGTGCTGAATTCTCTCTTGTGTTCTCCCAAATCATTTGAGATTGCTATATTCTTCTGTCACACGGTGAGGTCGAAGCGTGAGCAAGAAAGTTAATGTGTGATCACCCCCCTTTACCAATAAAAAAGAAATGAAGAGGGCGATCGCGCTACCAAAAGTTTCGGGACGGTTGTCAGCAGAGTCTGTTTGATCTGGATTGACCTCCAATCCTCAACCTCGCAACATCTCCTCTCTTTTTCACGTCTAGAAATCTAGTCCATCCATCACGCCCCGATAGTAGACAATTTGCTATGTTTCAACTCCTCTCTCGCCTCCGCCGCGCCTGGTTCTATGGATTTATCTCTGTGGTTATTTCCCTTGGAATTATTATGGGGTCGGCTCAGTCGGCTGCGGCGATTCCTCGGTGGCTAGAGCTGATTTTCCGAGGAGTGCAGGTCATCCAGCTTTCCACCATGTCGGATAGACAGGAAGTTCAACTCGGACAACAAATCAACCAACAGCTGCTACAACAAGAATTTAACCTCTACAACGATCCTGAGATTACTCGTTATGTAGACCAAATTGGACAACGCCTCGTCCCCTACAGCACTCGATCTGATATTCCCTATGTCTTGCAAGTGGTTCGAGACGACCAAATCAATGCCTTTGCCACAATGGGAGGCTTTGTCTATGTCACCACGGGACTATTGGAAGCTGCCGACAACGAGGCTCAACTCGCGAGCGTGTTGTCCCATGAAATTGGGCACATTGCCTCTCATCATGCCGTCGAGCAAATGCGTCAGATGGCGATCGCCAGAGGACTGATGACAGCAACAGGGGTAGACGAAAGCGCAGCAGTTAATATTGGCGTTGAACTCGCTCTGCGTCGTCCCAACAGTCGTCAGGATGAGTTAGAAGCGGATCGTCTCGGACTTGCAACCCTACGGCAAGCTGGCTATGCGCCCTCAGCGATGGTCGCCTTCATGGAAAAGCTGTTGCGTGCAGGCTCACCCCCTACTTTTCTCAGCACTCACCCTTCCGTTAGTAGTCGCATTGACGCGTTGGAGAGTCAGATTGATCCAGCCACAGCCAATGTTGGAGATGGGCTCAGCGAGGAAACCTATCAAGCCCGCATTGGAACGGTCGATTGATTTTAGTTCAGTAGCTATTCACCTTGAATAGCTACTGAACTGAGCTTTTCTAAGAAACATCGATTGAGTTGATCTCCCCCAATCGACTACTCTTCAGAACTGCCTGTGTCGGCAGGTGCGGGCGGCGTTGCAGGGGCAGGTGTAGGTGGCGGTGGTGGTGGCTGAACTACAGGCATCGGCGGTGGCGGCGGTGGTGCAGGCGCTGGCGGTGGCGGCGGTGGTGCCGCAACAGGAGCCGGGGCACTACTCCCGGTCGATGGTGCAGGAGTGGGGGTCGGAGTGGGAGCCGGAGCTGCACTTCCACTGCTTGAGGCTCCACTTCCTGACGATGAGCGACTTCCTGTATTTGAACGTCTACCACTGGAACTAGCCGCAGGTGTAGAACGACGAGGGGTAGATGATTCAGAAGCCCGTCTAGAATTACTAGAGCTTGACGATGACGAACCGCTGGTGGGGCTTTGCGCTGCCGTCACTTGTCCTGGTTTGACAGGCTGAGCCTGAATGGTGCTTTCCCGGTTGTTCAGGTTAGGTAAGCTAGGAAACTGCTCCACAGCCATACCGTTAACAGCATCTTTCATGAAATTCCTCCACACCTGGGCAGCAGTGCTGCTGGCTCCCCACGTGGGTTTGTTGTCATCATTGCCCAACCAGACCCCTGTGACTAATTGAGGAATATAGCCGACAAACCAGAGGTCGCGCCTCTCTTCAGAGGTTCCTGTTTTGCCAGCAACAGGGCGATCGATGCGGGCACGACTACCTGTTCCCCCTTGCACAACACTTTGAAGCATCCAGGTGACGATGGCCGAGCTAGTTTCGTCTAGAGCCCGCTGAGGAGATGGCTTTGCTTCGTAGATGACCTCGTCGTAGCGGTCTAGAATCCGCACAATACCATGCACTTCCATATAGTTGCCTTTGTTGGCCAAGGTTCCGTAGGCACCCGTCAGCTCAAGCAAGTTGACTTCGGAAGCTCCCAACGCTAGGGAATAGGTAGGTAGCAATTCTGACTTGATGCCCATGGCATAAGCCAAATCAATCACGGGTGTAAAACCAACGTCAACCAGGGTTTTAACTGCGACAATGTTGATTGAAGATGCGAGAGCATCTCGAAGAGAGACGTCGCCACGATAGTTGCGGCCATAGTTTTTCGGTTCGTAGCCGTCTATGATGTACTGCGCATCAACGTAGCCTTTGTACGGAGAAAAGCCAGCGGCGATCGCCGCCGAGTACACAAAGGTTTTGAATGTTGATCCCGGCTGACGTTGAGCCTGAGTGACTCGATTAAACTGACTGTCGAGGAAATCTGTGCCACCGACCATAGTTTTGATTTCGCCCGAACGCGGATCGACTGTGACCATCGCCGCTTGGGAAAACCGTTGACCACTACCATAGTCTGCTAGAGCCTGTTCAATGGTCTGTTCTGCTAAACGCTGCCATTCTAGATTGAGCGTTGTCTCAATCGTCAACCCTCCCTGTTCCAACTGCTCAGGAGACACATAGTTTGGCAGTTGATCTTCAACGTAGGACGTGAAGTAAGGAACAGCACTGTAGAAATTTCTAGGTAGACTTGGAGCCGTGGCCAGCGGCTCATTCATGATGCGATTTTTTTCTGTTTCTGTGATGGCCTCAGTTTCGACCATTCGTTCCAGAGTGTTGTCGCGGCGGCGTTTCGCTGCTTCTGCGTCGACAAGAGGCGAGTAGACGCTTGGGGCAGGAGCCAATCCTGCAATCATCGCCATCTCAGAGGTCGTGAGTTCGTCAACCGTTTTGCTGAAGTAGATCCAAGCGGCGTCGGCTACTCCGTAGGCTCCGGAACCCAGATAGACAAGGTTTAGATACCGTTCTAAAATTTCCTGCTTGTCTAACTCTTGCTCAAGTTTTTGAGCCAGCATGGCTTCTCGAATCTTTCGCTCCAACGTGGGACTGCGGTCGAGGAAAACGATTCGGGCGAGCTGTTGAGTAATCGTGCTACCGCCTTCGACTACATTCCGAGCCAAGAGGTTGGAGCGGACTGCTCGGACAATGGCCTGGTAGTCTACACCTTCGTGCTCGTAGAATTTTTTGTCCTCTGCGGCGATAAATGCCTCAACGAGCTGAGGGGGAATGTCTTCGTAGGCGAGCTTGTCTCGGGTGGCTGGCCCCATTTGCTGCAAAATGGTGCCGTCTGCTGCTTTGATGGTGAGGGTTCCGTTGCGAACAAAGGTAAATACAGCCTCGGCATCCGGTAAATCCCGACGAGCTGCTTTCAAGGAGTCGGTGGCGGCAAAATAGAGGCCACCCACGATCGCTCCTAGTCCCAAAAGAATCCAAGCCCTTTTGCGTTGATAAAGCGGCTTTTTTCTGTTTCTTCGCTTCCGATCAAGTGACGAGCGCGATCGCTCTTCAGTCTGCGGCTGTGCTGATGGCATAGTCGATGCAACGGATACAGTTTCTGCTTCATCAGAATGGTTTGTCCCTTTATCCACAAGAGAGGATGAACTGGACACCGATTCTCGCTGAGATGGTGAAAACCCTTCAGAATCGTGAGGAACGGAGGGTTGAGAGTCAGGATCAGGAGCCATACCGTCGAGTTGCATAGGATGGAACTTTGAATCTGAGCGACTGTTTTCAGGCTCAGATGTGATGGGCCGATGAGATAGAGCCTTCAGCTTGTCGAGAAAGTCAGTCACGGCTTCACCTATTAAACACTACACCTCGGCACTAGTGCTGAGTAAGCGCTACAGAATGGACGAATATCGAGACCAAACACGCATCGTTATCGGAAATCTTTCAGACGACCACGCTACCTAATGCTAGCCCAGTGACTAACATCCCAAGGACTAGAAAGGGCTGAGCACTAGCCTGATACTTCACATCATTTTCGAGCGGATCTCGTAAAAAATACATGTCCTGGAATGTGATCTGAGGAATGATCAGCAAGATCAAAATGGTGGCATAAAGATGTTGACCCACGCCGATCAAATAGGCCGCAATTCCGGTTTGAAAAACGTCTATCATGACGACACAAATCCAGGCTGCTGTCGATATCCCAAACATTACAGGGAGGGATTGCAACCCAAGCTGGCGATCGCCCTCTACACTCTTGAAGTCGTTGACGACGGCGATACCGAGTCCAGCTAGACTATAGAACAGCGTCAATACGACAATAACTGGGGTGAGATCGCCAAAGAGTGCATGACCAGCCCACCAGGGCAACGCGATGTAGCTAGCTCCAAGAGCATAGTTGCCCAGCCAGCCATTTTTCTTCAGCTTCAACGGGGGAGCCGAGTAGATATAAGACAGAAAAGACCCGCCGATAGCAAGCGCAGTAATTGTGGGAAACGAGTGCTGTGCCCAAACATCCAGCAGCGCTGCCACTCCGATGCCTGCACCTAACAAAAGCAAGATCTGAGCTGTGACTTGGGGAATGGAAATTGCCCCTGAGGGTATGGGCCGATAGGGCTCGTTGATGGCATCAATCTCTCGGTCATAAAAATCATTCAAGGTCTGGGTATAGCCTGCTAGCAGCGGCCCGGATAGGAGCATACAGGCAAGACCCACCAAAACGTTTTCAAGGGTCCAGGTGAAGTGTCCGGAAGAAGCGGCTCCGCACAGCACTCCCCAAATTAGAGGAATCCAGGTGATTGGCTTCATCAACTGGAGCCGAATTTTCCAAATAGAAGTTTCGCCCGAATCAGCTCCTTTCATGCCTAAAAGCTGGCGGGTCTTGCCACCCCGACTGGACTCTGTCTCTGGGGTAGACGTTGGGCGATCGCCACTGTCGTTGGGCTTTGCAGAATCCATCAGTTCAGATGGCGAAGCTTGATCAGAGAAATTATCTGAAGGATTAGAGGGCGTGGGTTCAGCCATAGGTCAAAATCGTACCTGCCATTTGCACTGCGTGCTTTCATTATGAGCTTGCCGCAGTCACTTGGCGACCACGAGCCAGATTCAAGAAAAGTAAAAACAATTCAAAACGATATAGAACTTACCAGATCTTCATCCAACACGATAGATCGATGCTGAACAATTCGACACAATGTCATTCCTCATTGCAAGGGTGACAGCAGTCTTGTGATAGAACGTTAACAATAGGAATCAGCAACTGGCATGTTTATCTAAATGCACGAAAAAGGGGCGAATCGCTGTCCACCCCCAAGTCCAATTTGTTTTAGGAACGGCTTCACGATTAAGCCTTCTTGATGTTTAGGATCTTAGCCGTGATCGCCAGACTTTCCTCATACAAATTATCTCGTCCCCATCGTTGCAGCTGCTGACTCATCAAAGCCTCGGCACGCTGGTCAGACAAAGCGCTAACTTGCTCGGTGCGACAAGACTGTGCGCCTCCACCCGCCTCCATTCGCATACAACCTGTTGTTTCAGAACAGAGAATGGTGCAGCAGTCGGCTTCCTCATTGGTCGAAGTCAGTCGAATGCCAACGAGATCCCCCAAAATTTCGCCCCAGTCTGCCGTGGGAATGGCGGCTAATTCCGCTTCAACCTTACGACCGTTGGCTCCTTCAAATGTCACATGCTTCAGGTCGTAGTCTCCACCCGTCTCTTTGTAATCAACAGGTTTCCACTCCAGCCGACTCGCTATCCATCCAAGATATAGAAACGCTTGAGCAGAATTGCCTTTCTCATAGTCCACCGAAATTTGATCCATTTCTAGCAACGCAGACCGTCTTTCTGGAGCATCGAACGCGGCTGCCGTCAGCTCCTGCCAAGGAGAGAGTCGATGCCAGTTCAAATCAGCCACAAACGTCTCAGCTTCAAGCTGAGCCTGCATCTTTAGAAGCTCTGATTCTGCATCACTGAAATAACTGGAATCGACAACAATACAGTTGCAGCTTTTCGCCAAAGATTGGAACAAATCCTGCTCCGGGTTCGGAGTTGCTTTCCACCAAACGAACTTTGGTAACTCTTGGATAATCAAATTTCGAACGAGATAGCTGACTCTCTCGAGGGCTGTTTTTGTGCCCCGTAGAGAAATATATTCGCAGCAGACTAGCTTGCTTCCCGAAGCAGACTGAATCGGGCAATAGGCAGAGACTTGAGCAGTAACGCCTTTGTCTTCTCCCAACGTTGGACAAAGGGTGATGACACGACAGGGGTTTTGAGACGTCATTGCATCGCTAATTCCAAAGCCTCTCTGGTCTGCGTTTGAATAGGTTCGCTTTTCTGGAGGCAGCTTTTCAACTTCCTGCCGCAGCCGAGCTAGTGTCTTCGGATCAATTCGGCCTGTTACGCGCAGGTCATAGCTCTTTTGAGCTTCCTGAACGGCTATTTTGGTCTCACCACCGTGGGTACCGTCAATTGCGCCTTGGTAAAAGCCTAGAATGGCTAACAATTGTTGAAATTCTTCAGGCTCATACAGCACCATACTGAAGGTGGACGCACGAACAGCGGCTGGAACAACTTTTCCGCCCTCTTGGTCAAGCCAAATCTTACTCAGTTCGGCTTCTATTTCATCAAGAGAAATATCTTTGGGTTTTTGAAGTGTGACAAGTGGAGTCGTCATAGGGATAGAGCAGTTAAGGGTTGGCAGTTTACAATCACAAAGATCTCAATTTTCAAGATCAAAAAAGCTTTTGAGACGAGGAAGTTAGCTTCCCGCTCATCGGCTAACAGACGAAATTCTAGAGCCTACGCCAATTGCGTCCATCTTGATTGAGCAGCAGCTCTGACTCGACAGGCCCCCAGCTTCCAGCTTCATATAGCGGAATAACCTCGGCTGGGGCTGGAGCATCCCAAACTTGAAGTAGCGGAGTCAGAATACGCCATGACTCTTCCACTTCATCGCCTCGGGTGAAAAGTGTTTGATCTCCCAACATGCAGTCAACAAGGAGACGACTGTATGCATCTGTACTGGGCTGACCAAACGCTGCATCGTAACGAAAGTCCATTTCAACTGACCGAGTGCGGAGAGAACTGCCAGGCGTTTTGACCTCGAACCGCAGGGCAATGCCTTCATCGGGCTGAATTCGCATAGCCAACACATTGCGGTTCATTTGCTTTGCTGCTGATTGAAACATAATGTAAGGCACTTCTTTGAACTGAATTGCAATTTCAGTCACTTTTTTCGGCATCCGCTTTCCTGTTCTGAGATAGAACGGAACGCCTTTCCAACGCCAATTATCAATGAATAGTTTTAGAGCTGCGTAAGTCGGAGTCGTCGAGCCGGGGCTGGCACCGCCCTCATCTCGATACCCAGGAACTTGCTTCCCCCGCATCCATCCAGGCGAGTATTGACCTCGGATGGCTGACTTGCGGATGTCTTCTAAATCGGCTAGGTGAGTGGCCTGGATAACCTTGACTTTTTCATTGCGAATTGCGTTGGCATCCAACGAGTTAGGAGCCTCCATTGCCACAAGACAAAAGAGCTGCATCAGGTGGTTTTGCACCATATCACGCAGGGCTCCAGCTGTTTCGTAGTAACCTGCTCGCCCTTCTAGACCAACGGTCTCAGCTACGGTAATTTGAACATGGTCAACAAACTGACGATTCCACAGAGGCTCGAAAATGGCATTGGCAAACCGGAAAACGAGCAGGTTCTGGACGGTTTCTTTGCCTAAATAATGGTCAATTCGATAAACTTGCTCCTCTGGACAGACCTGACGGACAACCTGATTTAGAACTTGCGCGGAAGCTAAATCTCGTCCAAACGGCTTTTCGATAACTAGGCGCTGCTTTGAAGCATCCTCTAACATGCCAGCTGTGCCTAGTTGTTGAGCGGCTTCTGCAAAAAATCGGGGTGCAACGGATAAGTAGAACACGCGGTTGCCTTGGGTTCCTCGCTGCTCGTCCAGCTCTCCCAAAAACGCTTTCAACTTTTGATAGCTTTCAGGTTTGTCGATATCGCCGGAGCAGTAGAACAATCCTTTCGCAAAATCATCCCATAGCTCTTGGGAGCCCAAGCCACCGCCGAATTGCTCGACTCCTTCTCGCATGTGTTCCCGAAAGTATTCGTGGCTCCAATCGCGTCGAGCAACCCCCACGATGGTTAGCTCAGGCGGCAGCTTACGCTCACGGCGCATCTGATACAGAGCCGGTACAAGTTTGCGCTGGGTCAAGTCGCCAGATGCCCCAAAAATTGTGAGAATTTGCGGGGCAGGAATACGATCTTGCTGAAGTCCAATGCGGAGGGGATTTTCAATCAGGTTGACCATAGATGCTTTAGAAGATGGATGGACAATATAAAAGCTGTAATTTACGTCAAAACCACACTGAAAGGCGCGAAGGCTTGTTTGACGAAGTAAACGGAACTGTGACTGACTGAATTGAAAATCTTAGAGCCGTAGACAGATGGTCAGACTAGTCATGACTGGCTTCGAACTCTGACCTTTTTTGCTCTTTGATAAACGATTCCACTAGCTCAACATTTTCGCGGCTACCGATGAAAAGCGGTACTCGTTGATGCAGTTCCTTCGGCACAATATCCATCATGGGAGTCGTGCCATCGCTGGCGGATCCTCCTGCCTGCTCTGCTAAGTAAGCTAAAGGCGCAGTTTCATAAAGAAGCCTGAGTTTTCCGTCTGGTTTTTTTGTTGTGCCGGGATAAAGAAAAACTCCACCTTGGAAGAGAATGCGATGAAAGTCGCCTACTAACGCCCCGCTGTAGCGGGATGCATACCCCTCGTGGCGGTGCATGTAGCGGAGGTAGTCGCGGATAGAGTCGTTCCACTGCCAGAAGTTACCTTCGTTGACGCTGTAGACAGGGCCGTGGGTTGGAATTTGAATATTTTCAGCAGCGAGAATAAATTCTCCTAGGCTGGGGTCAAGTGTAAAGGCGTGAACACCGTTGCCAATTGAGTAGACTAGCACTGTGCTGGGGCCATACAAAATATAGCCTGCAGCAATTTGCTTATGACCGTCTTGGAATAGGTCGGTAGCTTTTCGGTCGAGGTCTTCGCCTTCTTGACGGCGAATGGCAAAAATCGAACCCACGTTTAAGTTGATGTCAACGTTAGAGGAGCCATCGATGGGGTCATAGAGAAGGGTGTAGCGTCCGAGAGGACAGTTTTCTGGAATGTAGTAGGGTTCTTCCATTTCTTCGGAGGCAAGGCGGCAGACCAACCCACTTTGCTTGAACACTGAAATAAAGACCTGGTTTGCGAATACATCCATGCGCTTTACGTCTTCACCTTGGACGTTTTGGCGTCCGGTAAAGCCGAGGGCATCTTCAACCAGTCCTGCTCGGGTCAAGCGACGGGCAATCATTTTCCCTGCTAGAGCAATGCGACTCATGAGTGCGCTTAGATCTTGCGCATCGGGAGAAAAGCTTTGCAGTTGCTGTAGTACATGCCGGGATAGGGTGGTGGTATCCCGATCTAGCGAGTAATCATAATCGATGTCTACAGATTGCTCGATGTCAACCATATTTTTCCCTTCTCTATATCAGGCACTGCTGGAGTCGAACACCGTGATGCTGTGAGTCCACGGGCACGGTCTCGTTCTAATTCCAGTACCTCCCATCTTAGGGAGACATTTCTGAAACCTGGAGGAACTTTAGACGAGCTTTAGAGATGAAGGCTGAAAATGTATGCAAAATCGCCGAAACACAGAATTAGGGCGATCGCCATCCCTCTAAATTCACGAACATACTTTTTCCCTAGGTTGCATTATGAATCGTTACGGAATCAAAGTTAGTGCCGTTTCTACGACTTCAGCTCCGGCTCCGGGCTTGCAGGACTGTTCGGTCAAGTATCGCTTCCAGGCACGACTCCCTGGTTGCCCGGTGAATAGTTGCAGCATGTGACGAGTGATCTTGTTGAGCTTGAGACCACGCTGACACCAGTCATCGATATAAGGTAAGAGAGTCTCCGCAACTTGATGGCGAGACGGCGGTGATTGGATTTCGCCAAAAAAAAGGCGATCGCTCTCTGCAAATGAATAAGGATTGTCGTAGGCAGCACGCCCCACCATGACCGCATCTAAGTATTGAAGCTGCTCTTGCGCCTGTTTGAGGGTGGTAAAGCCACCATTGACCTCGATAAATAAGTGGGGAAAGTCGCGCTTGAGTCGATGCACATCGCCATAGCGGAGGGGCGGCACCGTGCGGTTTTCTTTCGGACTCAGCCCTTGCAGCCACGCTTTGCGAGCATGGACGGTGAAGCGCTGACAGCCCGCTTCGGCTACGATCGCCACAAATTTGGCCATGTCTTCATAGCGATCGCGCTCATCAATGCCGATACGATGCTTCACTGTCACGGGAATCGACACGGCGGATCTCATTGCTGAAACACCCTCTGCCACTCGCTGGGGCTGAGCCATAAGACAGGCACCGAAGTTGCCGTTTTTGACGCGATCGCTCGGACAACCCACATTGAGATTGACTTCGTCGTAGCCCATGTCTTCTGCGATGCGGGAGCAGAGGGCGAGATCATCGGGATTATCTCCTCCAATCTGCAACACCAGGGGTTTCTCATCAAGGGTGAAGCCTAAGAGACGCTGGCGATCGCCATGCAAGATAGCGGCAGTGGTGACCATTTCGGTATAGAGCAACGTCCG
Source organism: uncultured cyanobacterium (assembly GCA_937128595.1). Taxonomy (GTDB): domain Bacteria; phylum Cyanobacteriota; class Cyanobacteriia; order CAKZMO01; family CAKZMO01; genus CAKZMO01. The sequence continues at coordinate 13,252 of CAKZMO010000453.1, read as the reverse complement.
CCGGGTAATTTGGCGCATGAAATACCGAAAATGGCGATCGGTGCGATCCATCATGGGAGCGACGCTGAGGGGATAGGGCGTGAGCGTTGATGAAGGTTGGGGGGCGATCGCAGAAGTCACAGGTTGAACAGTCACAGGTTAAATAGCCGCAAACCGGGGCAGAAGAGGATAAAAGCTCTTCCAGAATATCGAAATCTAGCCCATTGCGGTCACAACCCCAAAGATGAGGAACAAGCCACCGCCCGCAACCGTGAGCCATCGCTCTGAGATGCGCCCTGCCATGAGCTTGCCGCAAACAACGGCGATCGCCGCGCAGATGGCATGACCCACCGTTGCCCCGGCTACAACCCCCAACGGATGGTTGGCCGCAGAGAGCGTGATGGTCGCGAGTTGAGTGCGATCGCCCCACTCGGCAACAAACGTCAGCGTAAAGGCTTGGGTTAACACCGCCCCTATCGAGGCATCGACTACGGTCGAGTTGGCGTGATGATTCACCGTTTCGAGGGCTTCATGACATTCATCCTCAAGGCCATCTGAAGATTTCATTCGAGCCGCATCATAGAACAGCTTGAAGCCAAATCCTAAAAACAACACAATGGCAAGGTAGTGAACATAGCGTTGCGGAAATAGGGTTGAAAATTGCCCGATGACGACAGATAAAATAGTCATCACAAACAAGGCTGCATTGACCCCGACAAACACCCAACGCCGAGGATGACGCGTCGCCAAAATAGCGCTAATAAAAAAACTTTTGTCGCCTAATTCTGAAACGGTGATTAACAGTAATCCGGCTGTAAAACCTGTCAAGATACTAGTCATCGTAACAATGCTCTCCTCAATGGGTGACTCAATTGAATGAAGCCCTTGAGTGAGCAAGATGAGGATAAGCAAACCTCACCAAGCCCACCCAATCTGTGGACTTAGTGAAGGTCTCGCTTACAAATTCTGAATAGGATCTATCTCATTCGCCAGGAAAAAGATTGAATTAGACTCTCCAGAAGCTGTCACTTGAGCCAGGCTCATCACCAGTATGTTGACTCAAGAACTTGGGTGAAAAACACCCGCAGCTACTCCCCTTCAATAGATTAATCATATCAAGACGCAACACCAACGTCGATAGAAAAGAGAATCTTTTTTAAGATAAATCTAATTATTATTTAGGCTAAAAAAATGTCTTTCATTCATTTTTTAATCATATTTATCTCATAAGTTTTTCATTTTTGTCGTGCGCTCCAATTTCATCAGAGAAGTGATCCTACATGACGGAGGCATCGACTGGGTATAGCAACCCCAAGTCCTGATGAACTGCAAGAGATTTGGGCAATCGAGGGCGATCGAGGGCAATCGAGGGCGATCGCCGCTCAGGTAGGCTTCAGTCATACTTTGCTGGCACACGGTACTCTATAAACTCTGCTGAGAGAAGATGTATGGCTCATCAGTGCCTTATCAGAAGGTCTTAGAAATTTTGAGACACGTCAAATAGACAAATGAATATGATTTTTTATCTTGGCTTAACCCCGACCGCAGCTAGGCACATCCATCTCGACCAGCCAGTGCCATAGTCAAAAGAGTTGACGGCTTCAAGCTCTGTTGCTTGTAGAAAAGAGGCTAACTGGTTAGAGGTATATCCTCGATTGTGCCAGTGCAGGGACATAAGGACTTGGCCTAGACTCTTTCGAGTCACTGAGCCAATCAGCGGAGCACCCGGTTTCAGGACTCGGCTCATCTCACGCAACGTTTCTACGGGTTCGGCCACGTGCTCCAAGACATGGGCAAAAATGACCGCGTCGAAGGACTCATCGGCAAAGGGCAAGCGCCTGATATCCTCGCATCTCAAATCGAGCGTTGCGCAGCGATTTTTCAGAGTCTGTTGAGCCTGGGTCAACATGGGGTGGGAAATATCGATGCCGGAGATATGGGCTGGCTGAGCGACACTTTCTAGAAGTGCAAGACTGAAGGCTCCTGTTCCCACCCCACAGTCGAGAATTTGAGACGTCTGGTCAATATGACTCAAGTAGGGACACACAGCCTGACTTTTGAACAGCAGCTGATAATTGTGGAGCTGACCGAGACGGGCCAAATTGTCCTGCCATTGATGGGCGGATGCGTCGTAGATCGAGCGAAGAGTGTCGATGCTGGGAGCGGCTTTCCAGTGTTCTAATGTTGGAATTGTTGTGTTTAATGGCATGGCTAAATTGACCCTCTTGTTGCAGAGGGCTAGACGTTTGTTGATTTGATTCAATGGATGGAGAGCTGTGGCGACCCTCGAATATAGAAGATCTGAACGCTCGGGCCGAATGGGGCTGAAGTAAGGCTGGTTGTAATGCCTACCCTGGCATGAGGTAATGCTGATGCGCCAAGGTCGATAACAACTTTGTCCTGGTGTTTGCCTTAACTGAAATATTGGATCAGCTTGGGAACTGCTCTGGGTGCCTGTCAACTACGACATGCCAATTGCATTCCCGTTTACCAACGCAGGATTAGCGGCATGGCAGGGCGATAATCTTCTGTATGTCCCGAGTCATGATGATCCAACGTGATTTCTATGAGATGTTCCTGGCCTGATTGTATCGAGAGGCGATCGGCTTGTGAAGCCAGCTCTAACACCCCTTCCGTATCTATTGAGGGCGTGGAAATAATGACCTCACTAACCATCTGAGGGTTACGGTTAGGCTGTGGTTTAGGAACCCCCGGATTCTGGAACGGGAAATAGAAACAGAGCGGTTCAGCAATATTGTGAGAATTTGCGCCCACATGGAAACCTTTGGGTGGTGGAAAGTAAGCAGGTTGGTAATGCCAACCAGGAAACGGCATTTCAGGGTTGACCTGATCAGTGCCAGGGACAAAAATCATACCGAATGGAGAGGCTCTCGGATCTGCTGTCCGCTCCGGAAAACGGAGGTCTCGACCCGGCCCAGTTCTGGCCTCATTCGCATCTCGCACCCAAATAAACTCCAGCATGCCATTGGCAAAGTAAAAGCGACGGTTGGCAGTGCCCTGACCTGGATGAGTGTTTCTCGGCCCTTCTCGAAAGCCGTGTTCAAGCAGCAGATCAGCTATCTTAGCTTCCGGCTCAACCAATATAAAGATGTGATCCAGTTTCATATTCATAGTTGTTTATTCAGGCTTTTTTGCCACAATGAACACTGCCTTGCCCTTGCTCGGTTGCCATTGGTAATCCAGTTCAAATCCGGCCTGGATCAAGCTGTCTGCCAATGCTTGCGCGGTGAGAACCTGAACAAATGGGAAAATCCCGAGGAATCGGCCAATGGGGGCGATCAGCTTAAACCAGCTCATGGTATCGCCGATACAGACAGTACTTGTAACAAAGATGCCCCCTGGTTTGAGCATTTGGTAAACCCGAGCGATCGCCGCTTCCTTATCTCGCAACAAATGCAAAATGCTGAGTCCCAGCACCGCATCTAGGCTTTGATCAGGACTATTAAGGTCTTCAATGGTGGCCTGTTCAAAGGTCACGTTATCGATGTGCTTAGCCTTGGCCTTGGCCTTGGCGATCGCAACCATGTTGGCAGAGAAATCGATGGCGCGGATGTGCTTCACGTAGGGCGCATGGAGGATGGCCGTTGACCCTGTACCACAGCCAATTTCCAGCACGTCCATATCGGGTCGCAAGTAGTCGCGGGTGATCGCTAATTTTTTTTGATAAGCGGCTTCATCTTCGATGGGCTGTTTAGCGTATTTCTCTGCGACCTTGTCCCAAAATTGGGGGGCTTGAGCCATGGTTCAACTCCTGGGTAACGTAACGTCAATTGGTGCGGCTATGGTCTGGTAGAACTGAGCGATGTCTTGGGGCGATCGCAAATGATAAACCTGCTTTGTGGCCTTCGCCTCTGCTACGTACTCCCGATATCTGGGCGTCAGTTTGGTATGGCACAGCCAGATAGTGGTGTAAGAAAGCCGCGTGCCCTGCCATAACGAACTGCCCTCCGGCCAACCCGCAGGTGGCACCCAAGCCCCTTGCAGGAATCGTTTTGTGGCCCACCAGTAGTGCCGCCACACGGGCATATCGAGATACACCAGCGTATCGGCCACGGCTAAGCGTTCCCATACGGTATCCAGGGAGCCAAAGCCATCTACGACCCATTGCTCCTGCTTCAACAGCGCATCATGGGCGGCCTTGAATTCGGCATGGGGCACCTTGCCCCCACCGGGCCGGTACTGGATGGAATCGAGCGGTACCCAGTGCAGCCCCGTCATCTCCGCCAGACGCTGGCTGAGGGTGGATTTTCCCCCGCCCGCATTGCCAAATACAGCAACTTTTTTCATGGACAGTTCCTCACAGAAAGAGATGAATTCACTATTTAGCCTGCGCTCTCTGATCAATATCTGTTGAAAGCTTTGCTATGTAACCGAGCCATCATTGATGATTTCCTGACCATCATGAAGCTCAGATTCATCGGGAATTTCAAACCTTGCTTCCATAAAATCAAACATGAAATCAGTGACTTCGAATGAATACAAATTGGGATCTTTATCGATATTTCGTTGCTTAACGCGTGCTCTTCGAATATCGACGGGTGCACTCAAGTAATGAATCTCTGAGTTTGTGCCAATGTTATCGGCAAGACCGACAAACAGCGATCGCTGGGCGTTTGTTGTAAAGCCTAAATCTAATACGACAACACCTCCCAGAACCAATATTTGTTCACTCATCTGCCAAATTTGCTGGTAACAGCGCTCCACTCTTTCAATCATCCATGAATAATCAAGCGATCTCATGTCTTTTGTAAACAATGTCTGCATCCATGAGTCAATCGAAAATCTGATCGCCCCTAGCTTTTTCGCTAGAGAAATAGAGTATGTGGTTTTTCCTACTCCTATCGGGCCACAAACTAAAATCACTTTCACTCGCAACTCCTTTTGGAATAGAACGCTTTGCACAGTGGCGCAAGATACAAACATTTAGCACCATAGGCGCACTATTAAAACTCGCGATACCTGACAGTTATGCTTTGGTCGGGTGCTGATCAAATTGCTTTGCCATGTCGCCAATTTTGAGCCAGTTTGGCTTTTCCGCAATAAACTCATGAAAACTATTTTCAAGTCCAATATCTCCGTCTATGCAGTTGGCCGCCAAAGGAAATGAATCCTCTTCTGATAACACCTCTCCAAGTGCGGAACCGCAGACTGAGCAAAAGCACCGATCGTACTTGTAGGGAGATTCAGCCTTATAGATGGATATTTGATCACGTCCTTGAGTGATCTGAAACGATTCAGACTTGACGAATACGAGAGTGCTGGCACCAACTTTTCGGCATCGACTGCAATGGCACGTGCCCATCATACTGGGCACTTCAGTTAACTCGAATTGAACGGTTCCGCAACAACAGCTTCCTTTTATCATTGCAATTTCTTCTCCTAGGTTTAAATCAGAATAAAACGGTTTCTTTATTTCTCGTATCTGAGGCACGTCTATAAAACTTACGCTTCCTGATGGGTTGAGTAGGACTTGGGAGCTGGGTTTCGCCACCGCCATGCCGACCAGATGATGAAGGATAAAGCAGCGATTTCGATGACCATGTGGAAGGTATCGTCCAGATCCGTGGTGCCATTCATGATTTCAAACGAGAGGGTAATCACAGCGGCGATGATGTTAGCCCAACGATTTGCGCCATAGGGCAGTAGTCGAGAGAGAAGCACCATGGCGATAGGCACTTCGGCCACGAAGCCGCCAAACAGCAACAGTTGTTCTGTGATCTGAGTCCCATTGAATGTCCCGGTCATCGCCTTTTCAATGAAGCCAGGCTCAATAAATTCATGGATATCCCGAAATATTGTATTGAATAAATAAAATATCCACAGGGTTGATAGCTTGGCTTTCGTTTCTATTGTCAGCGTCTGCTTCTGAAAATTCATGGTCGTTCTCCTCTTTGCATGTCTGAATGTTCTGTTGGTGCGGATTGGATACGCATAACCGAGACCAGCGGTAGCCCCAAGTCGCGCACCTTAATCAGCAAGCCATACAGCGCAGCCTGATCAACTACTGGGCCAGATAACCGCGTTTCGCCGTTGTCCTTTAGCGCGATCTCAAGTCCCTCAAACCAATCGCTCCAACGATGATCGAGATGTCCCTTGATACAAATTTCGTACTGTTCAAGTGGGTGATGATTTGCGGCTGAACTGCGTAGTTGAGTCATAGGAGTTGCGATCGCCTTCTCTAACCACGACTGGCGTTAACAACTCAAAGATACAAACGGATGTGGGGAGCCGTTGTCCCCAGATGTGGGGATTCATGGGTGAGTCCTGTGGGGATTAATGTGAGGAGTCGCTAAATCAGATCCAGCTCTACCGCTCGTTTCACAGCGGCTCGACGGTTGGTGACATTAAGTTTGCTATAAATCCGCTTGGTATGGGTGCGCACGGTACTCAAGGCCACGACCAGTTCACGGGCGATTTCGGGGCCAGTTAGTTCGGTATTGAGCAAGCGAAGTACTTCGAGTTCTCGTTGACTGAGGGGTTCGATTAAGGGTGGATAGGTGGATGGGTAGATGGATGGACGGGGTGACTCTTGGGGTGGCCGTCCCCAGGTTTTGGAGGCGGTCAAGAGCCGCTGGGTGTAGGTGGGGGTGATGCCGCGCGTCAGGGTCTGTTGCAGCAGCCGGCTCATCGGGGTTCCGTGTTCGGCAAAGACCCGCACATAACCCTCGGATTCGGCCAGAGTTAGGGCGCGTTCTAGAGACAAAATCGCTGCTGCCACATCACCTAGAGCCTCCTTGGCCAGAGCCAGAACCACCAGAATTTTGATGATACTGCCCTTGCGCTCTTGAACTTCGACAGCGGCCAGCAGGCGAGTCAGGAGGTTGATGACCGGATGAATTACCTCGTCTGTGCCGTCTTGCCGGTACTGAGTAATCAGAACTCTGGCTAGAGTCAAATGTTCATATTCCCGCAGGTAACTCGGCTCATCATCTACCGACAAACTGGACTCGTGTAACCATTCCAGGGCTTCCGCCAGTCTGCCCTGCCGCAACCACAACCGTACCTTTAGAGCCGCAACCGGGCGCACATTTGGCGATCGGCACGGGCGATCGCCGATACAGCCGTGCAGCTTCATGTAGCTGATCAAAGGCCGCGTCTAAGTCTCCCTGAGCCGCTGTGATTTGAGCCTTGACTAGGCACCACAGATAGGCCGCTGCTGATATCGCAACCTGCTCACGTAGGGCTTCCCCCGTTTGCAGGAGCTGGCTAGCAGCCGCCAAATCTCCCTGTTCATAGCGGATCCCACTCAGCGCCAGATGCAGCTCTGCCGTCCCTTGCAGCATCGGCCCGCACTGCTGCTCGGCCAGTTGTAAAGTCTGCTCACAGGTGTCAGCGGTTGCCCGTAACCACCCCTGACCCGTCCCCATCTGCGCGAGAATTGGGGTAGCCGCGACGACAATCTGAGTACTGCCCAGCTTTTGAAATACTCTTAATCCCTCGGCGAAGGAGCGGTGTGCGGCTGCGACATTGCCACTAGACCAGTAAGCCAAACCGAGGAAGGCAGCAGTCGTGCCCCGTTCATACCCCTCGTCGGGAGGTAACAGCGTCATCGCTTGTTGGGCATGGGCGATGGTGCTGGCAAAATCGCCCAGCGCTTGGGCTCGATAGGCTCGGGCATTCGCAATAGAAGCGGGTAAGAACCGATATTGCACTTCGTTTGCCGCGATCCGTTGCGCCTCTGGACTTCCGGCCTGCACTAACTGCGCTAAATCTCGTTCAGCATCCTGTAAATACGTTTCAATCCTCTCTGGCTGGCCAGCGTTCAGCAGCACCAGCGCATAGGCCACACTCAGAATCGGTCGAGCCCGAATCAGCGAGTCAGGGAGCATCTTCAGCCAGCTCCGCACCGTGGCTTCCTGCTGACGATTGCGCATCGTGGGCCATATCGGCTCGATCAGATTCGCCGCACGTTCAAAATTCTGGGCAGCGAGGGCATGGCGAATCGCATCAGAGAACAGATCATGCTGCTCGTACCATTCACTGGCACGTCCATGTAGCCCCGGTAGGCTTTCTGACGACTCGGTGCGGGCATGGGCCAGCAGCACATCGGCAAACAGGTGATGGTAGCGGTACCACTGGCGCTTGTTGTCTAATGGAATGAGAAACAGGTTGCCACGCTCCAGCGTTTCCAGCATTCCCTGTCCATTGCTTTGGTCGGTAACGGCATCGCAGAGAGAACCGCTCAATCGTTCCAAAATGGCGGTTTGCAGCAAAAAGTGACGGACGCGATCGCTCTGCTGTCGCAAGACCTCTTCCACTAGATAGTCCAAGATGTAGCGGTCATCGCCCGAAAAGGCTGCGATGAAACTGGGCAGATCTTCCCGTCCTTGCATGGACAGAGCCGCAAGCTGAAGCCCTGCGATCCAGCCTTCGGTGCGCTTCTCTAAAGCGGTCACATCCGCCGCCGAGATCGCTAACCCCATCACCTGGTTCAAAAAATCTGCTGCTTCGTCTGGGGTAAACCGCAGATCGGTCGCTCTGAGTTCGGTCAACTCTCCGTGAGATCTTAACCGCGCCAGAGCCAATGGCGGATCGGCACGGCTGGCGATGATCAGATGCATCTGGGGCGGCAAATGGCTGAGCAAAAAGCCGATGCCGTCATGAATGGCATGAGTCTCGATCGTATGGTAATCATCCAGAATCAAGACGAACTCCTCTTCAACGGCAGCGAGTTCGTTGAGCAACGTCATCAAGACCGACTCAAGCGGGGGTGGTTGCGGTGACTGTAGTAACGAGAGCGATCGCCCTCCTAACCCAGCCTGAAGGTTCTGTAGTGCGGTAATCAGATACGTCCAGAAAACCGCAGGATCACTGTCACCTGAGTCTAACGAAACCCAGGCAACGGGTCTGGTGGGGGCAGCGGCGACCCATTCTGCTAACAGCGTCGTTTTGCCAAACCCGGCTGGGGCTGACACTAGGGTCAATGTGCGCTGTGGGTCGATGCGGTCAATTAGCCTGGGACGCGAGACTCGGTCAGCAGACCATTTCGGGAAATAGAGCTTGGTCTCCAGGAGGGGTAATTCTGAAGTAATCGGTCTCGCCGAGACAGTCATGAATACGGTTTTACGCTTTGAGGGGCCGCTTGCAACATAGCGAATCGGTCGAATTCAGAAGTTTTCCCACTACGCAGAGCTTGAGGTTTCCATCCTTGTGACCCTGTCCTCGTCAGATTGCAAGTTGGAAATCAAAAATTAATGCGGTAAGCCAACAGGAACTTTCTAAACAGGAACTTCCTAAGATGATAGGCTTTGCAACCAAGACTTTTAGGCTTTTGATTCAAGCACGCTTTCATGACTAGGGTTCAATTATACTTAACTCATACAAAGTAGACTCAGGGACGCTTTGGTTGACTGCTCCTACCGCTCAGGAAGGTGCAACTGAGGTGTTGGATTAGTCCTGACTCAATATTCTCTAAAATCGGGTGTTTGTGGCTTCTTCTTCCCACGCTGAACCTATTCCTGATGTTTTGCCGGGTATCACGCTGAATCGGCAGCAGTGGGGTGCGCTGAAACAGCTCGAAGAATTCTTAGGAAGCTCTCGAAAACTGCATCTGCTGACCGGATATGCAGGCACAGGAAAAACAACACTGCTACAAGCGTTGATCAAGCGTTTACGAGATCAGGGCGATCGCCGTTCTATCGTGCTTACGGCCCATAGCAACAAGGCGACCAAAGTGCTCAACGACATGGCAGAACGGTGGAACCTAGACGTAAACTGCTTGACCTGTTGCAAACTGCTGGGACTAAAGCCTGAGATTGACACGACAACAGGCAAGCAAATATTCAAGCCCGATCGCCAGGGTGAAAGTCTGTTTGATCGCTATCGGCTCGTCATTGTAGATGAAGCCTCCATGATTAGCGAAGACATGTGGCAGCTGCTCACCAATGCCGTCTCTGACCTACAGAAGCAAACCCAAGTGCTATTTGTCGGAGACATCGCTCAACTGCCTCCCATTGGAGAGCGAGAGTCGAAAGTATTTAGCCAAATCTACGATCGCTCTGATCTGACAGAAGTGGTGCGCTATGGAGGCGCAATTGGAGTCTTAGCCGAATCAATTCGTAGCGACCTTGAGCGTCAACGGCTGCCTCAGTTTGCGACAGATGCCAATGAGACGATGACGGAAGGAGTCTTTATTCTCAACGGCGAAGCATGGAACCGCTGTCTTTTGAAAGCCTTCAGCAGTGAGGCTTCTCAGGCTGATCCCGACTACGTGCGAGTGCTTGCCTACACTAACAAGCGGGTCGATCAGCTCAATCGCTGTATTCGAGAGGCGCTGCATGGGGGCGATCGCCCCCGGTTTGTAGAGGGCGATCGCCTCGTTGCCAACTCTCCTTGCCTAATTGATGACCACATTGCTCTACAAAACTCAAACGAGTGTAAGGTTTTAGACGCAGCAGAAGGTCAGCAGGGAAATTGGCAGGTCTGGTTTCTTAGCGTTCTAACCGACGACCAGCGCTATCGCACGCTTACGGTTTTGCACGAGCAAAGTGAATTCGAATTTAAGCGAAAGCTCCAGCTTTATGCAGAAGAAAAACGCTGGCGTGAATATTGGGAACTCAAGCTCCTCTTTCATGACTTGCGGTATGCCTACTGCTTGACTATTCACAAGTCTCAAGGCTCTACCTTTCAGAACATCTTTGTGGATACGCCCAATATCCACGTCAATCGCAATATCTATGAGCGTAATCAGCTTCTGTATGTGGCGGTGACACGGGCAGCACAGCGCCTCTTTTTGTACTAATCTGTCACCCTGATCACTCTGATGACCGAGTGAAAGGAGGTCAGCCTATTTTATGGTGCAGACGGGCTGGAGGACGTCTCGCGCCCTCCTGAACTGAGAATCTCCGACGTTGCTCTGAACACCATCCAAAAAAATCTGGCTTTGGAGCAGAAGCTTTCCTGACAAGCCTCTGAAACAACTGAAGATTTTAGAGAGAGTCGTTTGAAGCCGTCTTCGATCTGAGCAAATTGAATCCTAATTCCCGTTGTTTTTGCTGATTGTTTCGATTGATTTTTGGGATCTATTTTCTGTTTTTAACTATCAGCCAATCTGGCATTTTGCGGCTCAATCTATATTTCAATAGAAAGCAAAAGAAGATACTTCTTAATCTGGCTGAGGTGAGGAGATTCTGAAAGCCTCTTAAAATGGATAGGGAAAGGTGAAGAAATCTGCTATTTTCTTAGAAAATAAAGGAGCACGTCGTTCACTCATCCGCGTAGAGGTTCCAGCTTCTTCTTTCTTTTTCAGATCTTATGGAATTAATGTGCGATCGCCTAAAAAACTGGCATAACAACAAAAGCGCGGGTTGAAACACCCCGGATAAATTCAAAAATAGACTGCTGCTGATTCAAATTTAATTCGACAAGAGTTGAATTCTCTAAGCCTGAAGATGCTCTAAGGCAAATTCCGTTTTTACCCACCAGCACAGGCGCATTATCCGCTGAATGTTATGCCCAAAAGGATTGCCGTCTCATGGTTCAGACTACCCTGCCTACCGCAATGCAATCTACCGACCCCATCATGCACTCCGCTGAAATTTTTAAACATGCCCGTGCTGGTGATGCGGGGGCGATCGCCAACCTTTTAAACCGAACTCTGGCCAATCATGGGGTCAACGTCAAGGCATCGATTGACGGCCATCGGCTTCACCTAACTTTGAGAGGACAGCAGATTCCTGATCAAAAAATTGTTGCTCCTCTGATTCAGCGGGGGATGAAGCGATTGGCTTGCCCCACCATATCGCTTTCGCCTCTCCCCTAATGCGCAGCCTACCCGTTATCAGCAGCCACAGTCTGAATCTTTGGTACAGATTCACATTGAACCTGAGACCTCTTCTCAAGCGAATTTAGTCGTAATTGGCGATCGCTCACTGCACTCGACTCCTCAGGGGGCGATTGTTCACCTCCGGCAAGAGTCGCCGCTACAGCCGAGTCGCCGCCATCGTCCCACTGCTGATCGCTACTGCGAGCCATTCCGGAATCTGCTCGATCGTCATCCAGAAACACAAGAGTCTCTATCGGCATTGCGGGTGGGTTTGCCCGTTGAATTTCACGGTGAACAAGGATTAGGAAAGAGTGCCTTGCTGCGCTATCTGGCCCATCGACCAGAGATGCTGACTCAATTTCCAGACGGCGTAGTCTACCATCGGGTGCAAGACCAGCCACTGGAAGATCTGACCCAGTTTCTATTTGATGCCTTTTATGAGTACAACACGACTCGACCCACCAAGCCAACAGAAGATGAACTGTACGAGTCACTGTTGCCGCTTCGAGCGCTCGTTGTGCTGGATGAAGTGGAGCTTGATCCAATAGCTATTGATAGGCTTGTTCAAGAAGAGACAGGACTCGCTCTCCTAATGGCGTCTGTCGGCAGTCCTCGCTGGAGTGAAGGTCGCACGATCCCCATGCGCGGGTTGCCGATTCCCGATGCGATGGAGCTGATTGAACGGCATCTAGGGCAGACGTTTTATGACGAAGAGCGAACTCAGGTTGAAGCTCTTTGTCGGTTGCTCAAGGGACATCCACTCCGGATGATTCAAACTGTTTCGGCGGCTCGGGCCTCGGCAGATAATCAATCTCGGTCTGGGAATGAGAACTGGCTGCAAGACCTGACTCAGCTACTTCAGTCTGGAGAGTCGCCGGAGGCTATTGCGATTCGAGCGGCGACAGGTCTGCCTGAAATTGAGCGCCGACTCTTAGCCGTGTTGGCTGTGTTTGGGGTGACTCCTGTTGCAGCTTCGCACTTAAAGGCGTTGTCTGCTGCGACCAATCTCGATTTAGCGTTTCAGACTTTGGTGAATCGAGGCTTAGTCTGGACGGATGGTGTTCGCTACCGGCTGGCGGGCAACTTGGTCTATCTGTTTCAGCACATTTGGGATTTATCGCCCTGGATTGAGCGATCGCTCTCCTACTTCAAAGAATGGGCAAAACAGCATCGTGCGCCAGTCACTCTCGCTCCAGCTCTGGATATCTTTTGGAAACTCACGTCTATCGCGGCTGAACACGGGCATTGGCAAGATGTGTTGGAGTTGAGTCTGCTGCTGGACGAACCTTTGTTCATGAACAAGCGCTGGGGACAATGGCAGCAAGTTTGGAATCTGGGACTAGAAGCTGCGCGATCGCTCGGTGACGGAGCAGCGGAGGCTTATGCCCTTCACCAGTTGGGAAGCCGTGCCCTTGCCGTTGACGATGCTTTCAGTGCCAATGCTTATCTAACTGAGGCCATTCAAATTCGCACTCAGTTAGGAAATGC
>CAKZMO010000452.1 GCA_937128595.1 uncultured cyanobacterium | reverse complement strand
CAGAAATGCGCCAGGCATCTAACGTATGCCCGAACAGGACGCGATCGCCGATCTGCCACTCTGGGTGTGCGTTCGGCATTGATGATTTAGAGGACTGGGAAGCCGTGTCCACAACGTCTTTATTCATCATTAGATCGGTCTTAGAAACCGTGGACACCGATAGCTGGTGTTGAACCGCTTGCAGAAGTTTGAGACGAATTGGAGCGTGGAGATTGGTTGACACGTACAGCCGATCGCGTTGTTGATGACGCTGACCGGGACGACGGATCGCTACGACGTTCAGTCCCAAGCGTTTGACCAGTTTATTAGCAATCTGACAGGGTGTTTGCTCAGCGTTGATCGTCAGGTTTAGCCAATAGCGCACATCGTGGATGAACCGCAGTGCCGTTTGCTTGATGGAGATCGCCCGTTTGTCACTGTTGGTCCATGGGTTGCCGTCGAGCAGATTCAGGACGCCGAGCTTGGCGACGATGGCGGCTTTTACGTAGCTGCGCGGTAGCCGGTGCGGGGCGCGGATAGAGCTAGCAAGAATGGACTCCACGACGTTGCGATCGCTGGCTTTGACCGCCTCTAGATTCTCAGCGCGGGCCTGGAGCAGGACGCCTCGCCGCAGAGCACCATAGTCTTTGCAGAGCACTTCGTAGCATTCCTCAGCATCATCAAAGGCAATACCGGGGAACTCATCGCGGCACAGCACCTTATAGGCAATCAGACGGGCCTCACGGCCACTTTCCATGCTGTCGAGGGTGCGGTGTGCCCAGTCGAGGGTATGGGCCTCTTCGGGGTCAGCTTCGGCAATTTCGACGGCTTCCTCAAGCCAGATTTGCTCCTGTGTGAGTTGCCAGAGTTCGGCGGTGGCTTTATCAGCCTTTAGGGTGTCAGCGGTCACACGGTGGCCAGCGCCTTCAAGGCGATCAATTAAAGCTTCCTGGGCGATCGCCTTTTGACTGCCGCTGACGGTGCGAGCGGTGGTTAGGTAATCCACGATTGCGGCTTCGACACCGGCCAACTCGTGGTCATCGGCTCCCAGGTCAAAGAGGCGAGCCAGGGTTGTGAGGTTTTGGCTCAGGCGCTGTTTGATCGCCCGAGGATTGCCCAGCGCTTCATCAGCGGTGCCAGTGATAAAGGGAGGAATGAAAATTAGGCGCGGTACGGACGGTCGATAGCGACCGAGGAGCTGCAGGTGGGTATCGGTGCTCAGGGCCGGGAAGTAGGCCCACACTTCATCAAAGTAGGCATCTTCGACCGCTACGCGGCCTTCGATGCTGACACCGGACTTGGCGCTGGGGGAGAGGATCAGCACGTCCGGTTGATGCACCTGAAGCCAGTGATCCGGGTCTTTGAAGAACAGATTGAAGGCTCCCCCTTCGTTGGTCTCTGAATCGATGCGAGTTGAGCGCAGGCCCTGGCTTTGTAAGATGCGGTCCACCCGTTTGGCTTCTCGCTGGGAGCTGGTCACCAAGAGCAGGCGATGACCCTGCTCAATGCGGTGCAGCAAACGTTGCCGAAACCCGGAGGCCTTGCCGGAGAAGACCTGGCAGTCCCACGGCAAGCCCACTTTCCGATGGCGGAAACAGCGCACGGCCAGGGTGCCGCTGAGGGCCTGCCAGTAGCGCACGGCGCGGTCTGGAATGCCGTCTTCAGAAAGGACAATCGCGCCTCCAGATGCGATCGCATGTTTGGCGGCACTGGCAATGCGTTCCAGGATGGCTCCATAGCGGCTCTTGAGAGTATCGCCCTGGCAGATGTGCTCAGTAACCTGGTTGCCTTCATCCACGATGAGGACGACGGGTTTACTCCAGAACCACTCGGGCAGCTTCGCGATAGAGTCTGGGCACAGCACAATGCCGGGGCGCTGGCGAGCCGCTTCCCAGAAGTCGCGTTGACTTTGACCGGTTGCGCCCTGGTCGTGGATATGAAGAATGTTCCAGTCTTTAGCGGTTTGCTGGCCCAGGGAATTTAGCGGTGAGAGCACTAGGACATGTTTGTCTTCCTGAAGGGCCGTTTGTACCCAGTCCCGCCCAATCCGGTAAGTCTTGCCGGTGTTCATGGTGGCATCCACCACATGAATGGCGCTGGGTGTCAGTTTGGGCAAAGCTGGCAGGTAGTTGCCTTCGGTGGTGCGCTCGATGGGAAAAGTCAGGGCATTATGCCGATAGATAGCGTTCAGGGCCGCTGCAATTCGCCCATTGCGCTTGTACTGCTTCAGCGTCAGGGCATCACTCAGAATTTCATCCAGGCGTTCCGTGCTGGTGAGTGCGAGCGCATTGTCGGGGAGCAGATCGCTGCTGGCGTCACGCCGGTGCTGAGGCGATCGCGGCAGGTCACTGAACCCTTTAACCGACTCATGCTCCGATTCCGGCGTGGCCAGCTCAACAATTTCGCACAGTCCAGCCGCTTTGGCGGCATCGGTGTAGCGGTAGAGCACATCATCAATCCCTTTGCCTTCACGGGGATTCCAGATGGGGCAGCGCACCTCACAGCCTTTGCCCTCCAGGATGATGCCGAGCTGCTTGACCTGGCGGTGAACGTTGGCGATGGTCTTGGGTTTGCTGTCCTGGTCAAACATGATGAACAGCCGTCTACCTTTGGTGGCAAAGCGTTCGATGGCCGCGTGCAGCTGCAGGCTGCCTTTGACATGCCACTGGGTTATGCCGCGCACCGCGATCGCCGGGAGGCTGTGAGCGATGAGGGCGAGGGCCTTCTTCAAACCTTCCGTGATGGCGACGGGCAGACCGTATTCCTCGACGACGGTCCAGAAATCCTGTCCGGGTAGGGGGGTGACGTCGTAGCGATTGTAAATCAGCGCCGCAGTTTCCTCATCAACGATGGGCATCACCGGCTCTGCCACTGCGCCAGGGGGCGTTTCGTATTTGATGGTCTTACCAAGCTTGTGAGGATCGGGGCGTGGATGGATTGGCTTCGCGTAAGGGACACCTTCGCGGGTACACCACAGGCCATCGCGCAAGGGTTCATACACCTCAAGCAGTCGCTGTACGCCAGTGGTCACGTAGCTGGTGACTTTTTGCGACTGGGCGATTTTGTCCTCCAGGATGACCTGGATGGCGGCATCCCCTGTGAGGATCTGGACGTTAGCGGTGGTCAAGCGATCTGGGATCGCGGAATGCCGAAAATCCTCCAGCATCCAGGCTTCTAAAGACTGCAATGCACCGTCTGATCCGAAGCGATAGGTCGTATCGCTCGGGGTAAGGATTGCTTCCATGCTGTTCTATTCCTTTTGTGTAGAGCAGGAATAGACCGTGGTTGAGCATCACCAACTATCACCTTCCGGAAAGTGTTGCCATTTCCGAAAGGCGTGATAATATAGACACAATAATTCTATGAGCCATTCAAGGTTCCTTTTGCATCGGTCTTGAATGTCCCTCGTCGGTCTATTCCGAATAATTTGGTTCCGCATTAGCGGTAGTCTTTGAACTCTGGTTGTTGGCAGCAATCAGAGTTTTTGACTTTTAAAGCGTTTTTTCACCTCCTTTTTCGCAGATTGCGTATAAGATTAGCGCGAGATGCGCTGCGGGAAACAGCTTTCGCCGCCTGCTCTCCCGGTTTAAAGGGATGCAAAGGAGAAGCGATCGCAGTTTTCCGCCCCGATCATACTGCAACTTACCGATAAAGATAAAATTTTTTGTGAAGTTTAGATCGGCGGTATTCTGTTTATCATTTGCTTCACTCAATCCCATGCATTCATGACGCTTTGCGAGGTGATCTCGATCAATCACGACTGATGGGGGACTATAAATAGAGCGCAGGGATGCATGATGGAGACGTAAGGACTCTCCGAATTTTTTTGTTTGTGCATCAATCTGCTGACTCAAATTTTGTTGAGAGACTGCTGTTCTGATGATCGCCAATCGTTCTGTTATGACCGAACCGACTGAGCCTGCCCAGACTCCAGCCTCAGTGCCCGTGGATGAAGCTAGTGCTGCTGAACGAGTTAGGGTCAAAGATGCCTTTTTTGCCGCGATCGACGAAGCACCCGGATATAAAGCCACTCAGCTAGCAGAAGCGGCTGGTGTGACGGATGCGACCCTTTCTTCCATGCGGAATCAGGGGCGCGATGTACGAATATCGACCTTTCAGCGGCTCCTGGATGCGATGCCAACGGATGTCTATCTCCGCTTTTACCAAAATTTGGGCCTGGGTTTGGCCGACGAAGCCCTAACCAATGCCGACACTCCCCCTGACCAGATTATTTCAGCGCTGCTCCAGCTTTGTGATGACGAAAGCTTAATGGGCTTGGTGCGAGAGCTTGGCGCGATTTCTAAAGACCGTCATGAGCAAGGGAGCAAGGTCCTGTCTATTATGGCCCTGCTCATGGAGCTGATGCAGTATTGTGACCTCGATGATATGCCGGAGCTCATTGGCAAAGTCGGTAAGTACACTTCGACTGCGATCAATCGCGCTTCGGAAAATCCGTCGGAAGAGAGACGGTAATTTTCTCTCAATGTAGTTTAGACGACGGCATCATGCATCAATCTCTCGGAGGTTGATGATTTAATTTAGTAGTAAATGTAACAATATGACTCAGGAGAGATGATGCCGATTGCTTGGTGTCGCTACTGTCCTACGTGTAGTGAAAATAACTTTGTTGTTCTATTGGCATGACTCGGCCTTGTCATTTGCAAACCATGCGAAAGATAGCTGCTTATGCAATTCGACTCATCGACACCTTCTGCGAGGTCTGCTGGAGTTGGAGCGGTTGATGACCTACTGCGGCGAGTTGATGAACTGGCAGAAGAAGATCAGGGTGTATTCATTGAGGCGTTAATTAGAAAAGAAAAGATTCAACGCATTATGAACCTTGTTGCTAAGTGTGCGAAAAACAAGGATCGAGGACATTCGGGATCCGTCAGGACTTACGCATTGACAAATTTAACAAAATTAGGTGTCAAGAGGCCTGACCCATTAGAGGCGATTGGAGAATGAATTGGCGAGCGACGTCTTGATAGAGGTGACGTTGTAGCTCATACCAATTGCCTAGCTGCTGCTGCCACACGCGCAACTCTAACTCCACAAAGGCTCGTAGGGCACAAAAAAGTGGGTATGAATGGCTTCCTTTGAGCGCACCCGAAAGCGTCGCAGGGCACACAACTGTTTCCCCGCTCTGTGAAAACATTCAATTCCCCAATGCAGCGTATGGCCCTGCTCAAAGTCACTCGCACCTGCTGTTTCTAATGCCTCAGGGTCGGGCAAGGACAAGGCATAATACCGACACGATTCGTTTTTGAAGCGCTGGCAAAAGACTTTGACTTGCCCGACTCCCTTAAGATAGACCAGAACCCCAGACTCGGGAACGGAAAGGGACTCGACCCGTTGATACGGTTGATGGGAGGTTAAACGCACCCGTCGATTTTTGGCCACTCCGACTAAAAATCCCGTCTGGTCGTTTTTGAGCAGATTCAGATTTGCTTTGGCGGCATACCACGTATCGCTAGTGACCAGCCGAGGGCGCAGTCCCCACTGCCTCACCTCTTGCCACATCTCTTGAAAGTACTGATTTTTGGTTTTGCTCTCCGCTTTGTCATAGAGGCGATCGTTAATCGGCACGCGCAAGCCATTGGGGCTGGTGTAATAGAGCGTGACTAATGAGAGTCCCAGCACGGGCTTGGCCGCTTTACTACTCCAGAAATAACCTAACAGAGCAGTCGCTGTTCGCTGAGCATAGGGTTTCTCCAGTACCGTATCGTCACCGCTCAACACCCCCCCGACGAGTTCAATCCAGCCTTGAGCGATGAGCTCATCAAAGAGATCCTTGGGCACATAGCGTTCTCGGCACAGGAAACGATTAATGCTATCGTGGGACACTGTTTTCAGGATCTCAGACAATTCACAGCAGCCGGAACCTTGCGGTTGAGCCAGCAGGTAGCGGACGTAGAGAGCGATTGTGCAGTGAGCAGTTGAGGGTTTAGTGAGGATGCGCACAAAGTTGACCGATGAAACACCTTTTATCTTCAACTCACACATTTACTCACTTGTCAATGCGTAAGTCCTGTCTTTTACCTCCAAGTAAATAATCTTAATATCGTCTTCTGAACTCAAACCTAACGATTGGGAAGTCCCACCTGAAACTTCCATAACGTAATTAACGGGCTGCTGACTCTGAATCAAAGGGCAGCGCTCATCACACTGAGGAATATTTTCAGAAATACTCTGCACTCGCCCATCTCGAATAAAGATAATATCTAGCGTGAGTTCGGGATAAGGAATTGCCAAAAAGCCTAATTTGCCCTTCATTGAGAGAAAGCTGCCAACAAAAGTATTCTCAATAAAGCTCACTAATGCGAATTTTCTCAATTA
>CAKZMO010000451.1 GCA_937128595.1 uncultured cyanobacterium | reverse complement strand
GAAACAACTGGTGCAAAAACGATTGGGTTAACTATGAGCCAGACTATTACTCCCCCTAAAAATTCTGAAAACGTTGCTTCAACTGGAGCAGGCGATGCGGCGATCGCCCTTCAAACTCCAGGGTTATTTTCAGGAGAATTTGTTCAGGAGACCCTAGCGCTGACCCGCCGTCTCTTCATTCAGCTCCAGCGTCGCCCCAGCACGTTGGTTGCAGGAATTATTCAGCCGCTCATGTGGCTGGTTTTGTTTGGAGCTTTGTTTCAAAACGTGCCGGATGATCTGTTTGGCGCAGGCACCAATTACGGGCGGTTCTTGGGTGCAGGCATCATTGTTTTTACAGCCTTCGGTGGAGCGCTCAACGCCGGACTGCCCGTCATGTTTGACCGAGAGTTTGGCTTTCTCAACCGCTTATTGGTCGCGCCCCTAGCATCGCGGTTCTCAATCGTATTGGCGTCATCTATCTTTATCGCAGCCCTGAGCCTGGTGCAGACGGCTGCGATCGTAGCCGCCAGTGCAGCTCTAGGAGCAGGCATTCCTGGCATCAGTGGCCTGTTGTTGATGACCACGATCGTGCTTCTACTGGTGTTAGGAGTGACAGGATTGAGCCTAGGGCTTGCGTTTGCCCTCCCTGGTCATGTTGAACTCATCGCTGTAATCTTCGTGACGAACTTGCCATTGCTGTTTGCCAGCACAGCTCTTGCGCCTTTATCATTTATGCCAACTTGGCTACAGTGGGTCGCCTCTTTGAACCCCCTCAGCTATGCGATTGAGCCGATTCGCTATGTTTATACTCACGCCGACTGGACAATCGGTAGCATTGTGATGAACGCCCCTTTTGGTGAAGTTACCCTTTGGTCAGCGTTGCTCGTACTCATTGGATTTGATGTCATTGCCTTAGGCACGATCCGTTCTGTGCTGCGACGTACCTTGTCTTAGTTCGTTGCGATATATGAGCTGCTCCTGACTCGTTTTTCTCTGGGTTATCGTTTAAAAACGTGTAGATGAATAGAACGGGAGCATTTTTAAATTTGTTGCGTCAGTAGCATCAGCCCTTTTGCTCAGAAAAACTGGAGGTATACTTTTTTCTGGGTTCTATGGCGCTAAATCGTGTTGTTTTCGGAGATGTTGGTGTATGTCTAAATTAAGTCGCATCAGGCTTGGAGCAGTAGGAACTTCTCTGACGGTAATGGGAGCGATCGCCTGCATCAGCTCCGCGCCAGCCCGTGCTCAGAGTACGTCTGTGGATCCGCTAGAAGACTTTCGTTCGACTGACGATAGTTCTAATCCTTTTGAAGCCAGCGGCGGCAATGCCCAAAACAGCATCTTTGATTTGATTCATCAGATGCAGCTTCGCAACGGTGGCTCCATCGAAGATTTCAATCGTCAGCGACAAGAAGATATTCGCAATCAGGCAGAAACGTTTCGCACCCTTCAGCGGCAGCAAATTGAGTCGGGTGGTCAGACTAGAGTTTTGACAGTCGAAGACGATTCCAGCCCTGAACTCTAGCTGTGTCAGTTCTAAACGTTAATCTTTTCAAATCGACTTGAGAGTTTGTTTGAGAGAGGAACCCGAATAGCTGATGGAACAACCTGACACAACGAGCGCCATTCAGTCGGTGCTGACCTTCTGGTTCGGAGATCCGGCTACTGATGACGTGAGTTACAGCGATCGCAAAAAACTATGGTTTCGTAAAGATGCAGCGGTCGATGCAGAAATTCGCGATCGCTTTTTCGACCTCTACGAACGTGCTCGCCAGGGTCAGCTTGATGAATGGCAAGCGACCAGAGCAGGACGACTGGCTTTGGTGATTGTGTGCGACCAGTTTCCACGCAACATGTTTCGGGGTGATGCCAAAGCATTTGCAACCGACTCGCTCGCTCGGAAGTTAGCGCAAGAGGCGATCGCCCTAGGAGATAATCAAGCCCTCCCTCCTGAACAGCAATTTTTTCTCTATCTGCCGTTAGAGCACAGCGAAAATCTCGACGACCAGCATCAATGTGTTGAGCTATTTCGTGCGTTGGCAGAAACACATTCTGACCTGACCGACACCTACGACTATGCCTTGAAACATCGAGATGTGATTGCCCGGTTTGGTCGATTTCCCCATCGAAACCAATCACTAGGCAGAACAAGTACCCCAGAAGAGATCGAGTTTCTTCAGCAACCCGGCTCATCGTTCTAGCATCCCAGAACAGCCGATCGGCTCTACCTTAAGCGCTCCACGATGTCTGGAGGCAGCAGCACGTCTTCAATAACATGAATCACGCCATTGCTGGCCTCAATATCAGCATCAATCACTCTTGCTCCATTCACATAGAGAGTGTTTCGGCGCTCTCTAATTTCGACTTCGCTACGCGCCAACGTGCGGACGTTCATAGTGGCGGTAATGTCTTCTGAGTAGACGGGAGTTCCTGATGCAATCACGTGGTAGGCCAAAACCTCAGCCAGCAGCTCGCGATCGCCCGCCAAAATTTCCATCAGATCACGATCGACAGCAGCAAACGCTTCATCTGACGGCGCAAATACGGTAAAGCGTCCATAGCCCCGCAAATCTTCAGCCATGCCTAGCTCATCTAGCAGACTCACAAATGTGTCGAGAGAACCATTCTGCACAGCCACATCTACAACATCGAGTTCTGCATCTGCTTGCAGCCATCCTAGAGGCTCTTGCAAAGTTAAAGCGAAAGGATGCAAGGAATCGTCGGGCAAAAATTGAGCCCTTGCAGACGTGGCTTCAATACTGGCTAATCCCAAGGCAGCGCTCGATGCCGCAGCAGCAACAAGAAAGGCTTTAATAAGCTTCATCATCAGTCCTCGTGAGTAAAGAAACAGGCAACGACAGACAGAAGTAGACGTGACACCCTGTAGTTGTGCCTTGCTCATACTCTAGCGTTCTCTCGCGAGGCGAGATGTCTAGCGAAACACCTGATCTGGATCAACAATCTCGATCTAAGAACGACAAACAGCCTGCTGCACAGAATTGGAGTCACCCATCTGAGTGATGAGCCTTTCAGCGGTTTCACTAGACAAAGGAGCATTGAAGAGATAGCCCTGACCCATTTCGCAGCCAAATGTCTTCAGCTTTTGAAGCTGTTCCTCGGTTTCGATACCTTCGGCGATCGCCTCTATTCCTAACTGCTTAGAAAGCTGGATGATGGTTTTTGCAACGCCAAGATTTCGAGGACTATTGGACAAATTGCTGACGAATGAACGATCAATTTTAAGATTATCAACAGTCAGTTGGTGAAGATAGCTCAGCGACGAAAATCCAGTTCCAAAGTCATCGATACTAATTTGAATCGACAAATCATTGAGGTTCTTGAGTCTCTGATTGACAATTCTTAGATCTTCCATAAACATGCTCTCGGTAATTTCTAGCGCGAGGCTATGTCCAGGGAGACCTGTTTCGCTCAAAGTTTGCTCAACCTGATCGACAATACCAGGATCTTTGAGCTGTTCTACAGACAGATTGACGCTGATTTTGAGTCCAGCGGCTTCAGGCAGCTCAGTTTGCCAATGCGCCATTTGACGACAGGCTTCACTTAGCACCCATGCTCCCAAAGGCACAATCAACCCTGTATCTTCCGCAATCGGAATAAAGTCAACCGGAGAAACAATGCCCTTCTCGGGATGATGCCAACGCACCAAGGCTTCAAAGCCAGCTAATGCCCCTGTAGAGAGCGCCATAATCGGCTGATAGTTAAGCTTAAACTCTTGCTGCTGTATCGCTCGACGTAAGTCATTTTCAAGCTCCAACCGCCGGATAGCCTGGACGTGCATCGCGGTATCAAAAATATCGCAGCAAGACTTACCTTTCTTTTTGGCAGAGTGCATCGCGATGTCGGCATCGCGCAAGATTTCAAGACTGTCAGTGTAATCCGCCTTTCCAAGCACAATTCCAATGCTGGCTCCCACGACCACATCGTGAGACTCGATAGAAATTGTCGTCCGAAGATCTTCTAGGATACGCTCTGAGATGCGAATTGCCGCAGTGAGACCGCTGATGTCTTCCAGCAGTAAGACAAACTCATCTCCCCCTGTTCGAGCAACCAGATCGATTCCACGGGCGATGACCTCTAATTTATTAGCAATTTCTTGCAAGAGAGTATCTCCCGCCAGATGTCCTAAGCTGTCGTTGATTACCTTAAATCGATCAAGGTCAACGAAGAGAACAGCAAACTGGAATTCCTCACTTCGTTTAGCCCGTGCGAGTGCTAAGTCAAGGCGTTCTAGCAGCAACCTACGGCTCGCCAGCCCAGTCAGACTATCGTGCGTCGCATCGTGTTTGAGCTGTTCTTGAAAATGAACTTTATCGGTAATGTCTCTAGAGCCTGTCTGTAGATAAATCGGATCTCCGTTTTCGTCGTAGATCACTTTGATGAGACTTTCTAGCCAGACATAATCGCCATTCTTCTTCCGAATGCGGAATGTCATCGGTTGAGAGCTGCCCTTTTCAAGGATGTGCTTCAGTTCTGAGCGCATTCGCAAACGTTCTTCTGGATGGAAATACCGGTAGGGGTTGCGACCAGTCAGATCTTCTACTGCATAGCCAAGCAGAGACTGACAAGAAGGGCTCAGATATAAAATCTTTCCAGACAAGCCGTGAAGACAAACCAAATCTTTGACGTTTTCCGCGAGCAATCGAAAACGAGTCTCACTTTCTTGGAGAGCGGCCTGAGAGCGCTGACGTTCTAGCTCCGCAGCAGCGCGATGAGCAAAGATTTTGAGAATGGTGACATAATCAGTGCGATCGCTCAAAGGTCTTTTGCTGACCATGCAGAGTGTCCCAAGAGTATCTCCTGCCGCGTTGACGAGCGCTACTCCCACATAACCCTGAGCTTCAAGTTTAACGAGATAGGGGTTTCCTACAAATTCTTGAGCAACTTGAGAACGGCACGAATAGACACCCTCTTGCAAAATGACGCGGCATGGCGTGTTAGTCGCGGCATATAAGATATCAGGCTGAAGCTGCCCCTCCGACCAAAATGCTAATGTGCGCAGTTCGTCTCCTATCCGCTCTGCCACAAAAACATGATCGGCTCTCAGGGCGATGGCTAGATGTCTAACGAGTTCTGGGAAAAAGGCTGTGCCTGTTGCGGCAGCCGTGCCTTCCACCAAGGTCTTCAAAATTTCAGTTGAGCGTTTGATTTCAGTAATATCTCGCTCAATGACGGTGTAGCGGTAAACGTTCCCCATCTCGTCATAAATAGGGAAGGAACGATCCCAAATCCACCGAATGTTGCCATCTGTATCGAAGATGCGATATTCGTCATCAAAGAAACCTTCGCCTCGAATCTCAGTCTCAACCTTCTGAGCCACCCACTCAACATCATCGGGATGAATTGAGCGCAACCATGAATCTTGATCACGAGGGGTCGCGTCAGACTGGTAATGCAGCTTTGTAAACCCAATGTTCGAGTAAATAATTTTTCCAGACCCGACTTCTCGCAGCAGCAGTGCATCTTCGATTCCATCGACAATTTGCAGCAACTGCTCCTCACTGCGACGGAGCGATCGCTCGATCTCTTCCCTTATAGTCAGCTGTGTCTTCAGCGCAGCATTAGCCGAACAGAGCGCCTTTTCTCGATCCACAAGGTTGGCCACGAGATGAGTCATTGTGTTTGAAAGTTGAGCAATCTCGTCTTCACCTGCGACCTCGGGTAATTCAATGTCTCTTTGCCCTCTGCGAATCTGATCGGCAATCTTAGCAACCTGCAACAGCGGCTTGGTGATGAAGCGTGCCGCGAGCCAAGCGACGCCAGCAAATCCAACGCCTAAAGCAATTCCACCAATCAGTATCTGCCAGTGCAGCGCTTGAGCTGGCATCAGGGCTGTAGCCGTTGGCTCATGAACCAGAATTGTCCACCCTAATCCTGGATAGCTGCGATATCCCTCGCTTGCGATATACCCAACTAAGTAAGTCTGTCCATCAGGCCATTCCTCAATGACAGATCCTAGCTGTTGCGAACGAGCAAGTTGC